>DASZCR010000069.1:0-10212 GCA_035942915.1 Pyrinomonadaceae bacterium | reverse complement strand
CTCGTGCGTATCTTCGACGGTCGCACGAGCGACGAGAGCTATCAAGGCATCTGCTGGTAGAGCTTTGAGGGATGAAAGCTTGGCGAGCGGCGAACAACAGAGACGGACGGCGCGCGCGCATCCTGCTCAAGTGCGCCGTCGCCGCCTTGCTCGCGTGGCCTCTCATCGCGTGGGGTGCGGCGCGTCTGCTCGTCGCGCGAGCCGAACTGCCGCGCGCCGAAGCGATTGTCGTGCTCGGCGGCTCTGCGACATACGTCGAACGCGCACGCCGCGCCGCAGAAGCTTACCGCGAGGGACGCGCGCCGAAAATCCTGCTCACAGACGACGGGCAGCGCGGCAGTTGGTCGAGCGCAGAGCAGCGCAATCCTCTGTTCGTCGAACGCGCCGCCGACGAGTTGAAACGCGCGGGCGTGCCCGCCGAGTCGATAGAGGTGCTCCCGCGCAAGGTTTCGAGCACCTACGAAGAGGCCGTGCTGCTGCGCGAGTATGCCGACGCGCGCGGGATGCGCTCCTTCATCATCGTCACCTCCGCCTACCACTCGCGCCGCGCGCTGTGGACGATGCGCCAACTCTTTCGCGGCAGCGGCGTCGAAGTCGGACTCGAAGCGGTCGCGCCGGGCGACGAGACGCCCGCGCCGCATCTCTGGTGGCTCGGCGCGCGCGGTTGGGAGATGGTCGCAGGCGAGTACGTCAAAGCGGTCTACTACTGGGCGCACTACGGTTAAAAGAGAGAGCAGTGATGCGGCAGAAGAGTGTCGATGGACGAGACTTCGGGCGCGTCTGGGTAGTTGTGCTCGTCGGCGCGCTCATCGCGGCCTGTCTCGTCTACGCGTTTGCACAGACGCGGCAGAGGCCGCGCCGCGCGACCCTCCCCGCGCCGGACGCGCCACGTGCGGCAGCAGCCCCCGGCGAGACGATTGAAGTCAGACGCGGCGGCGACCTGCAACGCGCGCTCAACCGTGCGCGTCCCGGCGATACCATCACGCTCGAAGCCGGAGCGACCTTCGTCGGCCCCTTCACCTTGCCGAAGAAGACGGGCGACGCGTGGATAACCATTCGCACCTCTGCGCCCGACTCGTCGCTTCCCGCTGAGAATGTGCGTCTCACGCCTTCGCACGCGCACGCGCTTCCCAAATTGGTCTCGCCCGGACGCAACGAAAGCGCGCTTCAGACCGCAGCGGGCGCTCATCACTACCGCATCGTCGGCGTCGAGTTTCGCCCGGCCGACGAGCGCATGGAAATCTCCGACCTCGTCAAACTCGGCGACGGCTCGCGCGCACAGGACACGCCCGACAAAGTGCCGCATCATCTCGTCATTGACCGCTGCTATCTCCACGCCTTCCCCACGCAATCGGCCAAGCGCGGCATCGCCTTGAACAGCGGCGCGACCGAAATCCTTAATTCGCATCTCTCGGACTTCAAGGCGCAGGGGCAGGACTCGCAAGCGATAGGAGGATGGAACGGCCCCGGCCCCTACAAAATCATCAATAACTACTTAGAAGCAGCCGGCGAAAACGTCATGTTCGGCGGCGCTGCAGGAGGACTTACAGGAGTCATTCCCTCAGATATCGAAGTTCGTCGCAACCATTTCTCGAAACCTCTGCGGTGGAAAGCCGGAGCAGCGGGATTCACCACGCAATGGTCAATCAAGAACATCTTCGAGTTGAAGAATGCGAGACGAGTCCTGATAGAAGGCAATCTCTTTGAGCATAACTGGTTGGAGTCGCAGAGCGGTTATGCGATTGTCTTGACGGTGAGAGGAGATTCAGGGCCGCAGGCGACGATAGAAGATGTTGTTTTCAGACATAACATTGTGAGAGGGACGTCGAGTGCTTTTAACATTCTCGGTCAAGATACTCTCAATCCGAGCGGGCAGGGGAAGAATGTCGAGATAAGCAACAACCTGTTTGAGGATATTGATGGCGAGCGTTGGGGCGGCAGCGGCGAGTTTATGAAAATCAGCGACATGCCGGGGACGGTCGTCCGCCATAACACCATCGTGCAGACGGGCAACATCATCACGGCCTACGGCACGCCGAGTCCCGGATTCGTCTTCGCGGACAACATCGCGTGGCACAACGACTACGGCATCATCGGCGACAGTCGCGCGCCCGGCCTGAGCACCATCGACACCTATTTCCCGCGCGCTCTCATCCGCAACAATCTCATCATCGGCGCGAACGCCGACAGATACCCGACGGGAAATCTCTACCCCGCGCAGTTCTCGAAACAGAACTTCGCAGACCGCGCGCGCGGCAACTACAGGCTCGCCGCCTCGTCTCCCTATCGTGGCCGGGGCACGGACGGACGCGACCCCGGCTGCGACTTCGACGCGCTCGAAGCGGCGACCGCAGGCGTCGCCGCCGTCGTCAACGCGCCGTCGCCTTCCTCTCGTTGAGCATCCCTCTCAGCATCTCTGCGAAAGAGGCTGCGACGCGCGTCGCCTCGTAGCGCCCGCGCACGTCGGGCGCGCCCCACGCCTCGCCCGCCCGCCCCGCTCTTCTCCGCTGCCTCAACAACGCGAGGAAGGCTGTCGTCGCTTTCAACATCGACGCGTCGTCCGAAGGGTCTGCGACGAGGCCGCCGAGTTCATCGATTAACGCGGCGGCTGCGCCCTTCGGCGAGAGGCCGAGGACGGGGCGACCAGCTCCCGCGTAGTCAATCAACTTCGACGGCAGAAAGACGCTCACGTCGGCCGGGGCATCAATCACGAGCAGGCCGTCCGACTCGGCCATCAGCCGCAAACTCTCTCGATACTCGACGGGAGGGCGCGTCTCAATCAGTCCGTCGGGCAAAGTGCTGACGCCTGTGCGGCGCACCAGCTCTTCGTCCGTCACGCCGACCAACTCGAAACGCACATCATCGAGGGCGCGCGCGTCGGCGTCGAGCATCGCGCGCAGCGTGCGGACGAGCGGCGCGGGCGTGCGCTCGCCGTAGAAGTTGCCGACGTAGCGCACGACCAACTTCGAGTCGCGTTCTCCGTTCGCGCGTCGCTCGAAGAGCGCCGGGTCGAAACTCTGCGGCAGCACGCGCGCACGCCCGCGCCACTCGTCAGGATACTTGCTCAACACGAGGTCAATCGTCTCGGCCGAAGTGAAGGCGAGCAGGTCTGCCGTCTCGCACACTTCGCGTTCGAGCGCGAGGTTGAGACGGCGTGCCGTCTCGTCGTAGCGGTTAAAGGGGCTGTCAACCCAGGGGTCGCTGAAGTGCGCGAGCCATGGGAGGCCGAAACGGCGTTTGAGTTCGAGTCCGAGAAGATGCCCGGTGAAAGGCTGCGCGAAGGTGACGAGCGCGTCGAAGTCTGTGCCGTCAGCGCCGCGCGCAAACTCTGCGACTGCGCCGAGCGCCGCGCTCTTCCACGCGCCGTACTTGTCAGGCGCGAGGTTGAGGCGATTCCAGAGCGGGCGATGCAGACGATAGGAGAGACGGTTGGCGAGACGCCGCGCGCCGGAGACCGCGAAGGGCACGCGCAGGCAGCGCGCCAGATGCGCCTCCGCGTCAGGCTCAAGCGTCGCATCTTTGCGCGCCTCGTCTTCGTCGGCGCAGACGAGGACGGTCGAGGCTTCCAGATACTTCAGCAGACGCGCCACCTGCACCGAACGCGGGTAAGCGAGCGGCGGGTAGCAGAAGGAGACGGCCAGAAGTTTGAGCGGTTGCGGCGAACCGGCTCGCGAGTCGTGCGGCGACGCCATAACGCAGAGCAGACCGCAAGGCGCGCATGCTTGTCAAGCACAGACTCAAGCGGCCGCAAGGACAGACCATGCGCGCCTCGAAAGTTTTCATGGAATCGCCGGGCGCGCTTTGGTCGCCGCCGGGCTTGCGCCCGACGAGAAAAAGTAGTTGCCGCGCGGGCGCGTTCTGGGCTAAGTTCTAAGAGCGTCCCGGCTGTGTGCCGGGGCGCTTCCCGCAAGAAGCCTCTTGCATCTCGAAACCGCTCCGACCGAACGTCCGCACCGGCTCGGCCAACCATCACGCCGCAGACATGCTTTTCAACTCGCTCCACTTTCTCATCTTCTTCCCCGTCGTCACGGCGCTCTACTTCCTGCTGCCGCATCGCTTCCGCTGGATGATGCTGCTGGCGGCCAGTTGCTACTTCTACATGGTCTTCCGCCCCGTCTATATCCTGATACTGTTCTTCACGATTCTCGTCGATTACGTGGCGGGCATCCTCATCGAGAACTCGGAGGGGCGGCGCAGACGGTTCTACCTGATAGCCAGCATCGGCGCGAACGTCGGCGTGCTGGCCGTCTTCAAGTACTACAACTTCCTCAACGAGTCTCTGCGCGGACTGCTCGACATGGCCGGACTGGCGCTGCCCGTCCCGCCGCTTTTGAGCATCTTGCTGCCCGTCGGTCTCTCGTTCCACACGTTCCAGTCTCTCAGCTACACCATCGAGGTCTACAGGGGACACACGCCGGCCGAGCGTCATGCGGGCATCTTCGCGCTCTACGTGATGTTCTATCCGCAACTCGTGGCCGGGCCTATCGAGCGACCGCAGAACCTGCTGTGGCAGTTCCGCGAGGAGCATCGCTTCGAGTACGAGCGCGTCGTCGCCGGGTTGCAGTTGATGTTGTGGGGCATGTTCAAGAAGGTCGTCATCGCAGACCGCCTCGCGCCCTTCGTCAATCTCGTCTACGACGACCCACGCTCTTACACGGGCATCTCGCTGATAGTTGCGACCGTGTTCTTCGCCTTCCAGATCTACTGCGACTTCTCCGGCTATTCCGACATCGCGCTCGGCTCGGCGCAGGTGATGGGCTTCAAGCTGATGCGTAACTTCAACCGGCCTTACTTCAGCAAGTCCATCTCCGAGTTCTGGAAACGCTGGCACATCTCGCTCTCGACTTGGTTTCGCGACTATCTCTACATCTCGCTCGGCGGCAACCGCCGCACGCCGCCGCGCGTCTACTTCAACCTCTTTTTCACCTTCCTCGTCAGCGGTCTGTGGCACGGCGCAAACTGGACTTACGTCGTCTGGGGCGCGCTCAACGGCTTTTACCTGATTGCGGAGATTCAGGCGCAACGCCTGACGGGCGGGAACATGTTGCGGCGTCTGACGGGGACGGTCTGGGAGTGGCCTGTGCGCGCCGTGCAAGTCGGCGTCACGTTTGCGCTCGTCTGTTTCGCGTGGATTTTCTTCCGCGCCAACAGCCTTGCGGACGCCTTCTACATCGTTACGCATCTCTTCGACGGCTTCAGCACGCTCCCGACCGACGTGCGCAGCCTCGCCTTCCTCAAGATGAACGTCCTGATGAGGCGCGACAAGTGGGATTTCATCATCGCCGTCTGGGCGGTCGCGCTGCTGCTCGTCGTACACTTTGCGCAGCGCCGACGCGGCGGACGCGAGACGCTGGCGCGCCAGCCCGCCGCCGTGCGCTGGGGGCTTTACTATGCAACTGTTATCGCCATACTCTTCTTCGGCGCATTCAATGAGTCGCAGCAGTTCATCTATTTCCAGTTCTGAGCGGAGAGCGGCACGCCGGTTCCTGAAGAAGGGGCTGCTCTTCAGCCTCCCCTTCGCCTGCTACGCGGCGTTCGTCTTCTTCTCCGACCCGTTCAACTTCTTCGGCGCGCCCTCTCTCATCTCCGACGAGACGAAGTTTCGCACCGCCGCGCAACTCAATCCATGCTTCTGGAAGATGAATCAGTTCCGGCGTGCGCCGCGCTCGAAAATCCTGCTCGGCGACTCGCGGATGCTCGCCCTGCGCGCAGAGATGGTCAGGGAAGCGAGCGGCGAAGACTACTTCAACTTCGCCTACGGCGGCGCAAGCCTGCGCGAGATGATAGATACCTTCTGGTTCGCCGCACGGCGGACCAAGTTGGAGAAGGTCTACGTCGGTTTGAGCCTCAACGTCTACAACGACTACAACGTGACCGACCGCGCCAAGCTCTTCACATCGGTCGAAGCGAATCCCGCGCTCTACTTCGTCAACCGCACCGTGCTCGAATCAGCCCTCTACGGCGCGCACAGCACTCTGACGGGAACCGACCCGAAGTTGGGCGTGCCGACCATGTCGCGCGAGGCTTTCTGGCAAGACCAGTTGCAGAACGTGACGGGCGCGTATTACAAGAGTTACGTCTACCCGTCGAAGTACAAACAGGAGTTGCGCAAAATCGCCGACTATTGCCGGGAGCAGGGCATCGAACTCGCCTTCATCATCTTCCCCACGCACGCCGACGCGCGTCGTCTGGTCGCAGACTTCCGGCTCGAACATGAGAACGAATTGCTCAGAAAAGATTTGGCCGAGATGGGCACGGTCTACGACTTCGATTACGAAAACGAAGTGACGATGAACGCCGCCAACTTCGACGACCCGAACCACTACACGCGCCCCATCGGCGAGATGATTGTGCGCGAAGTCTGGCGAGGGCAGTTGCAGTACGCGCGCAAGTACGAACGAACGAGCGGTCTCTAAAAGAGGGTTTGCAGCAATGTGTGGAATCGTCGGAGTAGCAGGCGACCTCTCGCGCGCAGAGAGCCTGCGCGTCGTGCAGAAGATGAACGACGCCATCCTTCATCGCGGCCCCGATGACGAGGGCGCGTGGGCGCAGGACGGCTTCGCCTTTGCGATGCGCCGCCTCTCGATTATCGACCTCGCGGGCGGCCATCAACCGATGTGGGACGAGCAGTCAGGACTCGGCGTCGTCTTCAACGGAGAGGTCTACAACTACCGCGCGCTTCGTCGCAGACTCGAAGACAGAGGCCAACGCCACTGGGCGACGCAGAGCGACACGGAGGTCGTCCTCCGCAGTCTCGTGGAGGCGGGCGAGCGCGCCGTTCAGGACTGGAACGGCATGTTTGCCGTCGCCGCTTGGAACAAGGTCGAAAACAGCCTGCTTCTCATCCGCGACCGGCTCGGCGTCAAGCCGCTCTACTACTTCTGGGACGGGCGCACGCTGCTGTTCGCCTCAGAGTTGAAGGCGATACTGGCATCGGGTCTGGTCGAGCGCAGAGTCAACCGGCAGGCCGTGTGGGACTATCTGACGTTTCGCTACGTGCCGGGGCCGGAGTCTGTCTGGGAGGGAGTGCGCAAACTTCCGCCCGGCCACCTATTGCGCTTCAAGGCGGGCGGCGAGCCGGAAGATGTCTGCTACTGGGAGTCGTCGGCCGTCGCCGACGAGCGCGAGAAGTTGAGCGAGGAGGAGACGGACAAGGAGTTTGCCGCGCTCTTTCTCGATGCGGTCGAACTGCGGCTCGTCGCCTCGGACGTGCCGGTCGGAGTCTTCCTCTCAGGCGGGCTTGATTCGAGCGCCATCGCGGCGGCGGCCGTCGAACTCGGCCACAGAAACTTTCACACCTTCTCGGTCGGCTTCGACGAAGGCGGCTACTACTCAGAACTGCCTTACGCGCGGCAGGTCGCAGAGCATGTCGGCGCGCAGTATCACGAGGTCGTCGTCAACCGCCGGGAGTTTCTCGACGCGTTGCCCGAAGTGATTTACGCGGCCGACGAGCCGCTGGCCGACTTGACGCTCGTGCCGCTGCTGGCCGTCTCGCGCCTCGCCCGACGCGACGTGAAAGTGGTGCTCTCAGGCGAGGGCAGCGACGAGATTCTGGCGGGCTACAATCTCGACCAGATGGAGCGCGAGTGGGACAGGGTGCGCACTCTGCAACGCGTCCCGCGCACGCTGTTGGAGACGGGGGCGGCGCTCTCTAAACTCGGTCTGCCCGCCAGTTTTCAGCGTCGCGCAGAGAAACTCGCGGCCGTCCCGCTCGGCGACTGGAACATCAGCGCGCGACCGCACATCACGCGCTACTTCGACCAGCGCGACAAGCATCAGTTATGGCCGGGCGCAGATGGTCGAGACTCCGAGCGCATCCTCTCCGAGCAGTACGCGGCCGCACCCTCGCGCGACCCCCTGCAACAACTCCTCACCGTCTATCAGAAATCCTGGCTCGTCGAAGACCTCTTGATGAAGGCCGACAAGATGACGATGGCGACCTCGCTCGAAGCGCGGACGCCTTTCCTCGACTACCGTCTGGTCGAATGGGCGAACCGACAGCCGAACTCCGTCAAGGTCAAGCGCATCGGGCGCAAGGAGTACCGTACGAAGAACGTCCTGCGTCGCTTCTGCGCGTCGCGCCTGCCGGAAACGGTCTTGGAACGTCCGAAGAGAGGTTTTCCGGTTCCCGCCTATCGCTGGCTGCAAGATGGCCTCGACGCGTGGGCGCGCGACACGTTGCTCTCGCCCGACAACAGCCGCCTCGCTCCTGTCTTCGAGCGCGGCGCGGTCGAACGCCTGATAGATGAGGCGCGCACGGGCGCGGGCGACGCCCCACATCGCGTCTGGATGCTCCTCGTCCTCGAACTCTGGCTGCGCGCTTGGGACACCACTCTCGCCTGACCACCCTTAATCCGGTAAGCGTAGGAAAATCAATAGTTTGACGGCCGAAAAGCGACCGCCCGGTCACCCATCTGCGAAGCGTCTTCGGGGCGGATGAAAAGCAGTTGACAAACCATTGCCAAAACGGTTTAATGCAAATGAGGTTGTTTTCGGTCAGAAGCGACCGTGAGGCGACCGAGTTCTTTCGCAAGGCGACGATTGTACACGATAAGGGCAAACCTGCCGCGAGGCAGGGACGCAAAGCCGTGAGTCTCTTTTCGGAGAGATTGTCTGGTTGCCGAAGGCAGTCGGAGAATGCCGCCCACAGTTTCAGCCGTCGAGGCGTTCGGTCGAGGTCTCCTCACACGCCAGCGAGCAAGAGAGCTTGTTCGCGCTCTTCATTGCGAGCGTCGCCGGTTTGAAGCGGGCAGTCAGAATCCACTCAGGCGCTTGAAGCCCTGTCGAGCAATCGGTGGATTCGACCTCCTCCGTCAGCACCCGCGCTACTCCTTCAGCACACAAGACCACACACAGCTTACGTCTTCGCTCAATCTCGACGGCCTTCTGCTACGTGCCGTCGCGCTCGTCGTCTGCGTTTTCACACCTCGTAGCACAGGCTGTGACTAAGACGGCCGACGCCCTCCGGCCGAGATTCCCGCTCGCCCCGATTCTTCTCACCGAGAGCACACAGCCAACACCGACAAAGGCACCCCCGCAGTGATGCGGGTCCGCAAAGCCAGGAGTCTCAAGCCGTGCGCCGCTTGAGATTGTCCGGTTAACCGAAGTGGGGTTTTTCAGAATGTCTATCCTTCGCACGTCTTCTTACGAACCACGATATCAGAGACCTCTCGCACACACGCTGCTCCGTTTCGCCATCATCTCCTTACTTACCCTCTTCATGTTCGGCGCGGCCATTTCGAGGACGCACGCTGCGACATGGAACGTGACGGCCGGGGCAGACCTCCAATCCGTGCTCAACGCCGCGCAATCGGGCGACACTATCGTGCTCGAAGCGGGCACGGTTTTCGTCGGCCCCTTCATCCTGCCGAAGAAGACGGGCGACGCGTGGATAACCATTCGCACTTCAACTCCCGACTCTGCTCTGCCGCCCGCAGGCACACGCGTCAGCCCCGCGCACGCGCCGCTGATGCCCAAACTCGTTTCGCCCGGTAACGCCGACCCCGCTCTGCTGACCGCGCCCGGCGCGCATCATTATCGCCTCATTGGCATCGAGTTCCGACCCATCGACGCGACCGTCACGCTCTTCGACCTCGTCAAATTGGGCGACGGCTCTCTGGCGCAGAACACGCTCGATAAAGTGCCGCACCATCTCGTCATTGACCGCTGCTATCTCCACGCCTTTCCTGAGCAGGCCGTCAAACGCGGCGTGGCACTCAACAGCGCCGCGACCGACATTCTCGACTCCTACTTTGCAGACTTCAAAGAGCGCGGACAGGACTCGCAAGCGATAGGAGGATGGAACGGCCCCGGCCCCTACAAAATCATCAATAACTACTTAGAAGCGGCCGGTGAAAACGTCATGTTCGGCGGCGCTGCAGGAGGACTTACAGGAGTCATTCCCTCAGATATCGAAGTCCGTCGCAACCATTTCTCGAAACCTCTGCGGTGGAAAGCCGGAGCCGAGGGATTCACCACGCAATGGTCAATCAAGAACATCTTCGAGGTGAAGAATGCGAGACGAGTCCTGATAGAAGGCAATCTCTTTGAGCATAACTGGTTGGAGTCGCAGAGTGGTTATGCGATTGTCTTGACGGTGAGAGGAGATTCAGGGCCGCAGGCGACGATAGAAGATGTTGTTTTCAGACATAACATTGTGAGAGGGACGTCGAGTGCTTTTAACATTCTCGGTCAAGATACTCTCAATCCGAG
>DASZCR010000068.1:0-11863 GCA_035942915.1 Pyrinomonadaceae bacterium | reverse complement strand
TCACTGAGTCTTTATGATGGATGAGTTCGACGCGATAGTGGTGGGGGGCGGGCCGGCGGGCGCGAGTGCGGCGATTCATCTTGCGTTGCGCGGGGCGCGTGTGATGCTGGCGGAGCGTGAGCGTTTTCCGCGTGCGAAGTTGTGCGGGGAGTTCATCTCGCCGGAGTGTGTGGCGCACTTTGCGCGGCTCGGCGTGGGCGAGCGGATGTCTCTGGCCGGAGCGCAGACGGTTGCGCGGACGGTCTTTTATACGCGCGCGGGGCGCGGTGTGGACGTGCCGAGCGAGTGGTTCGGTGTGGCGGGAGAGCGTCGCGCTCTCGGCTTGAGTCGCGCGCGGATGGACAACGCTCTGCTGACACGCGCGCGCGAAGTCGGGGTTGAGGTTGTTGAAGGGGCAACGGCGTCGGCCGTCGTCGAGGATGGAGGCGTGCGCGGTGTGCGTCTGCAAGTTGATGGGAAGGAGCATCTCTGTCGTGCGCGCGTGACGCTGGATGCGACGGGGCGTGCGCGCACGCTGGCGCGACGTGTCGTGCAGGGCAGGCGCGGGAAAGAGTTAAAGCGTGCGCCGCTGGTCGCCTTCAAGGCGCATCTGGAAGGCGCGCGCGGCGAGGCAGGGGCGTGCGAAATCTATTTTTACGAAGGCGGCTACGGCGGCCTCAGTCCGGTCGAAGAGGGACTCAGTAACCTCTGTTTCATCGTCCGCGCTTCGGACGCGCGCGCACATGCGAGCGACGCCGGACGCTTGATGACGGAGGTCTTGATGAGAAACGCGCGGGCGCGCGAATCGCTGGCAGGCGCGCGCGTCGCGTCGGCATGGCTCGGCGTGGCGCTCGACAGTTTCGGGCGCGGCGAGACGACGCCGACGACAGGTTTGTTGACGGTCGGCGATGCCGCTTCGTTCATCGACCCGTTCACGGGCAGCGGGATGTTGATGGCTTTGGAGAGCGGCGAGTTGGCGGCCGAGACGATTGCGCGTTGGGGAGAAGGGGAGAGTTTCGCGTCGCTGGCGCGCGTCTATGCGTCGCTTTATGAGGAGCGTTTCGGGGCGCGTCTGCGGCTGTGCGGTCTGCTCAGGCGCGCGGCCTTCGCTCCGCGCGCGGCTTCGGAGTTGGCCGTCTGCGTGCTCGGCATGAGCGCGGGTTTGCGCCGCACGATAGCGCGCGCGACGCGTGGCCGGAGCGCCGCCGCAGGGGCACGCGAAAGCACGGAAGCTTAGGGTACACAGGCGTACAGGGGTTCTTGCCAAAGGGCGGCTTTTGCTGTACAAATTCGTCAGTCGAGACGTTTCGCTCGCGGCCGTTTGCTCCCCCTCTTGGAGAGGGCTGACGCGTTCGCCCCGTGCAGCGTCCTTCGACATCCTTATCGCGCGTGACACATCCAAAGCTTCCGACGCGCGCAGCAAGTAAAAGTTCGCTTGAGCGAGCCGCCGCGTGAGAGCGCCGACCGCAGGTTGAAATGAAGTCTCCGGAGCGGCGCTCGCGGCGTGCGCCTCCGCGTCGTCTCAAAGTTTGAAGCAGCAAATCAGTTCTGAAGGAGAATAAAAACATGCGTGCGTTCCCCTCCCGGCGGTTGGCTTCGACCGTCCTGCGTTTCGCGCTCGTCTGCGCGTGCGCGCTTTTTGGTGCGAAGGGTGCTTTCGCGCAGGCACAGTCGAACGCCGCCGACCTGCGCGGCTTCGTCCGCGACCCGCAGGGCGCGGTCGTCGCCGGTGCGACCGTCACCGCCAGACAGACGGCGACCAACACCGTGCGTACGGCGACCAGCAACGAAGAGGGTCTCTATCAGTTCACCAACCTCCCGCCGGGCGATTACGAACTGACGGTTGAGGCGGCGAACTTCAAGCGCGCCGTCGTTCCGGCCATCGCGCTGACGGTCGGACAACAGGCCGACTTGGACGTGGCTTTGGAGTTGGGCGGGCTTGGCGAAACCGTGACCGTGACGGGCGCGACGACCGAATTGGTCGAGACCTCGCGCACCGCTGTCGCCAACACGGTCGACCAGCAGCGCATTGAGAATCTCCCCATCAACCAGCGCGACTACATCAACTTCACTCTGACGACCTCGACCGTCACGCGCGACAACGGTCGCCCCATCGGCCCCGCCCCGACCTCCGGCCTCAACTTCGGCGGACAGCGCGGCCGCTCCAATCTCGTGCAGGTTGACGGCGCAGATAACACGGATAACTCGGTCAACGCCGCGCGCTCGACCGTCTCGCAGGAGGCCGTGCAGGAATTTCAGGTTGTGAGCAACTCTTACGCGGCAGAGTTCGGGCGCACCTCCGGCGGCGTCGTCAACGTCGTCACCAAGTCCGGGACGAACGACGTGCGCGGCAACGTCTTCGGCTTCATTCGTCACAAGTCGATTCAGGCGCGCAACCCGTTTGCGCCCATCATCGACAACGACCCCGACAAGAAGCCTCCTTTCACGCGCGCGCAGTACGGCGCGACCATCGGCGGCCCGCTGGCGCGCGACACGACCTTCGCCTTCTTCGCCTTCGAGCAGCGCAAACGGCAGGAGTCCGGCTTCTTTACGAGCGACGTGGAGGCCGGTCTTAATTCCGCTGCGACCATCCCGGCCATCCCCGAACTGGGGCCGCTGTTCCCGGCCGCCATCACCTTCAACCGTCTGACGCCCGCGCAGGCCGCCTTCATCCCGACGGCCATCGCGCAGGGACGCGCGCTGCTGGCGAACGCCAACCCCGCCATACGCGCGCAGGGACAGTCGCTCATCATCGGCACTATCAACTACGCCTATCTCGCCTCCGGCGGCGGCAACACCGCGCTGACGGGCTTTAACCCGCTCGTCGTCGCGCCTGCAGCCTCGCAACTCGTCGTCGGCTCGGCCGTGCCGATTGCAAGCCGTCTCGCGCCGGGTCAGGTCGTCGGCAGCCGCTTCTTCCTCGCCGGGACGCCCATCCCTTTCACGACGAACGCGCAAGGGCAGCCCATCGCCTTTCGCCCGCTCTTCAACTTGGAGAGGGTCTTCCCCATCTCCGAGGACACGACCTTCTCGTCGCTGAGGGTTGACCATAAGATTAACGACGCGAATCAGATGTACTTCCGCGTCGGCTACAACCCGTCGGACATCACGGGCATTCAGGTCGAGTCGCAGAATCAGGCGCTCGGCCAGAACGACTTCTCGCGCACAGGCATCCAGACCTTGCGCGATGCCTCCTTCGTCACGGCCTTCACCTCGACGCTCTCGAACTCGGTCGTCAACGAAGCGCGTTTCAACTTCGGCTCGCGCCGCGCCACCTTCAAGTCGCAGAACGGCGAGGCCGTCGCCTTCAACATCACCGGCACGGCCTTCATCGGCCGCGAACTCTTCTCGCCCGTTCTGCGCACGGAGAACCGCTATCAGTTCACCGACAACGTCAACTGGATTGTCGGCAATCACAACTTCAAGTTCGGCGGCGACGCGGCGGCCATTCAAGTGGATGCGACCTTCGAGTTGAACTTCGCCGGTCTCTTCAACTTCGGCGGTCTCGCAGCGGGCACGTTCGTTCCCGGCTCGCCCGAAATCACGCCCGTGCAGCAGTACGGCATGGGCTTCCCGGGCAACTTCATACAAGGTTTCGGCGACCCGAACTCGAAGATTAGCAACCGCCCGCTCGCCGTCTTCGCGCAGGACTCCTGGAAGGTGCGCCCGAATCTCACCTTGAACTACGGCGTCCGCTACGACGTGGAGTTGACCAGAGAAGTCGCGCCGCGCGGCTTCTCCGACACGCTGAGAAACGGCATCTCGCTGACGGCCGCGCAGGTGCAGGCCGCGCAGGACTTCTTCAACGTCCAGCAGGGCTTCCCGCGCGATAAGAACAACATCGCGCCGCGCGTCGGTCTGGCGTGGGACATCAACAACGACGGCAAGACGGTCATCCGCGCCGCCTACGGCATTTTCTACGACCACCCGCTTCTCGGCATCGCCTTCAACTCCGACATCGCCGACAACGTGCAGCAGCAGCAGTTCGTCTCCGCGCCGGGTCTGCCGTGCGGCGGCCCTGCCGCCCTGCCCTGCGGCTCGACACTGAATGCGTCGGCCATCTTTCAGGGCGTCGTCTTTCCGGGTCTGACGCAAGGCGTTGCGCCGACGGCCGAGTATCAACTCGGACGCCAGCGTTTCAACGACCAGACCTTCCCCGGCTTCGGCCCCGTCCTGCCGTTCCCGCTGCCCGTCTCAAGAGACTTCGAATACGCTTACGCCAATCAGGCCAACGCGCAGATTGAGCGACAGTTGACGAAGAACATGTCGTTCACGGCCGGGTGGCTCTTTACGGGCGCGCACCATCTGCCGCACCCGACCAACCTCAACCCGGCAAACAACAATCTGCTCATCCAGAACTTTGTCCGCTGCAACAACCGCCAGCCCGTCTCGACCGCCGAAGTGCTCTCGCTCTCGCCTTCGACCTGCGCCAACATCGTCGCGCAGCCGATACCCGGACTCGTCGCCGTGACGACGCGCGGTGCGGTCGTGCAACCGTTTGCCGCTAACCTGTTCCGTCCGGGCGGGCCGAACTACTTCTTCGTCCAGTCCGTCACGGGCGGCGCGGTCACGCCCGCCGTCTTCAACAACGTGCTGACGGCGACGGGCGCGCTCGCACGTCCCGGCGTCGTCTCGACCTTCGGCGACGTGAACGCGCAGGTCTCCGACGGCAACTCCATCTACCACGCGGGCAACTTCGAGTTGAAGAAGCGTTTCTCGCACAACTTCCAGTTCCTCGCCTCTTACACGTGGTCGCACGCCATCGACGATTCGTCCGACTTGCAGACCTTGTTGCTGCCGCAGGACGCCAACAACCTCAGAGCCGAGCGCGCCGATTCGCTCTTTGACCAGCGCCACCGCTTCGTCTTCAGCGGCGTGCTGGCCGCGCCCGACACGTGGCGCACGGGCGACGCTTGGCGGCGCGTGCTGGCCGATTTCGTCGTCGCTCCGATTTTTGAAATCTCTTCGGGTCGCCCGTTCAATATCCTGACCGGCGTCGATACCAACAACGACCAGACGGGACAGACCGACCGCCCGAACGTCGCGGCCGACGGGACGCTCGTCCTGCCGCCGCCCTTCACCTCCGGCAATCTCGGCCGCAATCGCGGCATCACGCAGTCTTACGCCTCGCTCGACCTGCGCGTCACGCGCAAGATTCGACTCGGCGAGCGTTTCCATCTCGACGTGATTGCAGAGGGCTTCAATCTGTTCAATCGCTTCAATCAGGCGGCCGCCTCGCCGCTCTTCACCGATGTCAACGCCTTCGGCCGACGCGACGGTTCCGGGCGCTACTACAGCCGCCCCACTGCCGCCTTCGACCCGCGCCAGTTCCAGTTCGGCCTCAAACTGAACTTCTAAAGCTCGCGCAGACAATGCCGCGAAAGAGCCGGTCGGCCTGATGGCTGACCGGCTCTTTTGGCGTCTGCTTTGAACTGACCTTGAGAGGACGCGTCCTCTCAAGGAGAGCGAACCCCGACCGCGCGCGGAGCATCGGAAGAGAGGCTCCTCCCCGCTTCCCGTTCACTGCAAAAGTTGAAATCCTCGGTTCGCTGTGAAAGACTTTCGTTCCATGATGAGACAGAGAATCCGTTTCGCCTTCGTCGCTGCCACGCTCGCGCTCGTTTTCGCCGTCGAGGGGCTTGCGCAGTCCGGCGCTTCGCGCCCGCGCCGCGTCAACCCGACGCCCGTCGCAACGCCGACGCCGCAGCCCTCGCGCAACGAGACCGGCACGCCCGCCGCGTCCGCCAACGCCGCGCGCAACAACACGACGACGACCGGCACGCGTCCGGCCGTCGCCAACACGACGAGCGGCACAAGCAGCACGGCGCGCGCCTACTCGCTCTACCAGCAGAAGCTCTACGACGCCGCGCTGCGCGAAGCCAAACAGATAGCCGCCTCTGACCCGAACAACTCAGAGGCTTTCAAGGTCGCGGGATTCGCCGAGGTCGCGCTGAAGAAGTACGAAGATGCGGCCGTCGATTTGCAGCGCGCCCTAGACCTGCAACGCGCCGCCGGGGAAGAAGACCCGAACACGGTCGCCGAACTGGCGCAGACCTACGTCCGCGTCGAGAAGTTTGACCAGGCGCTCCCGCTCCTCGTCGCCGCGACGACGCGCACGGGTGTAACGCCCGATGCCTCGATGCTCTTCTTTCGTGGTCTCGCCGAGTATCGCACGGGGAAGGCGGCAGACGCCGAACGTTCTTTCAACGCCGCCGTCAAACTCGACGCGAAGAACTCGCTCTCGCTCTTCTACCTCGGCCGCATGGCCTTGGAGCGCAAGGACAATGACGCGGCCGTCAACCTCCTCAACCGCGCGACGACGGCCGACCCGCGTCTCGCCGAAGCGTGGACGCTGCTGACGCACGCTTACCTGCGCCGCGCGGCCGCCGCGCCCGCGACAGCCGCCACAGACCGCCTCGGCGCCGTGCGCGCCAGCGAGACGCTCGCGCGTCTGAGACCCGACGAGAGTTCGGCCGTGCTTCATGCGCAGACGTTGATTCAGTCCGAGCAGTTTGCACGCGCCGCCGCCGCGCTCGAACGCTTCTCGACGAGCGAGTCGGCGCAAGGGCAGACGCTCTACCTGCTTGGCCTTTCGCACTCGCGCGCGAAGAACTTTCCGAAGGCTGCGGCCGCGCTCGAACGCGCCGCCGCGAAGTCTGCCAACGACGTGAACATCTACCGCGAACTCGGCTACGTCTATCATTCGTCGAAGCAGTATGCGAAGGCGCTCGCCGCCTACGAGCGCGGCTTGCAGCTTGCGCCCGACGATGCAGACCTCAAGGCGGCTGCCGAACAGGTGCGCCCGTTCGCCAAGTAGAGAGACGACTCGGCGCGCGAAAGTTGAAGTTCAAACGCTCGACCCGATGCGCCGTGGCGTGCGCGTTGGGTCGAGCCGTTTTTTGACTTTGAAAATTGAACTTTAAACTTTGAACTTTCTACGGTAGCATCGCGCCATGAACACAAAGAACTTCCTCCACACCATTGCGCGCAGCGTTTTCGCCGCACTGCTCCTGTTCGCCGTCGCGGGCGCGAGTCCGACGCGGGCGGGAGAGTGGAACGGCATCGAGCCTTTGAAGTCGCGTCGGGCGGATGTCGAGCGCGTCCTCGGACGCCCCATCCAAGACGTTCCCGGACAGACGGGGACGCTCCGGTTCAAGGTCGCGGGCGGCACGGTGACGGTCTTCTTCGTCAACTCGAAGTTCGTCGAGTCGCGCAAACTCGCGCCCGAAGTCGAAGGGACGGTGATGCAAATCGTCCTTCAGCACGAGCGCGCCACCGACACGCCCGAATCGCTCGGCCTCGTCAACAATTCGAAGTTCGAGCGGCAGGACAAAGGCGAGGTGAGCGGCTTCGTCAACCTCAAAGACGGCATCGCCTATACCTTCGTTCAGGGCAAACTGACCACCACGCGCTACTCGGCCACCGCCGAAGACCTCGCGCGACTGATACGCAAAAGTAGTAAGTGAGGGGAAAAGAGTGATGGGTGATGGGTGATAGGTGATAGGAAAGAAGCTTTTCTCTTATCACTCATCACCTATCACCTATCACTCCGCTTCTATCACCCATCACTTACCCCACGGCTTTTATGCTCTACCACAGTCGCCTGATGACGGCGCTTGAGGAGAAGCGCGCGGAGTTCGTCAGCTTCGAGCGGGCGTTGCGCGGCGAGGTGCGCGAGGCGGCCGCACGTCTGCGCGCGCTCGGCGCGTTGCGCGCGGCCGAGATTCGTGAGCGCGTGGCCGAACGCGGCGGCACGCGCGTCACCTATCCGAGCGAGGAGTTGGACGAGTGCGGGTCGGTCGTCGTTCCCTTCGAGCCGGTCTGGCGTTCGCACGAGGAGGCGCGCGCATGGGCGTTTGCCGCGCTCGCCGGACGCACGACCTTTGCCGCCGACGGCAGCCAGATTTATCCGGGGCGCGAAGTGTCGATGCCGGTCGGCGCGGTGCAGGTCGCGTCGTTTGAGAACCCGCACGCCGTCGGGGTTGATTATGTGAAGGAGGCTCACTTTCGCGTCGTCTCGCCGGGCGAGTTGTTGGAGCACGAGCGCGCTTATGAAAGCCCCGACCAGGTCATCGGTCTCAAGCGTTTCGAGTTGGAGGCCGAAACCATCCGCGCCTTCCTCAAGAGAAAGAAGGGTTGGCGCGCACGCGGCGAGCGCATGCCGGTCGCCTTCCTCGACGGGACGCTGCTCATCTCCTCGCGGCGCAAGGGCACGGAGGTGCTCTTCTTCAAGTCTTACGCCGAGGCGCTGACGGAACTCGTCCTCGCCTCGCGCGAGGCGGAAGTACCGGTCGTCGGCTACATCGACCAATCTTTCGCGCCCGATTTGCGCGACTTGATAGAGGCGCTCGACCCCGCCCTGCGACAGACCAACGTCTACGACGCGCAACTGCTGCGCACCGCCGCGAAGGCAGGCGGAGACGCGCCGCTGCTTCGTTCGTGGGGCGACCGCACCATCTTCTGGCATTGCCAGCGCGCCAATCTGGCTGATAAGTTCTATGATGAGCAGGGCGCGCCCGTCGTCGGCTTCGTCTACATGCAGACGACGGCCGACGGCTACCCGGCGCGGCTCGACCTCCCGGCGTGGGTCTACAAGGCGGGGCTGCTCGAAGAGACGGTGGATGCCGTGCGCGCCGAGTGCATCGTCGGCAACGGTTACCCTTACGCCATCGAGACGGCGGACGCGGCGGCCGTCATGACGGCGCGCGACCGTGAGCAGTTCTTACGCGTCATGCAGGAGTTCGCCGCGCGCGAAAAATTCGACTTTCGCATCGCGCGCAAGGCTTCGAGCAAGGCGCGGCGGCGCTGAAACGGGAGCGCCCCTCAGAAAGCGACGCGAGAGCGTCCCCTCTTCCCGGAAGTTTGATTGCGAGCACAGGTGTTAAATATGAACGGGAGCACGGACAACAGCGAGCGCGCCGAAAGCATCAACCAGCCGACGGAAAAAGAGGTTTGGGCGCTGGACGCCTGCCCCGCGTGCGGCGCGGCACGCCGACGCTCCAGTGCGCGCTTCTGCGCCACTTGCGGACGCGAACTGAACGCGGGCGGCTACCTGCCGCTCGACGCCATTCGCGCCTCTTACCATTTACAGAACAGCCGGACAGGCTCGGCCATGAGAGACATGGCGGCGGCTCGATTGCCGCACGCCGCCGCCTCCTCCTCTATGACCGCCTCGACGGTCGCCACCGCGCCGAGCAGACGCGAAAGTCGGCGCAAGCAACAACGAGCCATGCCTTTCACGAAAAACAACAACAGCGCCTCAACCACCGCACTCGCTTTCGTCACCTACGCGCTCGTGCCTTATCTCGGCATCCTTTTCTGTCCGGGGGCGCTCGTGCTCGGCGGCATCGGTCTGGCGCGTGCGCGCCGCGCGCCGCACGACGGCGGACGCCGTGCCTCCGTCATGAGCATCTCGATGGGACTGCTGCTCCTCGGCGTCCAACTGCTGCTCTGGTGGATTCTCTACAAAGTGCCGGAGTGGTCGAGACAGAGTTTCTGAAAACAGTCGCATGATTAAGATTGCGAAGATAGTGAAGTCGAACTCGCACGTCGATTACGTGGCGCGCGTCGTTGACCGTCTGGACGCGAGCGAGCCGCCCGCGCCCGAAGATTACGGTTTTGCACAGTTCGTCCGTGTGCCTTTGGACGAAGCGAGCGAGGTCGTCGGCGTTATCTACAACACGCTGCTCGCCAATCCTGATTACGGAAGCTTCGGGCCGCGCCTTTCGTCGCACGCCGAGTTGGCCGTTCTCAGTCCCGATTATCTGAACGAACAGGGCGTGCTCGTCGGCGTCCTGCTGCTTGGCTGGCGCGAGCGCGTGGGCGGCCGTTTCGAGTCTCACCAGCGCGTGCCGCGACGCGTCGTGCCTGTCGGTCAGGACGTGTTCCGACTGTCGGACGAGGCGCTGCTCGAATTTCATCGCGCCCCGGAAGCGGCGGGCGTCCGGCTGCACTATTACTCGCAGGTCGTGGCGCACGCCGGGCCGTTCGCCGTCCCGCTCATCGAGGCCGTTATCGAACAACTGGAAACGGCCTGCACGAAAGAGGAGCGACAGCGGCTCTGCGTGCTTAAAAGTTCGCTCGTCTGGCAACGTACGCTCGGCGGCGCGCGTCTCTAAGCTTCGCATTTCGGGAAGTACAGTTTTTTGAAGGAGACAATATGAAAGCAGTATTGAAAACTCTCACCGCGCTGGCCGTCTGCGTGGCCGCGACGTGTGGCGCGGTCTCTGCCCAGCGCACGCGCGCCATCAGCGACCCGGCAGCCAGCACGACGACGGCGACCGTTGAGACGCCCCCTCAGCAGCAGCCTGCGCAGCCTGCGACGACCGGCGGACAATCCAACCAATCTGTGACGACGCCGAAGCCCGCGCCCGCGCCTTCGACCGTCAAGGCCAAGTATGAAGGCGGCGTCGCAGGCTTCGGTAAAAGCGACGGCACACTCACATTCGACGATACCAACAAGCGGCTCGTCTTCCGCGACAAGAAGAAGAATCAGGAGATGTTCTCCGTCCCCTACGCCGTCGTCTTCGCCGCGTGGGCAGACACGCAGTCGCGCCGCTCGACGGCCGGTTCCGTCATCGCCAGCACCGTTCCCTACGGACTCGGACTCCCGGCACTGTTCATGAAGAACAAGGCGCGCTACCTGACGCTTCAGTACCGCGACCCGGACACGAGAGCCGAAGGAATTGCCACCTTCAAACTTGAATCGAAGGAACTGCTCGCTTCCGTCCTCTACACCTTCGCCGAGAAGGCCGGGCTGACGCAGCGCGGCGAAGGCTTCATCCGCCGCCGCGAGATGACGCCTGAGCCGACGAGCCACATCCAGTAAAGCGACCGATTAAAAACCCCGTCTCTCGCCAGAGACACAGGTTTACAGAGCGGCGCGGCCTGCGGTTATCTCCACCGCCGAAGGTCGCGCCGCTTTGGCGCGTCCGTCTGCGGCCGAGCCGTGCGAAATCCGCTGAGTTTCATCCTCGCGCCGGGTTCGTTGTATAGTACGTGCCGACCCAGAGGAAGCCCCGGTTCCGGCGCGCCGACCGGGCAAGGATGAATCCACACGGGCGCGCCGTCTCGTAGACACTGAAGGGGAGGCAGGACGAAAGCGGCCGTGGCATCACCCCGAAACCCCACGCCGGCAGACGGCGCGCGCGACCTCCAACAGGCCGAGCTTTTGCAACGCATCGCATGCGGCGACCAGCAGGCGCTCTCCGCTCTCTACGATGCGACGAGTCGCCTCGTCTATGGTCTCATCCTGCGCGTCGTGCAGGACGCGGGCGAGGCCGAAGAGGTCTTGCTCGATGTCTACACGCAGGTCTGGCGACAGGCGTCGCGCTACAGCGCCGAGCGCGGCTCGCCGCTCGCGTGGCTGACGACCATCGCGCGCAGCCGCGCCATCGACCGCCTGCGCGCCGGTCGCCTTGAGCACGAGAGACGCGCGCCGCTCGACCTCTTGACCGAGAGTGCCGGGGGCGCGAGCGTCGAGGAAGCGGTGGCCGCGCGCGAGACGCAACTGGCCGTGCGCGCCGCGCTCGACGCCCTGACGCCCGAACAGAGGGAAGTGATAGACCTCGCATACTACGGGGGCTTGAGTCATAGCGAGATTGCCGCGCGGACTGGGCAGCCGCTCGGCACGGTCAAGACGCGCACGCGTCTCGGCATGATGAAGTTGCGCGAGATACTCAGGCCAACCTACGAAGGGACACGATGAAGCACACAACGGTCGAAGACGAGACGAGAGCTACGGCGGCCGCCTACGCGCTCGGCGCGCTCACACAGCACGAGGCGCGTTCGTTCGAGGAGCACTTGAGCGAAGGGTGCGAGGCGTGCGCTGGCGAGTTGCGCGAGTTTGAGCGCGTGGCTGAGGCGCTGGCGTGGGGTGCGCCTG
>DASZCR010000067.1:0-2020 GCA_035942915.1 Pyrinomonadaceae bacterium | reverse complement strand
TCTTCGCGCTGCTGAGTCTCTCGACGCTCAAGCTGCGGTAGATGAATCGATGGGTAAATAGTTTTCGTGGACGTGAGCAGCAAAAAGGTTCTGGTGATAGGGGCGGCGCGCAGCGGGACGGCGGCGGCGCGCTTCCTTGCGGCGCGCGGCGCGACCGTCGCCTTGAACGATAGAAAGCCGCTCGCAGAGTGGTCGGAAGAGGCGCGTTCTTTGAAAGAGGCAGGCGTCGGTCTGCTCCCCGGTGATGCGCCTTCGTGGCTGCTCGACCAGATTGAGTTGGTCGTCCTCAGTCCGGGCGTCCCGACGAAGAGTATTCCGGTGCGTTATGCCGAGCGCGCTGGCGCGGAGGTGATTGGAGAGGTCGAGTTGGCGTGGCGATTCTCGCGCGGGCGCTTCGTCGGCGTGACGGGGACGAACGGGAAGACGACGACGACGACGCTCGTCGGAGCGTTGCTGCGAGATGCTGGACTCGCCGTGCAGGTCGGCGGCAACATCGGCACACCGCTCATCTCTCTGGCCGAGTCTTCGCGCGAAGACGGATGGACGGTCGCGGAGCTTTCCAGCTATCAACTCGAAACCATCGTTGACTTTCACCCGACCGTCGCACTCGTCCTCAACCTGATGCCAGACCACATGGACCGCTACGAGTCTCTGACGGATTACGGCGCGGCCAAGCACAGAATCTTTCGCAACCAGCAGGCGGGAGACGTGGCAATCCTGAACGCGGACGACGAGGTGGTGGCCTCGTGGGCTGAAGGCTTGCGGGCGCACGTCGTTCGCTTCAGCACGGAGCGCGAGTTGGAAGAAGGGCTTTTCCTGCGCGGGCGTCGTGAGTTGGTGGCGCGCACGCGCGAGGCCGAGCGGGTCTTGTTGACGCGCGACGAGATGCAACTCAAGGGCTTGCATAACGTGCAGAACGTGCTGGCAGCATTGGCCGCCGGGCTTGCCTGCGGCGCGTCGCCGGAGTCGATGCGCGAGACGGTCAGGCGCTTCGCTCCGGTCGAGCACAGGCTTGAACGCGTGGCGGAAGTCGGCGGCGTGACCTTCTACAACGACTCGAAGGCGACGAATGTCGATGCGGCCTTGAAGGCGCTCGAAGCGTTGGCGGACGAGGACGGACGGATTGTGCTGATTCTCGGCGGGCGCGGCAAAAACGCGCCGTATGCGCCGCTCGCACCGTTGATTGAACGGAAGGCGCGCGCGCTCGTCACGCTCGGCGAAGACGCAGAGCGCATCGAGCGCGAGTTGCGGGCGCACGCGCCGGTCGTGCGCGCGTCGGACTTGGGCGACGCCGTCGGGCGCGCATACGCGGCGGCCGAACGGGGCGACATCGTGCTGCTCGCACCGGCTTGCGCCAGCTTCGACATGTTCGAGGGGTTCGAGCATCGCGGGCGAGTGTTCAAGGAAGAGGTCTGGAAGAGGATGAGGACGGAGGGCGCAAGGGTGAACGAGAGAGAGGAGCAGGACGAAGCCTCGTCGGCTCATCCCTCATCTCTCATTCCTCATCCCTAGAACTATTTTATGGCTCGCAAGCTACAGACGGATGAATGGTTGTTCGCGGCGACGGTGGGGCTGGCGCTCTTCGGCGTCGTGATGGTCTATAGCGCCTCGGCCGTGATAGCCGAGCAGCAGAACCAGAATCAGTATCACTACGTCGTCAGGCAGGGCGTCTGGACGCTCATCGGTCTGGGCGCGATGGTCGCGGGGATGCAGTTCGATTACGGTCGCCTGCGCGACCCACGCCTCGTCTACGGGCTGTTGGGACTCTCGCTCGTGCTGCTCGTCGCGGTCTTTGCGTTCCCGGCCGTCAACGGCGCGCGGCGCTGGATTCGCTTCGGCAGCTTCACGTTCCAACCCTCGGAGGTCTCGAAACTGGCGCTCGCAATCTTCCTCGCACGCTTTCTGGAAAGACGCGCGGGCGAAGAGGCTTCCTTCTGGCGGACGTTTGCGCCGTCGGTGGCGGTGGCGGGCGTGCTGATGCTGCTCGTCGTCAAAGAGCCGGATTTGGGGACGGCGATGA
>DASZCR010000066.1:0-19961 GCA_035942915.1 Pyrinomonadaceae bacterium | reverse complement strand
TCTGACGGCCGCTCTGGAAGAGGAGTTGAGCACGGTCGGTTATGAGGTGCGACGCGCGACGCCGTCGCACGCCGCACAGGCCGTCGCGGAATTTGCGCCCGACGTGGCGCTCGTCGTGCCGCGTGCAGACGAGGAAGGCTTCGCCGAGGCGTCGGCGCTCGCACGCCGCTGGCGCATGCGCCCAGAGACCTACGCGTTGCCCGTCGTCTTTCTCTATCAACGCGACGAACGCTCCCTGCGCGGAGCGGCGCTGCAAATCGGCGTCGATGATTATCTCGCGCTGGCGACGCCGCGAGACGAGTTGCGCACGCGTCTCGATTCGCTGTTCTGGCGCGTTGAAGCGGGACGCAGGAGCGCACCCCTCGTCGCCGAACAGCGTTCCGAGATTGATAACTTCCTGCTCGTCGTCGATGCCGTGACGGCCGACGCAGAGAGCGGAACGACGGGTGCTCTCGCGCTCGTCAGCGATGCGCGCGGCGCGAGTCCACACTTACTCGGCGCGGATTCGGAGCGGCTGCTCGCGGAAGCTTACGGTTTCTTCAAGCTTCAGTTGCGACGACTCGATGCCGTCACCTTCTACGGCCCGACCATTCTGCTCGTCTACCTTCCGGGGCAGGATGCAACGGCCGCGCACGCGAGCCTCATGGCCTTGCGCCGACAGTTTTCGGAGACGCGCCCTGCGGCTGACCTCGCCGTCGGCATCAGTTCCTTCCCCGCAGACGGCACGCAAGCCGAGCGCCTCATCGAACACGCCGAAGCGGCGCTGAACGTCGCACGGACACCCTCTGCGACGGCGCGCGTCGTCGCACACGGCGTCCACGAACCGGGCGCAAGCGGCGACGTGCGCGCGGCGTCGGATGCTGAAGGGGCGGGGGCGCAACGCAGAGAGCCGTTCGAGACGAGCGCGCGGACGCGCCGCGACACGGACGCACTCGGTCGCGCCGTGCGCGAGAAGCGCGCACACGATGACACGGAGATTGCGGCGGGTGTCGCCTCACAGACGGGCGCACGTGCAGGAGGAGGAAGTGACGGCGGGCGAGGCGCGCTCTCAGGCGCGGCGCTTGAAGCCGTCATGCGCGAACGCGAACGACGCGCGGCCGGTGGAGCGTCGATGCCGAGACGGCTTCTTCTGACCGTCTCAGATGCGGCGCGCATGGCGCAACTCAATCTGCTCATCCGTTCGGCAGGCTACGAGGTGCGCGCGGCCTTCGACGGCCAGCAAGCCCTCAATCTCCTGCGCATCGAGCGTCCAGACCTCCTGCTCGTCGACTTCGAGTTGCACGACATGGACGGCCTTGAGATGCTGCGTCGTCTGCGTAAACAGACGGGCGGAGACCGGATGCTGCCCTTCGTCCTGCTTCTGCCGTCACGTTACGAGTCGTCGCGCGACGTGGCGCTCGAAGAGGGCGCGCACGATATAATCATGCTCCCGTGCGAGCCTGCGCAGCTTCTCGACGCGGTGCGCGTCGCAGGGACTTCGGCACTTGAGAGGTGAAGCGAGAGATGCAATTTTGTGAGAACTGCGGCCAACGTCTGAACCCCGGCGCGCGTTTCTGTCCGGCCTGCGGCGCGGCTTCGGCCGATGCTGAAGCGACACGCGTCGCCCCGTCCGAAGAGACGCGCGTCGCCACGCGCCCGCCGCAGCAAGCGCTTGCCTCCGACCCGCAAGCCTACGCGCATGCGCCGAACCTGCCTGCGCGCGGTCAGCTCGAAGACTCTGAAGAGAAGATTATCTTCACCGTCCGCCCGACGCTGCTCTTCGTCAAAATTGGTTACGCGCTGGCCGCGCTCTGCGGCGTCCTTCTGGTGGCGCTCCTCGGCTGGCTCGCCCCCGACACCGTTTCGCTCTACGTCCTGATACCGCTGGCGCTCGCGCTCCTACTTATCCCCGCCTATTTCCACCTCAAGCGAATGATGGTGCGCTACACGCTGACCGACTCGAAGATTGAGATTGACCGTGGCTTCATCTCGCAGACGACGCGCAACATCCCCTTGCGCAACATTCAGGACGTGACGGTGACGACTACCATCTTCCAACGCCTGCTCGGCTTCGGCGACGTGGTCGTGGACAACGCGGGTGCGGATGGCGGAACGACCATCCTCGACGACATTCCAGACCCGCGTCGCCACGCAGACCTTCTCCTGCGCGAACTCCGGCGCTGGCAGTAAGCGCCCACGAGCCTTTATTATTGCCGAACGCAACGATGCTCGCTCGCGGGACATCGAAGACGTGTATCCTGACAGCTAGGCTCGCCACCGGCACCGGCGTTCTCCGCACACAGGAAGGGTTTCCAAAATCGTGCTCTACTCACTGCGAAAACTGTTCTACACGTTCGCGCTCGTCGCGCTTGTCGTCGTTCAAGCGACGGTCGCCGCCGTCGCTGCGGACGATGCAGCGGCGCGCCTCCTCTCCGAACGCTTCGGCGATTTCGTCGCCGCCGGTGCGGCCTCCGCGCCCGACCTCTCCGGCGCAGGGCTCAAGCAGGAGGATTTTGAAATCTCCACCGCCGCCATGCGTCTCTACCAGACGGGCGCGGGCGAACAACTCTCCGTCACGGTTTTTCAGACGAGTTCCAACGGAGCCGCCTACTCGCTCCTGACCAGAGAGGCCAAGGGACGCGGCGCGCGCGTCGGAGCACAAGGCTTGGAGGGAGCCGGGCGAGCCGCCTTCTCATCTCCGGGGACGCTTGGTTTCGTCAAAGGCTCTGCCTTCGTCATCGTCTCTGCAACGCCCAAAGGGTCTGTCGCCGAAGACCAAATCTCTGCCCTCGCGCGCGCGGTCGAGCAGTCCATCGACGCCAAGCCCGGCGAATTTCCAGTTCTCGTTCAACACCTACCCGACTGGGAACAGGCGCAGGCGAGCGCAGACTACGCCGTCAGCCTGCCCGTCCTGCAAAAGATTGTCGGCACTACGCACACGGCTCTCGACGCCGTCTCATTCGAGGGCGGGACAGAGGCCGTCGCAGCGCGCTACGGCGATGCGCAACTCGTCATCATCGAGTTCACCACGCCGCAGTACGCCGCAGACAACGACGCACGCATCAACGAGCGCATCAACCAACTGCGGCAGGCGGGGCAGCCCATCCCCTCTTTCTACAAACGCGAGGGTAATTACTCGGTCTTCGTTTTCGACGCCGCCGACGAGAGCACGGCAGCCGCGCTGGCCTCGAATGTGAAGTACGAAAAAGAGGTGCGCTGGCTCGGCGACAACCCGCACGCACAGGCGCGCGCCGAAGAGCGTTACACCAACACGATGGGCAACGTGATTTTGACGACACTCAAGACGACCGGCCTCGCCATTCTGCTCTGCCTGAGCATCGGCGGACTCTTCGGCGGCATCATCTTCCTCCGCCGACGCGCACAGGCAACCGCGCGCGAAGCCTACAGCGACGCCGGAGGCATGCTGCGCCTCAACCTTGAAGACGCGCACGTGGGCGGCGACACGGCCACGCGCCTCGTCGGCAAACGCGAGATGTGACGAGAGCACCGGAGATATCGTCGAGAAAATGGGCGGGCAAAAAAATAAGCGCGGTGAGCTTTTCCGCTCACCGCGCTTTCCGATTATTTAAAGCTATTCGGTCAAACATTTGCGGGTTGCTGGCTTCTCTGAAGGGTTCCCCCAAAGCCTCTCCAGAACGCCACCAGCAACCCAGCAACTGATGCCCTTTGACTGCTTAGCCGACAACCACTCCGTTCCCCCGAAGAGTTGCTGTCCGCTACTTAGTAAGAGAAAACCTCCCCCAAAGTTTTCGCTTACTGCTGTCTCCGAGCCTGACCCGATAACTCTATATAACCCCTCTACGTTTTAACCACTTCCCCTTTTTGCAACGACCGTGCCACTTCGCCCTCCCTTCACCCGCAACTTATTGCGGAAATTATAAATAGCGATTTCTTCAGGTAAAATCGTTTACCTCCTCTCTATGTCCGGTAACGTACTAATTCCCTCGTCAGGTCTCAAAACCCGAAAATCGTACATTCCCGCTACTACAAAACCATACATTCGCCCTGTTTTGATGCACTATTTTTTGCGAAATGCCGGGAGGGAGCGTCGGCCGCAGAACTTGAAAATGTGCTTTATTTGTTGCGGCGAGAAGGGTTGCCGTCGCGGTCGCCAACCTGTGGGAATCAGTGCGGCGGACGCTCGTGTCGAGGCTGACGGTTTAACGTCTCGTGGTCACTGAATCTTTTCCGACCACTTCCCTGCGAGCGTTTTAAATTCCCTCCAAGACGAAGTCGGGACGGATTTCGCCTACCAAGTCGCCGCGATGGTTACGGACGGGAAAGCGGCTATACGGGCGCATGGCTTCGAGCGCGCCGTCTCGCAGGACGCGGAGTTGTCGCAGAGTCTCGACGGCGACGGTCGGACGCGCGCGGCGGTCTTCGCCGTCTTCTATCTTAAAAGCGACACCGAGTCCGCGCGGCCACTCGCGGCAGGGCAGCACGGCCGCCGTGTAGACGCCTTCAGCGCCCACTTTTGAGACCAAACGCCCCTCTGCGGCGCGCATCAATTCCGTGTCGAAACGCTCGACCGTGCCGCCGACCATCTCCGGGTGAGCAGTGACGGCCGCCGTCAGGCGCGTACAGGCCGTGCGCCAGTTCTCGTCGAAATCGGGCGGTGGCGCGACCAGCCGCGCGTACATCAGCGCCATCGAGCGCACGGAGAGGCCATAGACGGGGACTCCGCAGCCGTCCACACCGGCGGCAATCGCTGCGGCCGGAACGTCTGAGAAGGCCGCGATGGCGCGCAGGATGGCCTGTTGGACGGGATTATCGGGGTGGTCGTAAGTCTCTGTCGGCGCGCCGAGGTGGAGTGCGAGGGCGAGCATCCCGGTGTGCTTGCCGGAGCAGTTGTTCTGCAAGACGTTGGGCAGTTCGCCGTGCTGGCGCAGACGCTCGGCCGTCCGCCGGTCGAAAGGCTCGTGTACGCCGCACTTGAGCGCGTCGGCCGTGAGGCCGATTTTTGTGAGCATTCCGGCGACGGTCTCGGCGTGGACGGCTTCGCCGCTGTGCGAGCCGCAGGCGACGGCCAACTCGCGGTCTGTCAAACGGAAGCGTTCGGCCGCGCCGGAGGCGACGAGTGGGACGGCCTGATGCAGCTTGGCCGACGAACGCATGTAGGTGACGGTCTCGGCGGCGCCCAGAGAGGCGATGAGTTGGCGGTCGCCATCGACGACGGCGATGTGGCCGCGATGTCTGGATTCGACAATCTCGCCGCGACGCACTTCGACGAGCGGCGCGGGGCGCAGAGCGGGAGCGTGACTCTCTTCTTTGTTCATGGGCGGCGCGGGAAATCTTAAACTCGCCATGGTTCGTGTCGCAACCTACGGTGGCGTCGAAAGAGACGAAGGCCGCTGTCTTTCTCAAACAGCGGCCTTCGCTTGCGTGCTCCTCAAGTAAGGAGTTTGAATTGACTCTGAGGTGACGGCTATTTGCGCACGCGCGTGCGCGGGGTCGAAGTTTTGCGTCCGCCGCCTCCGTAGGTCAAGACTGTGAGTTTGATGGAGCGGCGGCCGAAGCGCATGGCCTCGCCCGTCGATGGAACCCACACGTCGATTTTCCGACCGCGCACGGCGCCTCCCGTGTCTGCGACGACGTACTCGCCCGTGTAAGCGCCCGCGTCGATGCGGACGCGCGTGCCGAGGGGCAATACCCTGCGGTCTGCGGCGATGATGCCCTTGCTGACCATCCGTCCGCTCGCCGTGCGCCCGCGCAGAGAGTAGGCAGTGGCGACGAAAGCCTGCGTCGATTGCGATTCGGCGTCCGTCGTCTTCGTCAGTTCGCGTGGAGCGACCGTCTCATCCGGCAGGCGGACAGTCTTCGGCTCAGAGGTTTCGAGAGAAACCCCGGCGTCTGTGTCTTGCGTCTGTTGTTGCTGCTCCTGTCGTTGCTGAGGTAATGCTGCGAGGGTCTCGGCGACTGAAGGCTGCGGTTGAAAGAACAAAGATATTGAGAAGAGCGCGGTCAGTGCCGCGCCGCCCCCCAAGAGGGATTTTGCCATTCTTTCGGTTCTCCTGTCCGATGGAAAGCTTTCAGCGGCGCGCGAGCTCGGTCACTACTCGTTTTCCTGCCTCGACCTCCGACTCTAGGAGTCTTCGAGCTTTGTCAGCCGGAGTGGGGAATGCATCCTTGATGCGTTGCGCTGAAAGCGTCTGTCTTCAAAAAGCAAAACAAGCGAACTATGTTTTCGTTTTATGTTACGAAAAGTTCGCTTGTGTGACGAACAAGAGGCTAACACATGGAGGCGAGGCTGTCCAGCGCGGGGAAAGGGCTGAGAGCGGAGGGCGGAAGGGGTCTGGATAAGGAAGCGGAGCGCTTTTCAGCCTTCAGCCTTCACCCTTTCGTCCGGCCAGTCGCCCGTATAGACCAGTTCGGCGTCGCCTGTAAGGAGGACTTCGCCGTCGTTGCGCCAGAGGACTTCGAGGAGGCCGCCGGGCATGTTCACGGAGACTTCTCTTTCGACGAGGCCGTTGAGCATCGAGGCGACGGCTGCGGCACAAGCGCCGGTGCCCGAAGAGAGCGTCTCGCCGACGCCGCGCTCCCAGACGCGCGCCTCGACGCGCTGCCGGTCGCGGACGCGGACGAACTCGACGTTCGTCTTTTCCGGGAACTGCCTGTGCGACTCGATGGCGCGCCCCATGCGTCGCCAGTCAGTCGCCTCGAAGTCTTCGACGAAGACGCAGCAGTTCGGGTTACACATCTGCAAGGCCGTGACGGTGACGACCTCGCCGCCGGGAACCACAAGCGGATAGGCGCGCACTTCGGGGAGCGGCGCTGGCTCTGCGCGGAAAGGGATGGAGGGGCTGTCGAAGCGCGGGCGGCCGATTTCGGCCTCGAAGCGGTAGCGGCCGGGCTGCGGGCGTGCGCGCAGACGATAGAGTTTGACGCCCGCCAGCGTTTGAAAGCGTAGCTCCTCGCGCGTCCAGAGCGCACGTTCGTAGAGGTATGCGGCGGCGCAGCGCGAGCCGTTGCCGGACATGGCGGCTTCGCTCCCGTCGTGATTGAAGATGCGGAGGGAGAAGTCGGCGGCGGCGTCTGCGCCCGCGAGTTCTCCGACGACGGCGATGCCGTCTGCGCCCGCGCCGTAGTGGCGTTCGCAGACGCGGCGCGCAAACTCGTTGAGAGAGGCGACGCCGGCCAGTTCCGTCTCCTCGAAGACGAGATAGTCGTTGCCGTAGCCGTGAAATTTGAGAAAGCGCATGATTGAGGGGTCTCAGTTGTCGGAATCGGTCTCTCTTGCTTTATGAACGCCCCGCGAAGGAGGCGAGGAGCACCGTCACGGCGTCTGTGAAACTTGTGGGCGACGCGCCTGCGCGCGGGGGATTGTTAATCATCAGAGAGAAAACGAGCCGCTCGCCCGCCGCGCTCAGGACGTAGCCGGAGAGCGAAGTGGCGCTGCTCAAGGTGCCGGTCTTGGCGCGCGCGTTCCCTTGCGCGGGCGTGCCTTTCATGCGATTGCGCAGTGTGCCGTCGACGCCTGCGACGGGCAGCGCCTCGCGGAAGGCCGCGCTGTAGCGATGTCGGTTCATGTAGATGAGCAGGTCGAGCGTCGAGGCGGCCGTCACGAGGTTGCCGCGCGAGAGACCTGAGCCGTCGAACATGAGCAGTTTTTCCGCGTCCATCCCGGCCGCCCGGACGAAGGCGCGGACGGCTTCGATGCCCGCCTCCTCGCTCGTCTTGCGCGCATCGGTCGAGGTGACTTTGCCGAGCGTGCGCAGTAACAGTTCCGTGTAGAGATTCTGACTCGGTTTGAGCGTCTGCGCGGAGATGACCGAGAGCGGCGGCGATTGCCGGACGGCCAACTCGACAAGCGTCGAAACTTGCAGCGGCGCGCTTTCGCGCTCGCGTGCCGAGACCGTGCGCGTGCGCCCCGTGAACTGCACACCCTGACGTTCGAGCGAGGTGCGCAGCATCGTCGCAAAGAGCATGGCCGGGCGCGAGATGGCGACGCTCATCGACTGTCCCCGGTCGTCGATGCTCATGCCGCCGGAGATTTCGATGACGTTCTGCGTGAGTGCGCGGCGGACGGCAATCTCGCGGCGCGTGCCGCGTGCGGTCGTCGTCGTGCGGTCAACGATGGTGACGAGCGGCGTCGAAGGCCCGACCGTGATGACGCACGGGTCGCCGACGCGCGCGCCCGGCTTGACGGTCAAATCAACCGAATTGTCGTCCACCGACAGCGCGCTCACCTCCGCGCCATACCACCACTGCAAATCGTCCCACTCCCAACCGGGCGCAAACGGCTCGCCCGTGAAATAGCTCTCGTCGCCGACGAGGTCGCCTTCGACGCGGCGCACACCGGCCGCGACTATCTTTCCCGCCAGTTCGTCAATCGCCGTGAAGTAGTCGCCGCCGAAGCGCGTCGCGTAGGTCGGGTCGCCGCGCCCGTAGACAATGAGGTCTCCGCGCACAGTGCCGGCCGGGTCGGGGCGCGCGGCGGCGTAGACGGAGGTGGTGAAACGATAGTCGGGCGAGAGGCGGTCGAGCGCAGCGGCGACGGTGTAGAGTTTCAGGTTCGAGGCCGGTTGCAGCCACTTCTCGGCGTTCTCCTCAAAGAGCACGCGCCCCGTGTCGAGCGAGGCGACCTTGACGGCCAGATGCGACGAGACGAACTCTGGGCGCGCCAGCACTTCGCGGATGCGCGCGCGCAACTCTTCAAGCGTGCGCGGGGCAGGGGCGATGGGTGTCGGCGTGGGCGTCGCCGTCGGCGTTGGCTGCGACACGAGCGGCGTCGGCGTCGCAACGGGGACGACGTTTGTGCGCGCAGGGGTCGGCGTTGGTGTCGGCAGCACGCGCGGCGTCGGCGCGGTGATTGGCGGCGGTGTGGGCGTCGGCGCGGGTGTCTTAACGCGGCGTTCGCGTTGCGTCGGCGCGGGCGTCGTCTGCGCGGCGATGGGCGCGCTGGTGGACGCGAAGACGAAAGAGAAAATTAAGAGGAGAGACGTGAAACGTGACGAGCGCGTCTTTACGAGTGCCATATCAATCGGGTCGGTTTCAGATTTTCGCGGGAGATGTTCGCATGATGAACGAAGCGCGGCGAATCGGCAATCTCTCACGCGCGCGAGTTTCAATCGACGCCGTCAACGGCGCGGGCAGAGGACTTGTCACTGCCCTGACAGTTGTGCCGAGTTGCGTATCAGTTGCCTGTAAAAGACCACTGTGCGCGCAAAGTCTTCGACGGCGATGCGTTCGTTTGTGCCGTGCAGGCGCGCGAGGTCTTCCGTCGTCGCCGTGACCGGGAGAAAGCGATAGACGTTTCGCGTGAGCGGCGCGTAGTAGCGCGCGTCGGTCGCGCCGATTGAGAGATACGGCGCGACGACCGCCTCCGCATAGACCTCTCGGATGGTGCGTTGCAGGAGAGCGAAACTGGCCGAGTTCGCGTCCGACTCAGGCGAAGGCTCGCTCACGGTTGCAGACACCTTCTCGACCCTCACGCGCGCGTCAGCGACGACGCGCCGGACGTGCTCGACGACGCCATCGCTCGTATCGCCCGGCGCGATGCGGAAGTTGACGACCGCGCGCGCACGCGACGGGAGCACGTTGTCTTTGATGCCGCCCTGAAAGATGGTCACGGCCGTCGTCGTGCGGACGGAGGCGGCCGTCGTCGGCGAAGAGAGAAGCTGACGCACGACGAGCGGGCGCGTCAGCCACAGGTTCGCCATCACGAGCCGCTGGCCGAAGGCCATCTCCGGGCCGACGTATTCGAGCATCCTTCGCGTCGGCCCCTCGAAGCGCGCGCTCATCTGCGTCGCTTCCAGACGCGCGACGGCAGCCGCGAGGACGCCGATGGCCGTCTGTTGCGGCGGACGCGAAGAATGTCCGCCTTCTGTCTCAACCGATAGCTCGACGCTCACAAAACCCTTCTCGGCCGTCGCCACCAGAGCGACCGGCGCGCTGATGCCGGGGACGATGCCCTTCGTTACTACGCCGCCTTCGTCCAACACAAACTCCGGCTCGACGCCGCGCCCGCGCAAAAGCTCCGCGATGCGTGCTGCGCCCGCGCCACCTCCGGCCTCCTCGTCGTGGCCGAATGCGAGATAGACCGTCCGTCGCGGACGAAAGCCTTCGGAAATCAGCGTCTCGACCGCTTCGAGCAGACCGACCACGCCCGCCTTATCGTCCAAAGCGCCCCTGCCCCAGACGAAGCCCTCGCTGACGCGCCCCTCGAACGGCGGCTGCGACCAACGCTCCTCAGTCCCCTCCTCGATAGGAACCACGTCGAGATGTGCCATCAGCACGACAGGCTTGAGCGCAGGCTCCGCACCCGGCCATGTGTAGAGCAGACTGAACTCGTTGACCGTCTCCCTCGTCAGGTTCGCGTGCACGCGCGGATACGTCTCCTCGAAGAAGCGATGCAGGCCGAGGAACGCCTCGCGGTCGAAGCGCGCAGGGTCTTCGTGCGAGACGGTCTGGAAACGCAGGGCTTGCGCGAGCCGCGCGGCCGACGCGGCAGCATCGACCGAGACGACGCCGACCGCCCCGGCCGACACCTGCCGCGAACGAAAGAGCAGCGTCCGCGCCAGCATCACTACCAACAGTGCGACGAGACAGGCGAAGATGAAGAGGAGCAGTTTCTTTATCAAGCGTCGTATCCTCGAAAACTCTGTGCCGTCCTTCAAGGCTCGATGCGGACGGGAGTGCCCGTCGGCAAGGCGTCGTAAAGCTCACGCATGTCCGCGTCATCGAGTGCCACGCAGCCCCACGTCCAATCGCTCTGCGAGCCGCGCCCGTGAATAAAAATCTCTCCGCCGAGCGCGGTCGTCCAAGGCGGCGTCCGCTTCCTTCTGAGCGCACGCGTGATGCGCGCATGTTCGCTGCGCGTAATCAAACGGTCGCGCAAGCCGCGCGCGGCATGTTCTTCGTTCGGGTAACTGAGACCGAGCGAGAGGTAGAAGGCGCTCTGCGGGTTCTTCACGCAGACGTAGAAGTCGCCTTCCGGCGTCCGCCTGTCGCCCTCGCGCACCTTGTCGCCGACCGGAGACGTGCCGAGGCCGATGCGATAGAGCCTCAGCGCACGTTCACCATCAAAGAGAATCAACTGCCGCCGCGCCTTGAGCACGAGCACGCGCGGTCGCGCCAGAGGGAGTTTGAGAGGGACGCTGTTATCAATCCCCTGCGTCGGCGTTGCCGTCGCTACTGTCGCACGCTCGACCGGACTCGTCGCCGACGCGACGCTTGCTCTGCCGTCGTCTCTCTGGGCGATGCCGCACGTCAACGCCAACACGGCCGCCGACGCCAGCGCGCCGAGCCTCATCCTTGCGTGTTGACGTTTCATCTGTTCAGAGCGTCTTGCCGCGTCTCCCGCGTGAGATGGATTTTCACTTTGGACGCGTCGGCTGCGCAAAGGGCTGTCAGGGTTGCTCGTCCTTATCGAACGAGGCGAGGAGTTCGGAGGCGTCGGCGGTGGCCGTGCCGAGTTTGCCGACGACGATTCCGGCGGCGTGGTTGGCGAGCATCGCCGCCTCGACGAGCGACGCGCCGGAGGCGCAGGCTGCGGCCAGCGTGGCGATGACGGTGTCGCCCGCGCCCGTCACGTCGTAGACCTCGCGCGCCGCCGTGCCGACGTAAGTCGGTTCACCGTCGCCTTCGAGCAGCATCATGCCTTGCTCGCCTCGTGTGATGAGCACGCAGTCGCAATCGAGCAGCGCGCGAATGGCGCGTGCGGCGCGTGCCATCCCTTCGTCCGTGTCGTCTTCGGTGTTGGTCAGACGCAACGCCTCGTGGTGGTTCGGCGTGACGAGCGTGGCCGGGCGGTAGGATGAGAAGTTTCGTATCTTCGGGTCAATCAGGACGGGCGTGCCTGCGGCGCGCGCTGCGGGCAGCACCTCGGCAAGCACGCGCGGCGTGACCGCGCCCTTGTCGTAATCGGAGACGACGAAAGCGTCCGCGCCCGGCAGCAATCTCAACAGCATTTCGACGAGGCGCGCTTCAACCTCCGCATCGACCGGCGCGCGTCGCTCGCGGTCTGCGCGCACGACGAGTTGGTTATGAGCGATGATGCGTGTCTTCAGCGTCGTCGGCCGCGCCGCGTCCGTGATGAGCGAATCGCCCGTGCTATCAGGCGACGTTTCGGAGAGCGCCGCGCGCAGTCGCGCACCGGCCGCGTCGTCGCCGACGACGCCGACCAAATCCGCACGCGCGCCGAGCGCCACCAGATTGTTGAGCACGTTGGCCGCGCCGCCCAGACGCACAGACTCGCGCCTGATATCGACAACCGGCACGGGCGCTTCCGGCGAGATGCGCGTCACGTCGCCCCAGACGAACTCATCGAGCATCACGTCGCCGAAGACGACGACGCGCCGCCCCTCCATCCGCGCGACCAACTCGGCCGCGCGCTCTGTCGTCAAACGCGTCATACGTTCTCTGAAAATTAAGTTCCGTTGACGCCTGCGCGCAAGCGTCGGAGGTTAGCGCCGGGAAACTTGCCCGTCGCGCGCACGCGCGCGAGCGTGCGTGCGGCCTCGGCGCGCGTCAGACCGGCATAGACAGCCATGAAGCGGCGGTCTTCGGCGACGCCTTCGTAATACAACTCGCCTGCTTCGTAGCAACGCGAGGCGAAGACCTTGTGGCGCGGAAAGAGCGCCTGCGCGGCGAGCCGCTCGCTCTCGGAGACGAACGTCTCGCAATCATAAAGGTCGCGCGGGCGCACGCTCTTTAAGATGACGGCATAGAACGACTCCGTCTCGTCTATCACGGCGTTGGTCGCCACACGAAACGGCAGGTCGTAAGGCTGGAAGGTGAAGACCGTGCGACAGGGCACGGTCGGGTCGCCGCAGACTTTTGCCAGACGCGGCCTGCCGCCGCGCGCGCCGCGTCTCTGCACGCGCGCCGACGCGTCGAACCAACACGACGCCAGCAGACACAGCAGCACGACACCTGCCAGCGCTCTTCTCAACATCACCTTGCGTCCTCCCTCTCGACCGCCAGCACGCGCTCGACGGCCTCTAAGACGCGCTCGACCGAGACGCGACGGATGCACTGCGCTTCGGGGAACTCCGCGCAACTGTAACCGGCGCACGGCGCGCACGCCATCTCCTCGCGCACGACTTCGGACGCGGCACGCGTCCACGGCCGCCAGTGCGCGACGTTCGACGAACCGAAGATGACGACCGTCGGCGTCGAGACGGCGGCCGCGATGTGTGCCACGCCGCTGTCGTTGCCGACGAAGAGGCGCGCACGCGCCGCGAGCGCCGTCACTTCAGGCAGCGCGAGGTCTGTCAGAGAAGCGACCGGCGCGCTCGAACGTGCGGCGACCGCTTCGACGACCGTCGCCTCTTGCGGAGCGGCGACGGCCACGACTGCGAGGCCGCGCGCTGCGAGATGTTCGACCACGCGCGCGAAGTTCTCCGCCGCCCACGTCTTCGAGTCGAAGGCGGCGGCCGGATGCAGGAGCACGAAGTCTTGCGTCTCTTTGATGTTCGACGCGGCGAGCCTGCGCGCAACGGCGTGTGCCGCTTCCTGTCCGATGGGAAGGCGCGTCGCCGGACGGTCGCTGACGGGGATGCCCGTCCACCCCAGCAGCGCCAGTTGTTGCTCGGCCGAGTGTGTGCGCTCGCGTCCCCAGAGTTTGGACGAGGGCGGCGCGGTGTGATTATGCAGGCGCGCGTAGCGGTAGTCTGCGTAGCCGACGCGCTGGCGTGCGCGCGAAGCCCACGTGAGCATCGAGGCCGTGCTTCCGCCGTGCAGGTTATAGGCCACGTCGTAACGCTCTGCGCGCAGTGCGCGCGCAATGGCGATGCGCGCAGCATTGCTCTTGCGCTCGACCGTCACAATCCGGTCAACATCCGCAGAGCCTTCGAGCAGGGGCGCAACCCAATCTTCGAGCAGGATGTCGATACGCGCGTCGGGCAGGAAGCGTCTGAGCGCGTGGAGCGAAGGCGTGGCGAGCACCGTGTCGCCTATCGAGCGCAGACGTACGACGAGCACGCGCCTGACCGTCTGCCAGTTCCAGCGCGCATCGCCGAGCGGGCGTGCGGCGTCGGCCGCCAGCACAGGCGGATGAGACCGCGCGCCCCTCTCAATCTCGCTTGCCGGACTCTTCATCTTCCAGCGTGGCCTCCTCGACAATCATCGCCGGGATGCCGTTGCGAATCGGATAAGAGCGCCCGCACGCGACGCACTTGATGGCGCTCGCGTCCTCCTTCAGCCTCACCTTCTCGCGGCAGGCCGGGCAAATCATCATCTCGACGAACTCTTCCGTAATCACCACTCGTCAGCGCCTCCGTCGGCCGGGGTTCGTTGCTGCACACTCTGTTTCCACACTCTAACACACGCCGCGTCTTTCGAGTCGGACGGGCACGCCCTGTCGCCCCGGTCGGAGCGTGATGAGCGGCGAGAGGCGTACGCGCCGACCGGCGACGAGCCGTGCGCGCCAACGCGAAGCGAGCGTGGCGACGAGCAGCGTCGCCTCCATCCACGCGAAGCCCTCTCCGATGCAGCGCCGCACGCCGCCGCCGAACGGAAAGTAAGCGTACTGCGGGCGCGCGTCCTTCGCTTCGGCTGTCCAGCGTTCGGGGTCAAAGCGTTCCGGGTCTGGGAAGAAGCGCGCGTCGCGGTGCATCACATACTGGCTCAAGAGAACGAGCGAGCCGCGCGGAATCACGTATCCCGCCACCTCGTAGTCCTTCACCGTCAGACGCCCGACCGCCCACGCCGGAGGATAGAGCCGCATCACTTCCGCGACGAGCATCTCCGTGTAACGCAGGCGCGGCAGGTCTTCCGGCGTCGGCCGACGCCCGCCTTCAAGCACCGTGTCGAGCTCTTCGTGCAGACGCCGCTCGACCTCGCCGTGCTGTGCCAGCAGATACCAAGTCCACGTCAGCAGGTTGGCCGTCGTCTCATGGCCTGCGAGAAACAGCGTCATCGCCTCGTCTCGCACCTGCTCGTCGGACATGCGGCCTCCGCCCTCCTCGTCTTCGGCCAGCATCAGCATCGAGAGCAGGTCGCCCCGGTCTTCACCGCTCGCACGCCGCTCGTTGATGATGCGATAGATGACTGCGTCGAGACTGGCGCGTGCGCGCGCGAAACGACGGACGTGCGGCAGAGGCAACTTCTCAAGCAGTTCCGAGTAAGGCAGCATCATGTAATTGAACAGTTCCATCACCTCGTTAAGAGCGCGCCCAACGTCGCCCGCGTCGTCCTCCACGTCCGCGTCAAAGAGCGTCTTGCCGACGATGGCAAGCGTCAGACGCATCATCTCGCGCGAGATGTCCAGAGTCTCGCCGTCGCGCCACGCGTCGGACGTGCGCGCGGCGTACTCAATCATCACGCGCGCGTAGGCAGGGAGGCGCTGGCGGTGGAAGGCGGGAAGCGCGAGGCGTCGCTGACGGCGATGATGCTCGCCCTCGCTCGTCAACAATCCCTCGCCGAGCAGGCGCTTGGCGCGTTGAAGGGCGCGCCCCTTGTGGAAATAGTCCTGATGCGTGACGAAGACATCGCGGATGTAGTCCGGATGGTTAAGGAGGAAGGCGCGTTGCGGCCCCAGACGAAAGTATGTGATGTCGCCGTAGTCGCGCGCGGCGCGCGTGAGAAACGCGAGCGGGTCGCGCCGGAAGGAGAAGACCTGCCGCCCCGGAATCAGGCCGGGTCGCGGGCCGGGTGGATAGTTTGCCGCCATACTCTACATGCTTTCTCCGGGCTTGCGCGATGCGCTTTCAGCCCGCTGCCAACTCGTCTCCAATCTCTGTTATTATACTTCTCCGAAGCCTCTGCGCTCGACCTCGCTCGGAAGGTGATAAAGGAAGTTGTCTTTAGAATTCGCCATCGAACATCCATGCCCTTTGCGCGCGCGCTACGACGAGGAGCACCTGCGCGCGTGGGGGCGACTCGGCAATCTGCACACGCGTCTGACGACGGGTGAGCGCGGCGCGCCTTCGGAGGAGAAACTCCGCTTCGTCGAACGCGCCGGAGTCGAGATTGAGCGCATGGAGGAGGCGACGACCGTCTGTCTCAAGTGCCCCGCGCACCTGCCGCGCGAGGCGGCCGGAGAGGGCGAACCCGTCGGCTGTCTCGGCCGCATCACTTATCCCATCGAAGCGCAGTTTGAGAAGTTCTTGGCCGACCGTGTGCAACTCGCGCTCGACACGCTCGAAGAGGCAGACCAGCCGCGCCTGCTACGCATCCTGCTCGACCCCGACTCGCCCTTCGACGGCGAGGGGACGAAGTCTCTCAGGCAGATTACGACGGCCGACGGCCTGCGCTTCCTCGAACTGCGCCTGCCCATCAAGCTCGCACGCGCCGCCTCGCATCTGACGACCGACCATCTCTTCGACGCCCTCGCCGGTTTCACCTCCGACGACTCGGCGCGCACCACCTACACGCGCGAACTGCCCCTCGCCGCGACGGCCGACTATTACGACTTCCTCGACCTCATCCTGCGCAACGACCTCTCAACCTCCGAGCGCCAACGCATCAGCACGCGCAGCCGCAACTATCAACAGTTCCTCCGCCTGCTCTCCGCACTCGAACTTGCCGAAGCACTACGCGCACGCGTCCTGCTCGATTAAGCAACCGGTAAAAGAATCTGCTTTGTCTTCTCAAGCGACTGCCGCACCTTTCGCGTGAGATTAATTTGTCACGCGCGCGGAGCAGAGCAGGAGCTTTCGGACGGGCGCTGAATTACTGATTCTCCTCGTCGAGTTGTCGCAGCGTATCGAGGATGAGATTGGTGTTGCTGGCGGCGTTGATGATGATGGGAAACTCTGTGGGCGACTTCTCGAAGTCGAACGTCCCCGTCGTGATTTCGACGACGAGGCGGAAGGCTTCGAGCGCCTGTGCCGCGCCGCACTCGGCGCCGACGATGCGCCCCTCGTTGAAGAGCACGCGCCCGCGTCGCGCCTCGCTTTCGACCGTCAGCGCGCCCGTCAGACGCGAGTTCTCAAGCACCTGCACGGCGTCGAAGATGGAGACGGAGGAGAGGTCGCCGGAGAGCGTCGAGCGGCGCGGGGCGGACTGGCTCGCGGCGCGTTCGACGGGCGCTGCCTGCTGTTGGAGGTCTGGGCGACGCGCGCGCCGGATGGCTTCGAGTCCGGGCGCGATGTTGATGCGCGGGTCAATCTGCTTGGCTTCGAGAAGCCGTTCGTGCGCCGACTCGAAATCCTCGCGCGCGATGTAGAGACCGGCGAGCGCCAGACATTGACGCGCGGCTTCGTCCGGCTGTTTGGCGGCGACGGCCACCTCGCGCAACTTCTCGCGCAGAGAGACCGAGCGCGTGTGGTGTGCGATGGCGGCGTGCAGCCGTTCGATGGCGCGTTGCGGCGCTTTGTACTTGAGGAAGAGGTCTGCGTCGAGGAGCGCCGCTTCGATGTCCTCATGCAAAATCTTTCGTGCGTCCGCGTCGCTCATCGGCCTCCGTCCTTAGTCCGCCCGTGCGGGCGCTCCTCTCGCGCCGAGTTTATCACAAGGCCGCAGGCCGCCTCCGTTGAAGCCTCAGAACGCGCTCGAAATCCATCTTCCCGCGCACAAAAGTACGCTCGCACACACAGTAAAATTTTCCTGAACGAGACGGTGCTCGTTCACGTCAGCGTGGGCACGAAATGGTGTGCAGGCGTGCGCTGTGGGACGCAGCAAAGCGTCTCTGATGGGGTCGCAGGCGGGCGCGGACACGGGTCGCCGTTCACTTAATTTCTCAGCCACGCAGGCGCAAACCCTGTCGGCAGTGCGCTTGCGGTCGCAGTCGGGAAACTCTTTTGTCGCCGCGTTTTATCGCCATTGAGGCTGCGTTGCACGCGGGAAACATGGCATGAAAGGTGCTATCAAACGGGCAACCCCCACATACGCGAAACGAATTTGCGGGAGACGCTCGTGGCCGCCTGTGTCTCTCGAATCTCTCGCGGGTTTCGGATTTGCGAAGGAGTATTTGCCGAATGCAGGATGGACTCTCGTTGGACATGCAGGCGACGGCAACGGTCAGGCTGGCGTGCGGCGGTTGGTCGCGCTACATCGAGCAGGCGTGTGCGCGCCTGAAGGCTCTGCGCGCCGGACACGCACGCGCGCTCGACGGCTCGGAAGCCATCCGCACGCTCGTCGGCAGACTCCGGCGGACGCGTCCTTCAACCTACGAGCATTGTGTGCGGACGGCGCGTCTGGCGCGTGCTACGGGTCGCGCCTACGGCTTCGACGACGTGCGTCTGAAGCAACTCGCTTCGACCGCCATGATGCACGACATCGGCAAGTTGCTCGTGCCTGAGAGTATCCTGTTGCGGCCGCGTCGTCCGACGCGACTCGAACAGTTCATCCTTCATCTGCACCCGACCTTCGGGGCGCTGCTCGCTTCCTACTTCGGGTTGCCGACCGAGTTGCGCGTCCGCACGGAGCATCACCACGAGCGTTGGGACGGCAAGGGCTACCCGCACCGACTCGGCGGTCAGGACATCCCGCTCATGGCGCGCATCGTGCAGGTGGCAGACACATACGACGCCATCGTCGCGCGCCGCGCCTACAACCGGCCGCGCACGCACGCGGAGGCCGTCGCCGAGTTGCGCCGCCAGACCGGCACGCAGTTCGACCCCCGCGTGGTCGAAGCCTTCATCGATACATTCCCGACCGCTCCTGAGACTGCTTCACGGGCGGACGCCGATGCTTCTGTATAACGCGGCCGTCTCATAGACGTGACCGTCTTTGACGACGAGCGAGACGCGCCGGATGTCGCTGATGCGCTCGGCCGGGTTGCCTTCGACCAGAATCAGGTCGGCCAGTTTGCCGGGCGCGACCGAGCCGAGTTCGCCGTCGCGTTTCATCACGCGCGCCGCGCCGAGCGTCGCAAGGCGCAGGACTTCCGCCGCAGGGATGCCTGCTTCCGCATACAACTCCAACTCCCTGTGCAGCGCGAAGCCGGGCAGCGCATCCGTCCCGGCAACGATGGGGATGCCCGCGTCGTAGAGCATCTTGACCATTCGCAGCAGCGCCTTCGCAGATTCACGATAACGCTCGTCCTTGCCTTCGGGCACGGGCAGGCCGCCAGCGAGGAAGCCGCGTCGCACCTGCGGCGGCAGGCGGTCGGCGACCGCCGCGTAGCTCGCCGACATCTTGCCCGGACGGTCTGTAAACATCCCTTCAAAGACGCTCACCGTCGGGTCAACGACCACCTTCCTGTCCTTCAACAGTTTGATGAAGGCGCGGACGCGCTCCGAGTTTAAATCGACGGTCGCGCCGCGTTCGGCGACGGCTGTGAAGCGCGCCGGTGTGCGCGTGTCTTTGACCTCGTCGAAGAGGAAGTTGAGGAAGAGGAAGTTGGTGTGTTGAAGTTCGTCCGCTCCGGCCTGCACGAACTGTTCGGCCGTCATAAAAGCAGGGACGTGGCCGCTCACGCGCAAGCCCTTGGCGTGTGCCAACTCGATGATTTTCGGCGCGAGTTCGGGCTTAATCGAACTGTAGATTTTAATCCCCGTGTAGCCGAGCCGCGCGTAGTTGTCGATGGCCGCACGCGCTTCGGCTTCGGTGTCAACGAAGACTTTGGTCGGCCCGGCGTAAGGGCCGCGCCCGTCCATAAAGCCTGACATCAGGATGCGTGGGCCAATCTCTGCGTTCGTCTCGATTTTGTTTTTGAGCGCGAGCAGCGCGTCCGTGTCGTTCGCCAGGTCGCGCACGGACGTAACGCCCGCCGCCATGTGCAGCAGCCCATCGTTGGGGCCGATGTGGACGTGCATGTCCCAGAGTCCGGGCATCAGCGTCTTGCCTGCGGCGTCGATGATTTCGGCGTTCGCAGGCACTTCGACCTCGCCATCGCGCCCTATCGCCTTGATGCGATTACCGACGACGACAACGGTCGAGCGCGGCAGCGTCTTGCCCGTCTCGGAGTCGAAGAGATTGGCGTTTTTGAAGACGAGCGGGCGCGTCGGTTTGCGCGTCAAGGCGCTGGCGAGTTTGACGGAGCGCCCGGCTTCCTGCTCGTCCTGCTTCTTGAGCATCTGCGCGACGCTCGCTTCCCAACCTTCGCGGACGATAGACGACCAACTGCTGACGAA
>DASZCR010000065.1:0-40959 GCA_035942915.1 Pyrinomonadaceae bacterium | reverse complement strand
GTAGAGGCCGATGGCGGCCAAGAGCAGCGCGACTCCGGCGAAGACGCCGAGCAGCAGCATGTTGAAGCGGCGACGCGCGACCGACTCCGAGAGCAGTTGTTGCATCGTCCGCACGTTGTAGACCGGCTGGTCTTTATTTATCTGCCCGATGATGCCGCGCAGAGACGGCGCGAGGCTCGCCGGGTCGGCCGACGCGGTACGCAAGACGACCGACATCGACGACGTGGGCTTCTGCAAGTAAGAGACGTAGAACTCCGGCTCCGGCTGCTGGTCGAGTCCGGCGTGGCGCACGTCGCCGACGATGCCGATAATCTCGCGCAGCGGACTCTGGCCGTCGCCGACCTGAAGACGTTTGCCGAGCGGTTCTTCGTTCGGGAAGAAGCGGCGCGCGAAGGTCTCGCTGATGAGAATCACGTGCGGCGCGTCCATCGTGTCGCGCTCGTTGAAGAGCCGACCCTTGACGAGTGGGATGCCCATCGCGCGGAAGTAGCCGGGAGAGGCGATGCGATAGTCCGCGCCCGGTTCCTCGCCCGGAGGTGAGGGCGGACGCCCTTCGACCTGAAAACTATAAGCCTCGAAGCTGTTGCTCAAGGGCAGCGGGTCAACCGCCCCGGCCGCTTCGACGCCCGCCATCGCGCCGAGTCGCTCGATGGTTTCGTTATAGAAGGCCACGTACTGTTCAGGACGCGGATAGTCTTTCCTGAGCAGAGACACGTCGGCCGCCAAGACCTTCTCCGGGTCGAAGCCGGGTTTGACTTCCAACAGCCGCCAGAAACTCTGTATGAGCAGCCCTGCGCCGACGAGCAGGACGAGCGAGAGCGCCACTTCGACGACGACCAGCACGGAGCGCACGCGGTTGCTGCGCAGACTCTCGGTCGAGCCGCGACCGCCCTCCTTGAGTCCTTCGTTGAGGTCTGACTTGGAGGCTTGAAGCGCGGGCGCGAGTCCGAAGAAGAGCCCGGTCAGGAGCGTGACGCCGGCCGTGAAGCCGAGCACGCGGCCGTCTAAACCGACCTCGCTGACGCGCGGGATGTCGGCCGGTGTCGCGGCAATCAGCAAATCGACGCCCCACAGTGCGAGCAGCAGCCCGGCCGCGCCGCCCATCAGAGAGAGCATCAGGCTTTCGGTCAGCAGTTGGCGGATGATGCGCCCGCGACTCGCGCCCATCGCCGTCCGAATGGCAATCTCTTTGTAGCGCGAGGAGGCGCGCGCGAGCAGCAGGTTGGCGACGTTGGCGCAGGCAATCAAGAGGACGAAGCCGACCGCGCCGAGGATGACGAGCAAGGCCGGACGCAGGTCGCCGACGACGCGCTCGTGCGTCGATTGAAGGACGATGCCCTGCCCCGCGTTCGAGTCCGGGTACTGCGCCGCCAGACGCGAGGCGATGGTCGAGGCTTCGGCCTGCGCCTGCTCGATGGAGATGCCCTCCTTGAGGCGCGCGACGACGCCGAGGAAGACCGCGCCGCGACTCTGCATGATGCCTTCGTTGAGCGCGGGCGTGAGAGGCATCCAAGAGTCGGCGTCCATGCTGATGGGAAACTTGAAGCCCTGCGGCATCACGCCGACGATGGTCGCGGGCGTGCTCCCGATGGTCACCTCCTGCCCCAGCACCTTACGGTCGCCGCCGAAGCGTCGCTGCCAGAGGTTATGACTGATAACGACGACGCGCTTGGCGCCCAGTTGGTCGTCCTCGCGCGTGAAGCCGCGCCCCAACTCCGGGCGCGCGCGCAGCACGGCGAACATGTCGGCCGAGAGCAGCGCACCGTTGACGCGCTCCGGCCCGTCGTTGCCGATGAAGAAGAAGGTCGAGGCGCTGTATGCGCCGACGCTGTCGAAGACCTGATTCTGGTCTCTCAGGTCGGTAAAGTTGAGATACGAGTGCGCGCCGCTCAAGCTCCCCTGACCCTCGTTGCGACTGAGCACCGTCACCATGCGCTCCGACTGCTCGAACGGCAGCGGGCGCAGCAGCACGGCGTTGACCACCGAGAAGATGGCCGAGTTCGCGCCGATGCCTAAGGCCAGCGCCAGCACCGAAATAATCGTGAAGCCCGGATGCTTCCACAGCATCCGCAGCCCATAGCGTATGTCCTGCCACAATGTTCCCATCGCTCACCTCTTAGTTGGTGATGGGTGATAGGTGATAGGTGATAAGAGAAATCCTGTCTCCTTCCCATCACCTATCACTTATCACCTATCACTCTTGTCTCATCACCCATCACCTATCACCCATCACTTTCTTACTCGTATCTGAGTGCCGTCATCGGGTCTACTTTGGCCGCGCGCCGCGCAGGAATGTAGCTTGCCAGAAAGGCCACAGCGGCCAGCAGCAAGGGAATGACGGTAAAGGTCGCAAAGTCCGTCGGACTCACACCGTAGAGAAAACTGGCGACCAATCGGGTCGCGGCCAGCGAGAGCGCCAGCCCGACCGCTATCCCTAATCCCACGACGCGCAGCCCTTCGCCGACCACCATGCGCAGCACGTCCCTGCCCTGCGCGCCGAGCGCGAGACGGACGCCTATCTCGTGCGTCCGCTGGCTGACCGAGTAGGAGACGATGCCGTAGATGCCGACGCCCGCGAGCGCCAGCGCGAGCAGCCCGAAACTTCCCAACAGCCACGCCGCCACACGCGCCGGAAAGAGCGACAACGCAACCTGCTCGGCCAGCGTCCGCGCCTCAGCGACCGGCAGTTTCGGTTCGAGCGCGCGCAGTTGATTCCTCACCGTGCCCGCCACGCCGCGCGGGTCTTCCTTCGTGCGGACGACGAGCGTCATGCGCGGGCTGTAGCTTTGCAGCATCGGCTGGTAGACGAACGGCCGCGCCTGCTCGCCGAGCGACGCGTACTTGCCGTCGCGCGCCACGCCGACGACTTCGGCGAATGTGCCCGCCCTGCCTTCCAGACTCACGCGCTTGCCGATGGCCTCCTCGTTCGGCCACAGACGCCGCGCCAGCGTCTCGTTGACGACGACGACCGGCGGCGCTTGCTCGCGGTCTTCGGCCGTGAACTCGCGCCCGCGCAGGAGCGTGATGCCCATCGTCTTGAAGTAGTCTGCGCCGACGGCGTTGTAGCCCGCGTCGAGCGCGCCGTCCTCGCGCGTCGCGCCCTCGCGGATAATCTCGCGCTGCGCAAACGAGAAGCCGAGCGGGACAAACTGCATCACGCTCGCCGACTCGACACCGGGCTGCGCCGAGACGCGCGCGAGCAACTCTTCATAAAAGTTGAGTCCGCGCTCCTTCGTGTAGCGCATCAGTCCGAGGTCAACGGGGAGGGTCAATCCCTTATCGACGCGGAAGCCGGGGTCGATTGATTGCGCGCCGCGCATGCTGCGCAGGAAGAGCCCCGCGCCGATGAGCAGCACGACCGAGAGCGTCACCTGTGCGACGACAAAGGCGCGGCGCAGGCGCGACCTCGCGCGCGTCATCCCTGCGCCCGATGCGCCGTCGCCCTTCAAGGCCGTCGTCACGTCGGGGCGCGAAACCTGCAACGCGGGCGCGAGTCCGAAGAGGATGCCCGTCGCCAGCGAGACGCCGGAGGTGAAGGCGAGCACGGCTTTGTCGAGACTGAGGTCGAGATGTGCGAGCGGCGTCGCGCTCGCGTAGTAACGGATGAGGTCTGTCGTCCACATCGCCAGCAGCAGACCGGCCGCGCCGCCCAATGACGAGAGCAGCAGGCTCTCCGTCAACCACTGGCGCACGAGCCGGAAGCGGCTCGCGCCGAGCGCCTGACGCACCGCCGTCTCGCGCTGGCGCAGAGCGGCACGCGCCAGCAGCAGGCTGGCGACGTTGGCGCACGCAATCAGCAGCACGAGCGCGACGACGGCCATCGAGAGACCGGCGAACGGCAGCGCGTCGGCGCGGTCGCGCGGGTCGATGCCGCCGCTGAAGTTGATGAGACGCACGCTCATCAAAGCCTCATGCCGGTTGCGATTGCGGTAAGCTTCGTTGAGGCGCGCGGCGATGGTCATCATGGCCGACTCGGCCTGCTCGCGCGCGACGCCTTTCTTCAGACGCGCGACGACGTTGAGCCAGTGCGTGTCGCGGCGTTGCAGCATCCCTGCGCGCCTGTCTGCGCCCGTCGCTTCGTCCGAGAGGGACGGGTGCAGTTGCGTGTGCATGGCGAGCGGCAGCCACAGTTCACGTTTGAGGCCGACTTCCGTGCCGATGAAATCGGGCGGCGCGATGCCGACGACCTTGAAGGCCATGCCGTTGATGTGTATCTCGCGGCCGACCAGCGCCGGGTCTGCGCCGTAGCGCGTGCGCCAGAGGTTGTCGCTGATGACGACGACGGGCGTCGTCGTCTGTTCGTCTTCGGCGACGAAGGTGCGACCGCGCGCGGCCTCGACGCCGAGCACGGAGAAGTAGTCGGCCGTGACAAACTCGCCGCGCACCAGTTCCGGCTCGCCGCCCGTTTGCAGGCTGAACTCGTCGGTGCCGCTGGCGGCCGTCATCCCGTCGAAGACCTCTGCCTGCGCGCGATAGTCCTCGAAGTTCGGATAGGAGGCGGGCGCGGAGAACCAGACGAGTCGCTCAGGCTCCGTGACCGACGGCAGCGGGCGAATGAGAACGGCATTGACGAGACTGAAGATGGACGTGTTGATGCCGATGCCGAGCGCCAGCGAGACGACGGCGACGGCCGTGAATCCCGGACTCTTGCGCAGCATCCGTATCCCGTAACGCAAGTCCTGCCAGAGCGTGCTCATCTGCGACCTCTCACCTTTCGTTAAGAGCGTTTCGGTGCACGTCCCTTCGCGCCTTTGCGCTTCCGCCGCGAAACCATTCTTTCTCCCCTAAACAACGGCTCCACACGGAAGACACGCAGGCGCGAAGAGGCTCTTGTCCCGCTCACTCAGGAATCCCCGGCGGCAGCGGGCGCAAATTCGTGACGCGTCCTTCAGACCTCTGCTTGACTATCTTCAGAGCGCGTCGTGCGCCCTCGCGGATGCGTGCATCCGTGTCCTTGAGCGCGGCTATCAGGAGCGGCACTTCGTCGTTGCCCGCGCGGTTGCCGAGCGTCTCGGCCGCCGTCTCGCGCACGCGCGCGTCCTTGTCCTTCAAGGCTTCCAACAACGAAGGAAACTCGCGCGCTCCGGCCATGTGCCAGAGACCACCGGCCGCCTCGCGTCGCACGCGCGCATCCTTGTCCGTGAGCATCACGCGCACGAGACGCGAGGGCACGTCCGCCTCGCTCGAACCCTTGTGGCCGAGCGCGAAGGCAGCCTGATGACGTACCTGCCAGACTTCATCCTGTGTCGCGGCGACGGCGAGCGCCTCGACCGTCTCGCGGTCATCGCTGCCGCGCTGAAAGAGCGCGTAGGCGGCCTGAACTCTGACCTGCCACGCCGGGTCGCGCAGCGCGACGAGCATCCGCTGCATCGCGCGGCGGTCGCCCGTGTGCGACAGCGCCCACGCGGCGTTCTTGCGCGCGCGCCACGTCGCATTCCGGTTGGTGAGCGTCTCCGTAAGAGGTTCGAGCGCGTCTCGGCCGACGGCCATCAGCGCATGTGTCGCCGCCTCGCCGACCGTCGTCTCGCGGACGCTCTCGTAATCGGGCTGCCACGCTTCATCCTCGAACGGGTGTTCATTGCCGCAGGTCTGCGCGACGGGCGCGCCGTCGTTCAGCAACTCGACAAGGACGGGTATCGCAGACGCCGCACGCGCCTCCATGCGACCGAGCGCGCAAGCGGCCTGTGCGCGTTCGACCGGAGACTCCGCGCGCAGGCGCGCGACGAGTGCGCGCACCTCTGCGGGCGCTTCCGCAGCGACGCTCTTGGCGGTCGGCGCGGGAGCGCCCGCCGCCGAAGCGACCTGCCTGCGCGCCATCGTCGCGCCCGTTGCGGCAACGATAGCGAGAACGGCCAGCACACAAGCCACAGAGACCCTCTTGGCCTGCTCGAACTTCAACGCCTTACTCATATCTAAGCGCCTCCATCGGATTAATCTTCGTCGCGCGTCGTGCGGGCAGGTAACAGGCGAGGAGCGCGACGGCCGCGAGCAAGGTCGGGATGATAAAGAAGACCAGCGGGTCGGTCGTGCTCACGCCGTAGAGCAGACCGGCCATTAGCCGCGTCGCCGCGAACGATGCCGCGAGGCCGACGCCGATGCCTGCGAGGACGAGCCACATCCCTTGCCCGACAATCATCCGCATCACGTCCGCGCCCTGCGCGCCGAGCGCCATGCGGATACCTATCTCGCGCGTCCGGCCGCCAACCGAGAAGCTCATCACGCCGTAGACGCCAATCATCGCCAGCGCCAGCGCCAGCCCTGCGAAGATGGCGACGAGCAGCGTGCTGAAACGCTGCGTCATCACCGAGCGCGCCACCGATTCGTTCATCGTCCGCACGCCCGTCACCGGCTGGTTCTTGTCAATCTGCGAGATTTCGCGTCGCACGGCTTCGCCCAGAGAGGCGAGGCTCGACGAGGCGCGCACGGCCAAAGTGATGCGCCGACGACTGGCGACGATAGAGCGGCTCGCCTGTCCTCCGGCCTGCGCGTACGGGAAATACATTTCGGGTCGCGGCTCTGCGTCGAGACGCGAATGGCGCACGTCGCCGACGACGCCGACTATCTCCATCCAAGGACTCTCGCCGCCGACTGCGCCCTGACGCATGCGTTGACCGACGGGGTTCGCGTTCGGCCAGTGGCGACGCGCGAGCGTCTGGTTAATCATCACGACGGCGGGCGCGCTGAGTCGGTCGTTGTCGGAGAAGTCGCGCCCCTGTAGCACGGGGATGCCGAGCGCGCGGAAGTAGCCGGGACTGACGACGCGGTAGCCTGCGCCCGGTTCCTTGCCGGGTTCGGGCGGCGTGCGGTCGGCGATGATGAAGGGGCGTGATGAATCGGAACCGTCGAGCGGCGCGGTGTGCGTCGTCCCGGCCGCCTCGACGCCGGGCAGTGCGCGCACGCGCGCGAGCATCTCGTCGAAGAAGCGCACGACGCGCTCGTCCTCCTTGTAGCGCGTCTCGCTCAAGGGAACTTCGAGCAGCAGCACGTTGTCGGTCTCGAAGCCGGGGTCGATGCTCGTCAGCCGGACGAAACTGCGCATCAAGAGTCCCGCGCCGATGAGGAGGACGACGGCCAGCGCGACCTCTGCGACGACGAGCGCGCCGCGCAGCCGATTGCGACTGAAGCCGGGGACGGAGCTCTTCGCCACGTCCTTGAGTGCGCTGTTGACATCGCGCCGCGCCACGCGCAAGGCCGGTGCGAGTCCGAAGAGGATGCCGGTTGCAACCGACACGATGAGCGTGAAGACGAGCACCTGCGAATCGACGCCAATCTCTTTAGCGCGCGGCACGGTGCCGAGCGTGAGCAGCAAGTCAATGCCCCACAGCGCGAGCAGCAATCCGGCCGCGCCGCCAAGCAATGCGAGCAGCACGCTTTCGGTCAACAACTGCCGGACGAGCCGCCAGCGCGTCGCGCCGAGCGCCGTCCGAATCGCCATCTCGCCTTCCCTGCGCGTCGCGCGCGCGAGCGAGAGGTTGGCGACGTTGGCGCAGGCAATCAGGAGCACGAGGCAGACCGTTACGGAGAGCACGAGCAGGATGAGACGCACGCTCCCGGTAATCTGTTCATGGAGGGGAACGAGTCGGAACGTCCAATCGCGGTTGAAGTCCGGGCGCGCGGCCGAGAGGTCGGCGGCAATCTTGTCGAGTTCGGCCTGCGCCTGCGCGAGCGTGACGCCCGGCTTCAGACGCGCCAACGCTTGCAGCGAACGCCCGCCCGCGCTGATGCGTTCGGGGTCTGTGCTGAGCGGCGTCCAGACCCAATCGTCGAGCCGCTCGCCGAAGTCCTGCGGCATGACGCCGATGACCGTGTAGTCGGTCTCGTCGAGTTTGATGTGCGTGCCGAGCGCGCGCGCGTCTCCGCCGAGCCGCTTCTGCCAGAAGCCATGACTGACGACGACGACCGGCTCTGCCGCGCCCGCGTCCTCACCCGGCCGAAACGTGCGCCCCAGTGCCGCGTCGCTACCGATGGTTTTGAAGAAGTCGGCCGTGACGCGCGTGCCCTGAATACGTTCGGCCTCGCCTTGTCCGGTGAGGTCGAAGCTGGTCTGTGCGAAGACGGCCGCGTGCTCGAAGAAGGTGGCCTGTCGCTGCCACTCGATGAAGTTCAAACCGGCGACGCCCATCCTTCCGGCTTGCGGGTGCTGCTCCCACAGCATCACCAAACGCTCCGAGTCCTTGTAAGGCAGAGAGCGCAGCAGTACGGCGTTGACGACGGAGAAGATGGCCGAGTTCGCGCCGATACCTAAGGCCAGCGCCAGCACGGCGATGACGGTAAAGCCCGGACTCTTCATCAACATCCGCGCGCCGTAACGTAAGTCCTGACCGAGTGTGCTCATGACTCACCTCACTCAACCGGTGATGGGTGATGGGTGACGGGTGATAAGAAGAAGAACTGTTTTGTCCTCTCGCCTCTCACTTATCACCTCTCACCTCTTTCATTCGTAACGCAGCGCGACCATCGGGTCGACGCGTGCCGCGCGGCGCGCGGGGATGTAGCAGGCGAGGAAGGCGATGGTCGAGAGCAGTGCCGGGATGCCGACGAAGGTGACGACATCGGTCGTGCTCACGCCGAAGAGGATGCTCGACATCAAACGCGTCACGCCGAACGCGCCGAGCAGCCCCAACACGACGCCCGTGAAGATGAGCTTCAAGCCCTGCCCGACGACGAGCCGCAGGATGTCTCGCGCCTGTGCGCCTAAGGCCATGCGGACGCCTATCTCGTGCGTGCGCTGTGCGACCGAGTAGGAGATGACGGCGTAGATGCCGACCGTCGCCAGCAGCAGCGCGATGAGCGCGAATCCCGCGAACATGACCGAGGAGATGCGCTGCGGAGCCATCGTCTCGGACATAATCTGCGTCATCGTCCGCACGTTGTAGACCGGCTGGTCTTTGTCAACCGCCTGCACGGCCGACTGTACGGGCGCGACGAGTTGTGTCGCATCGCTGCCCGGCGCGGCGCGCGCGACGAGCGTCATCGAGTTCCACGGGCTTTGCGCGTAAGGCAGGTAGATGGTCGGCTCCGGCTCGTTGCCCATGTTGTCCGTGAAAGGCTCCTGACGCACGTCGCCGATGACGCCGACAATCTCTGTGGGCTTGCCCTCCTCGCCGAACAGGAGGCGCTTGCCGACCGGGTCTTCGCCGGGGAAGAACTTCTCGGCCATCTGCGCGCTGACGACCGCTACGGGCGGCGCGTCGGCCGTATCGCGCGCCTCAATCATCCTTCCTTGCTTGAGCGGAATCTGGATGACGCGGAAGTACTCAGGATTGGCGACGCGCAGGTTCGAGAGAAGTTCCTGTCCGGGGGGCGGCGCGGGTCGCCCCTCGATGCGGAAGAAGGCAGAGTTGTTGTTCCAGGAGAGCGGGACGCTGCTGATGACGCCTGCGTTGGCGACGCCGGGAATGGCCTCGGCGTTGCGCTGCCACGCCTCGAAGAACTGTCGGCGCTGCTCCGGCTGCTCATACTTCAAGCGCGGGAGCGTCAACTCCATCGTCAGCAGGCGCGCCGTGTCGAAGCCGGGGTCAGCGTTCGCCAGTGCGATGAAACTTTTGACGACAAGCCCTGCGCCGACGAGCAGGACGAGCGAGAGCGCCACTTCGGCAATCACGAGCGCGCCGCGCAGACGACTGCGCGAGTCGCCGCCCGAACGCCGCCCGCCCTCTTTGAGCGCCTCGTTCAAGTCCGTCTTCGAGGCCTGAAGCGCCGGGACGAGTCCGAAGATGATGCCCGTCAGCAGCGAGACGCCGAGCGTGAAGGCGAAAACACGCCAGTCGATGTACATGTTCTCCCAACCGCTAATCATGCGCGCGAAGTTGGCCGGTATCGAAACGGCGATAGCATCGACCGCCCAGACCGCGAGCAGCAATCCGGCTGCGCCGCCAAGCAGTGCGAGCAGCACGCTTTCGGTCAACAACTGCCGGACGATGCGCCAGCGGCTCGCCCCCATCGCCGTCCGAATCGCCATCTCTTTGGCGCGCGCCGCGCCGCGCAGCAAGAGCAGGTTGGCGACGTTGGCGCAGGCAATCAGCAGCACGAAGCCGACCGCGCCGAGCAGCAGCAGGAGGTACGGACGCGGCCCCATCGTCTCGCTTTCGACGAGTCCTTCGACGATGAAGTGGCGTCCGGCGTTGGAATCCGGATAGGCTTCGGCGAAGCGTCCGGCCAGCACGCCCATCTCGCCCGCCGCCTGCTCGCGCGTCACGCCGGGCTTGAGCCGCGCAATGACTCTCAGATAATGAGAGTCTCTATCCTTGATGTCATCGTCCTCGAAGACGAAGGTCGTCCAGATTTCCGTGCCGCCGCGCGGGTAGGAGAACGAGCGCGGCATGATGCCGACGACCTCGAACTGTCGATTGTTGATGGGAATCGTCTTGCCCAGAATCGACTCGTCACGCCCGAAGCGCCGCTCCCAGAGTCCATCGCTCAAGATGACGACGGGCGTGCTGCCCGGTCGCTCTTCTTCGGGCGTGAAGGTGCGTCCGCGTATGGTTTCGACGCCGAGCAGCGTGAAGAACTGCGGCGAGACGGCCGCTCCCGTGATGCGTTCGGGGCGGTCGCCGCCCGTCAGGTTCGCGCCCCAGCCGGAAGAGACCGACATCTCTTCAAAGACCGTGTTCTCGCGCCGCACGTCGTAGAAGTTGGCGGGCGCGACCGAACCGCGTTTGATGCCCGATTGCGGCATCGCCTCCCAGAGCATGACGGAGCGGTCGGCGTGCGGGAAGGCGAAGGGTCGCAGGAGCAGCGCGTTGATGCAACTGAAGATGGTCGTATTCGCGCCGATGCCGAGCGCGAGGGCGAGGACGGCGACAACGGTCAGCCCCGGATTCTTGAAGAGCATCCGTGCGCCAAACCTGATGTCATAGAGGAGTGAGCGCATGTCGCCTCACGACCTTTCTCCCGCGCGGGGCGGCGGGATTCCTGCGTTGGGGGTTTCCGCGCGGGTCGCCTCAGGCGGCCTCCGTCCTACGCGGCTTCGAGTTCCTCTTCCTTGACGACGCGGCCGTCAAAGAGATGGATGGCGCGGTCTGCGTACTTGGCGTAGCGCGGGTCGTGCGTGACCATGCAGATGGTTGCGCCGCCGCGATGGAGGTCGCGCAGCAGACCCATCACGGCCTCGCCATTAGTCGAGTCGAGGTTACCGGTCGGCTCGTCGGCCAGCAGGATGAGCGGTTGACCGGCAACGGCGCGGGCGACGGCAACTCTCTGCTGCTGACCGCCGGAGAGTTGACTGGGCAGGTGCTTGGCGCGGTGCGCCATCCCGACCTTTTCCAGCGCCTCGCCGACGCGCTTCTTGCGCTCGCTCGAAGACATGCCGCGATAGGTCAGGGGCAGTTCGACGTTCTCGTAGACCGTCAGGTCGCCGATGAGGTTGAAGCTCTGGAAGATGAAGCCGACTTCGCGGTTGCGTATCTGCGCGCGCTCGGCCAGAGAGAGGTCGGAGACGGGCTTGCCGTTGAGGAAATATTTTCCTTCCGTCGGCGAATCCAACAGGCCGAGGATGGAGAGCAGCGTTGACTTGCCGCACCCGGAAGGGCCTGTTATCGAGACGTATTCACCCGTCTTGATGTCGAGGAAAGTGCCTGAGAGCGCATGCGTCTCCACCTCGTCGGTGAAAAAGACCTTCTTCACGTTGTCGAGATGAATGAGCGGTTCGGAGGATGCGGACATTGGGAAGTTTCTCCTTCAGGAAGGTTGGTAGTACGAGTGAGAGGTGATGTGCGACGAGAAAGATGTGAGAGGTGATGGGTGAGAGGTGATAAGAGAAAAGACAGGTTTTATCCTATTACCCATCACTCATCACCCATCACTCTGTGCCTCTCACTCATCACACATCACTTATCACTCCTATTTCAGGACGACACGGTTGTAGTTGTCCCAAGCGGCGGTGTCGGACAAGATGACCTGGTCGCCTTCCTTGAGACCGTCGAGGATTTCGATGGTGTTGACCGAACTGCGGCCGAGTTTGACCTGTACGCGCGAGGCCGACTTGCCGTCCTCTTCGAGACGGAACATGCCGACCGTGCTCTGCGCCTGCCCGAAGGCCGGACGCCCGACGTAGAGAACATTATCCAGCCGTTCGAGTTCGATGGTGCCGTCAACCGAGAGGTCTGGGCGCGCGCCCTGCGGCAGAGGGCCGTCGAGCGCCACGTCAACCGTCACGGTTCCCTGCTCGGCCGCCGGGTCAATGCGAATGACGTGGCCGGGAATGATGCCGTTGCGCGTATCAATCGAAGCCTGCTGACCGAGCGAGATTTCGGGCGCTTGCGTCTCGGCGATTTTGAGTTCGGCCTTGAGGTTCTGCGGCTCAACGACGCGCGCCAGATTCGTCCCCGGCGTCACCTCCTGCCCGACCTCCACCTGCATCTGCTGCAAGACGCCGTTCGTGCCTGCCAGCACGCGCAGCGTCCCGGCCTGCGACTGCCGGAGTTCGAGTTGCGCACGCAGTTGCGAGATGCGCGCCTCCTGCGCTGCCACCTGCGCCCGCGCAGACTTCGACGTGCCTTCCAGACGCTTCTGCTCGATGGAGTAGCGGTTCGCCAGTTCGGCTTCGCGCACCTTCGAGAGTTTGAGGTTCAGGGCGGGAATGAGTCCGTCGCGCGCGAGCACTTCGTCCGTGTCGGCCTGAATCTTGGCCTGCTCATATTCGGCGCGGACGGTGGCGGCCGCCGCCTGCTGGCTCATCCGGTCGCTTTCGAGTTTGGCGCGCAGATTGTTCAAGTCGGCCTCGGCCGCGCGCATCTGATACTCGACATCCGTGACCGACTGCATCAGTTCGGGATTAGTCAGCTCAATCAGCACCGTCCCGGCCGTCACTTCCGTGCCGGGCTGGACGAGGATGCGTTCGACGCGCCCCTGCGTCGAGGCGGCGACGACTCTGACCTGTTCGGGAACGAGCGTGCCGATGCCGCGCACCTGCCTGAGCATGGGGCCGCGCTTGACGGTATCGACCCAGACGGTCGAACGCTCGATGCCGGGGGCGGCAGGTTTCATGCGCGAGACGCCGAGCGTGATGGCGCCGACGACGGCGACGCCGAGCACGGCGTAGATGACCTGCCGAACGCGTTTCTTGTTCTTACCTTTTGAGCGGGGAATGTCCATAACGATTCAATCACCAGCGATTCCGAAACCAACCTTGCGACGCCAACTCTATGGCGAGCCTCGTGCCACCGCGCCGCCCGCGAATTTCCCAACAAAAACGCCCTTTTCCGCCCCTCGCCCCGCGCCGCCTTTTTTCGTTTGTGGGATTTCGCGTGTCCGAAAATGAGAATTCCTGTGTTAACTTGTGCGTGAAGATTCTGCGGAGACGGTGCTGTATGTCATCTAAAAACACTAAGGCAAAATCGAAAAAAGCTCCCGGCGCGTCACGCCGAAGTAACGGACACAAAATTTCCGAAGGGCTGCTTCCTCTGATTCCGGCCAAAGTCTACGAAGGGCAAGATGCGCTGCCCCGCCACCTGAATCCTGAGACGCCAGAGGAGCGAGAGAAACGGCTGGCTAAGAGGAAAGCCGCCACATTACGAGCTTTTCAAACCACCTATGAGAATCATCATCGTCAGCGCTCTTCCTGATGCCCTCCTACACCTGCGACACATCGGTCGTAATCTCAAGGAAGTTGTCGGACTTGCCCGACAACTTCCTTTTTTCGGCGGTCGTGTTGATGGAGTTAATCGCCGGAGCGGCGGATGAGTCAGAGCGGAAGCGTTATGAGGCGCTGGCTCGCGCATACCAAAAAGACTACTCGCTCATCGTCCCTAATCCTCAAGCCGGGCGCGACACAGCGCATGGCGCTCGATACGTTGATGGCCGTCAGCGCGCGGCGCTGGAACACGACTGTCATCACGGACAACTGGAACGACTTCAAAGCTATTCAGCGCTATTGCAACGTCAAAATAGTCAAAGGCTCTGACTTCTTTAGCGTTAGCCCATTCGCTTCACGCCTCGGCTCTGGCCTCGGCCTGTTCGTTGACGACCCATCCGTCTTCGAGTTTGACGATGCGGTTGCCGTAGCTCGCGTTCTGTTCTGAGTGTGTGACCTGAATGATGGTCGTGCCCTCTTCGTTGAGCCGTTTGAAGAGCTCCATGATTTCGCGTCCCTGCGAGGAGTGGAGGTTGCCCGTCGGCTCGTCGGCGAGAATCAGTTTCGGACTCATGATGACGGCGCGCGCGACGGCGACGAGTTGCTGCTGGCCGCCGGAGAGTTGGTTCGGGTAGAGGTCTTTTTTGCCGACGATGTGGAAGCGGTCGAGCGTGTCGGCGACGATGGACTGCCGCTCCGACTTCTTGACATCTTTATAGGAGAGCGGGAGGTCGAGATTTTCGGCGACCGTCATGTGGTCGAGCAGGTGGTAGCTCTGGAAGACGAAGCCGATGTGCTGTTTGTGCAGTTCGTTGCGCTCCTTCTTGTTCAACTTATGGACGGGCTTGCCCATGAAGTAATACTCGCCCGTCCACGCGCTGTCGAACATGCCGAGGATGGCGAGGAGCGTCGATTTGCCCGCACCCGAAGGCCCCATGATGGAGACGAACTCGCCTTCGCGCACGTCCAGATTGACACGTCTGAGGACGTAGGTCTTCGTCTGCCCCTGCTCGAAAGCCTTCTCGATGTTGCGCAGTTCAATCACGATGCGTTCTCCAATGTTTGAGGGATAAGCTCTCTCGCGCGTCGTCAACGTGTCGGGCATGGACGAGCGTGCGTGGCCTCTGAAGTCTCTATCTATAGAAAGCCGCGTGCCAGCGCGTGAAAGCACGAAAGGCGGAGCAAAAAGCGCAAACGGGGCGACAGACGCCTCGCACGCCTTTACGATTATGGGACTGGCGCTGTTCGGAATCGGACAGCAGATGCGCGCACGCGTCAGACACGCCGCCCGAAAAGTTAAAGGGCAACGACCGCGTGGCCGCCGCCCTTTAAAGTTTTCGTTTGGCAGACGCGCCGCCTGCGGACGACTCGCGTCATTAGCCGTTGCTGCTACTGCCGCCGCCGCCGCCGCTGCTCTGTCCACCACCGCCGCCGCTCTGACCGCCGCCCTGTTCACCGCCGCCACCGCCGCCCTGCGTTCCGCCGCCTCCGCCTTCACCCTCTTCTGTGTGATGGCCTTCGAGGCCGACGGCCTCTTCGAGCGGTTCGACTGCGCCCTTGACCGCGCCCTTGACCGCGCCGGTCAGCGCGCCGACGGCCATCTCACCGACCACCTGTCCGGTTCTGCGGAGGATGCCCGGCCGCTTGCCGCCCTTCTTGCTCCCACCTTTTTTGCTGCCGCCTTTTTTACTTCCACCCTTCTTGCTGCCGCCCTTCTGACTCGCGCCGCCCTTCCGGCTCGCGCCCTGCTTCTTGCTTGCGCCGCCCTTACTTGCGCCGCCTTTCTTGCTCCCGCCCTTCTTGCTGCCGCCGCCACCGGAACCCTTCTTCGACCCGGATTTCTTCGAGCTTGACTTCTTCGAGCCTGACTTGCGCCCGCCGCCTCTGCCTGAAGAGGAAGCGCCGCCGCCACCGCCGCCGCGAGCAGCGCCTGAGCGTCCGGTCGTCTCATCGTTCGACGAGGAGGACTTCCTGCCGCCACCGCGACCGCCGCCGCCGCCGCCGCCTGCGCCGCGACCGCCGCCCGACTTCTTACTCGACTTTCTTGCAGCCATTCTCTTCTTCTCCTTCACTCGATGCGGTCTTACTACAACAACGCCGTCACCCTACCAAACAACACCTGACCTGTCATCAAAAATGTTCACCCGCCGAGCACGCCTCCGACGTGCTTCGAGATGGCTGCATCGAGCGTCGCTTCGTCCGCCTCGACAGAGGCTTCGACACGGTCGAAGAGAAACCAACGCTCCTCGTGCTCGGCTGACTCGCCCGGTTCGAGATATTGCAGAGGAGCGAGCGTCTCAAGTTCGATGAACGACCCGGCCGTATAGGTCTGCGTGTTGCTGTTGTAATCGGGATAGCTCGCGCCCTCTCTGTATGCGACCGTCTTGACGAAGAGCGTCGCTTCGCGCAGGTAGGCAGCCCAACCCTGCTTGTTGAGCAGGCCAATCTTCTGCGGCGCGTCGCGCGTCGCATCGGTGCGCAGGCGCAGGTAGCGTGCGCCGAGCGTGAAGCGCGGGTCTGTCAGGTCTGTGTAGTGCCAGAGGACGAGCGGACGCGCGGGCAGCAGATAATCGTCCCAACGCCGATAGTCCTCCTGCGGCACGACGACCGCGCCGCCGCCGCGCATAATCGTCAGCGCCCAGGGCGCGAGCGTCACGCCCCACGCGCCCCTGTTCGTGATGCGATGACGGATGAGAGCGCGCGTCCCTGCGGCGTCGAGCGCGACGGACAACTCCTTTTGCAGTCCCGTCGCCGCCTCGACCGGCGCACGCAGCCTGATGGCTCTGTCGCCTGCAAACTCAAATTCGACCGGCTCGTTGTCGGGCGCGTAGCTGCGCGGCTTGGCTTCGGGCGCAGCCCAGAGGCGATGACCGCCGAGCGGCTTCCACTCGCCGAGTTCCGTCTGGATGGAGGCGTCGGGGACTTCGCCAAGCACGTTCTCCGCGCCGCGAAAGGCGTAGCGCAGGATGCGCGGGCCAACGTCGGTCGTCACGACGAGTTCGACCGACTCATTTGAGAGGCGATAACAGTTCGGCAGGTCGAGATAGGATAGTTTCTCCATGCTGCTCCCTCTGTTGGTCAGGATTCGGTCGTGAGTGTAACCGCAAAAATCCGTTCGTGCGAGAGAGAGCGTAAGTTGTGGCGTGGGTGCTGGCGCGCGTGGCTTCTTCGGAGGTAGGATGCGCGCGCGATTTTTCCGCAGCCCCGCCGAACGCCGACGAGAAGTGAGCGATAAAGAGTTCAAAAGACGCTGGGAATACGACCTGCGCTCCGAGCCGGAGGCGCTCTGGCCGTTTGTCGCCGACACGAATCGCTTCAACCGCGACGTGGGGCTGCCGTCTCTCGTTGACTTCGACGAAGCGTCGGCGAACGGCACGGGCGCGCAGGTCAGCGGCGCGAACGCGCGCAGGCGTCTGCGCTTGCGCTACGCGGGCGTCGAAGTGCGTTGGGAGGAGGAGCCGTTCGAGTGGGTGCGCCCTTACGGCTTCCGCGTCGTGCGCCGTTATGAAAGCGGCCCCGTCTCGGAGTTGCGCGTGAGCGTCGAACTCAAACGCAGAGCGGCGGGCGGGACGCGGCTCATCTACTCCATCGAAGCGTGTGCGCGCAAGGCTTTGTGGCGAGTCGCCGTTCCTCTCCAACTCAACTTTGCGGCGCGTAAATTCGCCAACACCTTTCGACGCTACGACGAGTCGGCGCGTCGCGCCCAAGAGCAGCGCAAGGTCGCAGCGCCGCCCGCGCTCTCCGCCGCTTCTCAACTCACGGAGGCGGCGCGTGCGCGTCTGCGCTCAACGGCAGAGAGGCTCATCGAGCGCGGCGCAGATACGCGGCTCGTCGAACGGCTCGCGGAACTTGTCGAGCGCGGCGACGAGATGTCTGTCTCGCACCTGCGGCCTTATGCGCTGGCGGACGCGTGGGAGGCTGCGCGTCGGGAGGTGTTGGAGTTGTGCCTGCTGGCGACGCGCGAGGGGGTGCTCGATTTGCGTTGGGATGTGCTCTGCCCGCTCTGTCGCGGGACGCAGCAATCGAGCGACGCGCTCAGAGACGTGGAGGCGAATCTCCACTGCGCGACCTGCAACGTCGATTTCACGGCCAACTTCGACCGCTCCGTCGAAGTGACTTTTCGGCCGAACGCTTCGTTGCGCACGGTCGAAGAGCGGGAGTTCTGCGTGGGCGGCCCGGAGTTGACGCCGCACGTCGTCGTCCAACAACTGCTCGCTCCCGGCGAGAGCCGCGCGGTCGCGCCCGTGCTCGAAGAGGGGCGTTATCGTCTGCGGACGCTCTCTCTGCCGGGCGCGCGTTCGCTCGTCGTTACCGCAGAGGGCGGCGTGACGGAGGCGACCCTGCGCGCAGACTCGTCGGCGTGGCCTGCCGACGAGCCGCGTCTTGCGCCCGCGCCCGCGCTGCGCTTCGAGAACGCGACGAGCGACGAGCAACTCTTCATCCTCGAACGCGCGGCGTGGAGCGACGACGCGGCGACGGCCGCCGAAGTCACCGCGCTGCAAATGTTCCGCGACCTCTTCGCTGAAGAGGCTCTGCGACCGGGCGACCGCATCACCGTCGGCAGCCTGACGCTCGTCTTCACAGACCTCCGCGACTCGACGCGGCTCTACAGACAGATTGGCGACGCCGTCGCCTTCGGCGCGGTGATGAACCACTTCGACGTGCTGCGCGAGTGCATCGCGGCGGAGGGCGGCGCGATTGTGAAGACGTTGGGCGATGCCGTGATGGCGGCCTTCGTGCGCCCGTCGGCGGCCTTGCGCGCCGTTGTCCGCGCGCAGCGCACACTTGCGTCGCCGCCCGCAGGGATACGCCCGCTGCTGCTCAAGGCGGGCATCCACACGGGCGCGTGCATCGCCGTCACGCTCAACGGTCGTCTCGACTACTTCGGCTCGAACGTCAACATCGCCGCGCGCCTCGAACCGCTCTCGACGGGGCGCGACCTCGTTATCTCCGACGCCGTCAGGCGCGACCCGGCCGTCGCGCGCCTGCTCTCCGAAGAAGACCTCGCCGTCCGCCCGCTCGAAACCTCGCTCAAGGGTTTCGACGAGGAGACCTTTCAACTGTGGCGCGTCGAGCGCCGCACCGGGAACTGATTGATGATGACGAAGACCAGACGCACACTTCTACGCCGCACGCTCCTCGTCTCGGCCGCGCTCATCGCGCTCGTCGCCGCGTGGGTGCTCTACGACCTTTACGCGCCGCGCCGCACGGCCATGCGCAGCTTCGACGCAGAGCAGGTGGCGCGCCTCGAAACGGAGATGTGGCGCTCCTACTACGCGCGCGAGCGGCTCAAGCTGTTTCGTCAACTCTCGGAGTTGCTGCGCACGCAGTATCGCCTGCCGCTCTGGCGCTCGAACTCGGTCGCCTATCAGGCCGCGAAGGCCGCTTTCGTCTTCAAAGACGGTCGCAGCCGCGCCGATTACGAGAAGGCTCTGCCGAACCTCGTCAGCTTCTACGAATCCATCCGCGAAGTGAGCGACGTGGAGTTTGACGCCGCGCGCGCCGCGCGTCTCGAACTCGAATGGTGGATTATTCACCGCGAGCGGCGCAGGCACGCGCCCGGCGACCTCGAACGCGCGCTCGCAGAGTTGCCCGCCGAACTCTACGACGTGCCCGCCGAGAAACTCTCTGAGCACGCGCGCCTGCGCGCCGAAGCGATGAAGATAAGAGACGAGCGCGCCGAAGCGGGCGGCGTCAGCGAAGCCGACTGGCGCAGGATTGACGAACTGCTCCATGCCTCTTGGCGATCGCTCCACACGGCCGTCAACGAATAACCGCTCAATAGACTTTGCGCCTCCCGCGTCCGTGCGCAGGAGGCGCAAAGTTGAAGCGAGGCAGCCGGTTTGCTCCCGACTCCTGAGGCCGACGACTTTCAGACTTCTTTTCGGTTTGCGTGTCCCGTCACGCGGGACTGGATGTTGGCCTTATCAACCCTCGATGGCGTCGAGGACGCTGGTCGCCTTCTTCTCGTAGGCGAGGATGGCCGCCACGTTCTGCCGCTCGACGGCCGAGAGCGCGGCGTCTTTGTACTTCGGGTCGGGCTTGTACCAACTGAAGCTCTCGAAGTATTTCTGAAGCCAGCGGTCTTTGAAGACCTTGCCGCGCCGCGCATAAATCTCCTGCCGCAGTTTGCGCGCGTCTTCGAGGAACATCCCTTCCAGCAACGCCTTCGAGACGGGCTTCGTCGCCAACTCCTCGTGCAGCGCGTTCTCGTATTTCACGATGGTCTCGATGTTTCGGCGCTCTATCTCCGATAACTCCGGCTCGGCCATGTCCTCGCGCGGCTCGTACCAGGGCTGACTGTAGAAGTGCTGCGCAATCCATTCGGTGCGAAACTGCCGACCCCGCCGCGCATAAACTTCGTTTCTCAACAGGCGCAGTTCGTAGAGACCGAGACCGCGCAACATCTCTTCCGAGAGGGCGGTCTTCTGAAAGTGCTCCATGTCGCCGGGCGAGACGGCGGCGTTGCGCTGCTTTTTCTGCGCGGCGTCGAGGGCGGCCATGTTGCGGCGCTCAATCTCTGTCAGTTGGCGCGGGTCGTAGGAGTCTTTCGGTTGATACCAGTATCGCTCCTCGAAGTAGGTTTGCAGCCAGGGCTGGTCGTCGAAGCGTTTGCCGTGAATGGCCTCTATCTCGGCGCGCAGGATGCGCCACTCGGCCGCCGTGTGCTCGCCGAGATTTTGCGGGAGGATGCGGCGCGTCTGCCACCAGCGCATGTCGCCCGGCTCAATCGTCTCGTGCAGCTTGGCCTCAAACTCGCGGATGAGGTCGAGGTTGCGTCGCTCCGTCTCGTTGAGCGATGCGTTGCTGAAGTCCGGGTTCGGCTTGTACCACTTCTGCTCTTTCAGATAAAGCCCGATGTCCCAATCTTTGAAGATGCGGCCGTGACGACCGAAGACGATGCCGCGCATCAGCTTGAGGTCTTCGAGCGTCAGGTCTTTCAACTGCTCGCGGCGAATCTGCCGCGCGGCGTAGTCGAAATTCTCCCACTCCTTCTTGAAGGCTTCGGACTGCGCGCTGACCGTCGTCACGAAGACGACGAGCATGAGAGCCGCGCTGACAAGCGAGCGGGCAACCATCGCGGGGGAAAGTTTGGGCATTGTCGAACGCTCCTTTCGCAGGCGTCCTGAAAGTTGAAAGTGAAAGCGGCGAGCCTTCCGGGAAACTTATGGTTTGCCGGGGGCGGATGCGCCCGCGCCGCCGACGAAGCGCGCGACGCCTTCGGCGATGGCCTCGGCCATCTTCTCCTGCCCGGCCTCGCCCTTGATGAACTCCGCATCGCGCGCATTGCTCAAGACGACCATCTCTATCAGGACGACCGGCACTTCGGAAAAGATGGAGCCTGTCAAGGCGCCCTGCTGGCCTCCGATAAGCGTCTGCGAGTCGCCGCGCACGCCGCCGTCTTTGAGCAGTCCGCCGAGGACTTCGCTCATCGACGCGTGCATCAGACGCGCGGCGCGCTCGCTCTGTTCGATGATGCGCGCAGACGGGCCTGTGACGCCCTCTTTCGTCGCCTGCCGGTCGGGATGATAGATGGCAAAGCCCGAACCGCTCGACGCGTCGCAGTGGAGTCTGACCATCAGCGCGGCGCGCGCGCGATTGCCCACCTCTGCGCGTTCGCGGTTGCGCACGAGTTGCAACTCTTCAGACTTCGTCAGACAGACCTCGTAGCCCTTCTCTTCGAGACGACGGCGCAGCCTGAGCGCGACCATCCACGCCGCGCGGGTCTCGTTCGTGCCGTTCTGCTCCTCAGTCCCGCTGGAAACTTCCGAAGGATGACCGGGGTCGATGCAGACAACCGTCGGCGCTCCGGCACGCTCGCGCGCCGACGACTGACGCGCGGCGTCGCGTTTGACCTGCGCGTTGGGCGCACAGACCTGAAGGCCGAGCAGGAGGAGCATGAGTGAAGCGATTGGTTTCATCTGGCGTTCGGGCGCGTCGGAGCAGTCGTTAGCAGGCGGCGCGAAAAGCGATGAATTATTCGTTGCGTTCCGGTAAGATGTCAACGTTAATCCGAAGATACAGGACGAGCACAGATGAACTCAGGGCCGACGACACTCGAAAACCGTCTTGCCATCCGCACGCGACCGGACGGCACGAACATCGGGCATATGAACTGGGGCAAGCTGCTCTTCATGCACTGGCGCGTGCCCGTCGCGGCGCTGCGCCCGCTCGTCCCCGAACGCCTGACCATCGACACGCACGAGGGCGAAGCGTGGGTCGGCATCGTCCCCTTTACGATGTGGGACGTGCGCCCGTCCTACACGCCCGCCATTCCCGGCCTGAGCGAGATGCACGAGTTGAACGTCCGCACCTACGTCCATTACGAAGGCGTGCCCGGCGTCTGGTTCATGTCGATGGACTGTAACAGCCTCGTCGCCGTGCGCGGCGCGCGCACCTTCTTTCACCTTCCCTACTACGACGCCGAGATGTCGCTCGAAGAGCACGGGCGGACGGTCGAATACTCTTCGCGCCGCACGCACGGCGACGCGCCCCCGGCGGAGTTTCGCGCCTCTTACACATACGGCGAGGCGACCGGCCACGCCGCACCCGATTCGCTCGACTTCTTCCTCACCGAACGCTACTGCCTCTATTCCGAGCACGAAGGCGAACTCTATCGCCTCCGCATACATCATCAGAAGTGGCCTCTGCGAACGGCGACGGCCGTCGTTCACAGGTCGAACCTGCTCGAAGCCCTCGGCCTGCCGACCCCGTCGGGCGAGCCGCTGCTGCACTACGCCAACGCCATCGAAGTCGATGTGTGGCCGCTCGTCCGCGTCTAGGCGTGCGCGCGGGCGGGCGGCGAAACTGCTTGCCGCATCGCGGACGGCCGCCGGATAATGGAACTTCCGAAGGGTTCGCGCGTCTACAATCTCGACGGGTTGTCGGTCTCTCCCACTCACACGGAGGCATCATGAAGAGATTCTTGTTCGTTCCGGCGTCGGCGCTGCTCCTGCTGCTCTTGCTCGCTGCGCCGGAAGCGCGTGCGCAGTGGCAGGGCGGAAACCTCGCCGTCAAGACCAACGGCAACGACTTCCGCTCAGGCGACCAACTGAAGGTCGAGATTATCGCTCTCAAAGACATCACCGAATCTTTCTACACGAGCGTCAGCTATTCGTTCTACGAGCGCGTCAAGGTCAAGGACGAGGACGGCAAGGAGACCGAGCAGGACGAACTGCGTACGCGCACGCGCGAGGCGGGGCCGGTCGTCGAGCGTCTCAGACAGTTTCAGACCATCACGCTCGACGACACCTTCAACTTCGGTGAAGGCAGCATCGCCGGTCGCTACATGGTCGAAGTCGGCGTCTTCAACGGCTTCACCAGAGAGCGGCTCGCCACCTTGCGCACCTGCGTCTTCTATCTGCCGAGGGGCGGACGCAGGGACGAGTGCTCGCCTTCTCTGCGTGCGCTCAGACGCGCCAACTCCGACGTGTGGCTGACCTTCGATGGCACTTTTTCGGAGCGCGCGCGCTACAGCGTGACGCTGCTGGCGGGCGGCAAGGTCGTCAAGTTCATCGACTACGGCGTCGTCGCCACCAGCCGACAGGAGTTAAACGTCTCATCCGAAGACCTCGCAGGCATCAGCGGTCGCACCTTCGACGTGCTCCTGCACGACCACGAGACAGCCGCCTCCTCGACTCTCACACGCCTGACCGTTCCGTCCTCGCCCTGAGCATCGATTGACCGCCACCTCCTGACCTTGCGCCTCTAGGTCTTCGCCGCGTGAAACTAAATCTCGCGCCGTAGAGACCCGGAGGCGCACAGCCGCTTGATGGGCGAGCCGCTAGACATTCGCGACCCAATCCTTTAATCTCGCTCGTTCGAGCGAGAGACGCGCGAAAGTGGCGTAATTGGCAGCCGCGCCAGACTTAGGATCTGGTCCCGCAAGGGGTGGGGGTTCGAGTCCCCCCTTTCGCATTGAGTAGAGTTTTCAGGTGAAAATTACCGGAAGGACGCCCGCCGCTCTCTGAAAGCGCCCTCGCACGTCGAGGCTCCGGGAGGCGGGCTTTTCAGTTTGTTTATGAAGACGGAAATTAAGGACGTTTCGCCCACCCGTAAAGAGTTCCACATCGAGATTGCGGCCGACGACGTGCGCGCCGAGTACGACCGCGTTAGCGACCGCTACGCGCAACTCGCCAACGTGCCCGGCTTCCGCAAAGGCCACGCCCCGCGAGGCGTCGTTCGCACGCGCTACAAGAACGAGATTCGCGGCGAGGTCTTACAGAAGATTGTGCCCGAAGCCGTCAACCGCGCGCTTCAGGAAAGCGGTCTACAGGTCATCGGCGAGCCGGACGTGCATCTCGAAAACGAGGGGCTTGAACACTTCGGCGACGCGCCCGTCTCGCTGCACGCACACGTCGAGGTGCTGCCCGAAGTCGAAATCGGAGACTACAAGGGCATCGAGGCCGTGCGGCGCAAGCGTCCCGTGACGGACGAGATGGTTGACCGCATGATTGAAGAGATGCGCGAATCCTCCGCTTCGCTTCAGCCGGTCGAAGACCGCCCCGCCGGGTTGGGCGACACCGTGACGGTCAACTTCGTCGGCCGCTATCTCGACCAGCCGGAAGAGGAAGACATCAAGGTTGACGAGGTTGAGGTGGAAGTTGGCGGCGAGGGTGTCGTCGCCGAGTTCAACGACAACCTGATGGGCATGCGCCCCGACGACGTGAAGACCTTCCGCGTCACATACCCGGAAGACTTCTCCGCGCCGGGGCTGGCCGGGAAAGAGATTGAATACACGGCGACGGTGACGGCCATCAGGCGCAAGGAAGTGCCGGAGTTGGATGACGAGTGGGCGCGCAGCCTCGGCGAAGAGGAGATTGATTCGGTGGCGCGCCTGCGCGAGCGCGTCCGCGAGAATCTGGAGATGCGCGCCGACTACGAAGCCGAACATCGCCTGCGCGACGAAGTGCTCGGCAAACTCATCGCGGCGCATCAGTTTGAACTGCCCGAATCGCTCGTTGAATATCAGGCCAATCAGTTGTTGCAATCGACCGTCCGCAACATGATGCAGCGCGGCATGGATCCGCGCAGCGAGCAACTCAACTGGGAGGGTTTGCGCGAGATGATGCGCGGGCGCGCCATCGACGATTTGCGCGGCTCGCTGCTGCTTGAACGCATCGCCGAAGACGAGCAGATAGAGGTCTCGGACGAAGAGATTGAGGAAGAAATCCAACGCCTCGCCGAGCACTCCGGACAGTCTGTTGAGCAAGTGCGCGCTGCCTTGACAAAGCAGGGAGGCGAACGTAGCATCGCCGACAGGTTACGCAACCGTAAGGCGCTCGACCTGCTGGTTGAAAATGCGAACGTCCGCGATGAAGAATGGCGCGATGAAGTGCCTGCGCCGGAGACGGCGGACGCAGCCGCGAGCGGCGAAGTCACGACGGCGGACGACGCCGCGCAGGCGGGACGAGCGGAAGGCTCACAGGAAGCGGCCGGATAGCAGCCGCCGAAGCACACTCGGAGTTTTAAAAGCGATGGCATTAGTCCCAATGGTTGTCGAGCAAACGTCGCGCGGCGAGCGCGCGTTCGACATCTACTCGCGTCTCCTCAAAGACAACATCATTTTCATCGGTACGCCGATTGACGACCAGATTGCGAACCTCATCGTCGCGCAACTGCTCTTTCTCGAAGCGGAAGACCCGGAGAAGGACATCAACCTCTACATCAACTCGCCGGGCGGTTCGATTACGGCCGGGATGGCTATCTACGACACGATGCAGTTTATCCGTCCCGACGTGACGACCATCTGCGTCGGACAGTGTGCCTCGATGGCGGCGCTGCTTTTGGCGGCGGGCGCGAAGGGCAAACGCTTCGCCCTGCCGAACTCGCGCATCCTCATCCACCAACCGTCGGGAGGCGCGCAGGGTCAGGCGACGGACATCCGCATCATGGCCGAGGAAATCCTGCGCATGCGCGAGTTGACCTCGAACATCCTCGCCAAACACACCGGTCAGCCTTACGACATCATCGAGCGCGACGTGGAACGCGACCGCATCATGTCGGCGATGCAGGCCAAGGAGTACGGACTCATCGACGAAGTCATCGCGCATCGCGAGTAAACGCGCGGATGCGCCGCACGGCAGCTTTTGAAAATTTTATCGCACGCACCCGAACAGGCGTTGTAAGATGTTCGGGTGGCGTGCGATAGTCGCAAAGGACGACAAGTCCTGACCGCGCAGGCAACGCACGGGCAATAGCGGTTTTTTCGTCCGCGCTCGCAAGCCCCCGATTAGGCGAGCCGCTCGTCAAAGACGACAGTTCCAAACGCTCGAAGACCGAAAGCTCCCTCAAAGAACGCCTATGGTACGCCGAACCGACGACACGTTGCGCTGCTCCTTCTGCGGCAAGTCGCAGAACGAAGTGAAAAAACTGATTGCAGGCCCCACCGTCTACATCTGCAACGAGTGCATCGACATCTGCAACGAGATTATCACCGACGACCAGCAGGCCGAGGCCGTCGCCACGCGCCCGCCCCTTCCCAAACCGGCCGAGATTAAAAACTTCCTCGACGAGTACGTCATCGGTCAGGAAGAGACCAAGAAGCGGCTCGCCGTCGCCGTCTACCAGCACTACAAGCGCATCGAGATGGCGCGCCGTCGCTCGGAGGTCGAGATACAGAAGTCGAACATCCTCCTCATCGGCCCGACGGGGACGGGCAAGACCTTGATGGCGCAGACGCTCGCCCGCATGCTCTCTGTGCCCTTCACCATCGTCGATGCGACGACGCTCACCGAAGCGGGCTACGTCGGCGAGGATGTCGAGAACATCATCCTCAAGCTCTTGCAGGCCGCCAACGGCGATGTCGAACGCGCGCAGCAGGGCATCATCTATATTGACGAGGTTGACAAGATTTGTCGTAAGGACGAGAACCCTTCGATTACGCGCGACGTGTCGGGCGAGGGCGTGCAGCAGGCGCTTCTCAAGATTCTCGAAGGCACGGTCGCCAACGTTCCGCCGCAGGGCGGACGCAAGCACCCGCATCAGGAGTTCTTCCCCGTCGATACGACCAACATCCTCTTTATCTGCGGCGGCGCGTTCGTCGGACTTGAGAAGGTGATTGAGCGGCGTCTGCGGAACAAGTCGATGGGCTTCCACGCCGAAATCAAGGGTTCGGTCGACCGCTATGCCGATGCGCTCTCGGCCGCGCAGCCCGAAGACCTCGTGCGCTACGGGTTGATTCCTGAGTTCGTCGGTCGCCTGCCCGTCCTCGGCGTCCTGCACGAGTTGGACGAATCCGCCCTGATTCGCATCCTGACCGAGCCGAAGAACGCGCTCATCAAGCAGTACCAGAAGAAGTTCGACTACGACAACGTCAAGTTGAGATTTTCGGACGACGCGCTGCGGGCGATTGCGCGTCAGGCGGTTGAGCGCAAGGTCGGCGCGCGCGGCCTGATGATGATTATGGAGGAGCTGCTCCTCGACGCCATGTACACGCTCCCGTCGCAGAAGCGCGTCAAGGAGTTCGTCATCACCAGCGAGATGGTCGAACGCCGCCGCGCCCTGCCGGGCGAATCGCTGACGGGCGTTGACGAAGCTGCGTAAGCGCAGGGCGCAAGTTCGTAATGAAAGGCAGAAGCGAAGACCTCAGGCAACGGCCTCTGTTCTTCACTTTTGCCTTTTTCCTTTGCCTTTTTTCCTGACTTGTGGCGCACGATGGCGAAATGGTTTAGAATCTTAGGCAGTCTTGGGCACAGGGCGAGCGCGTGTTTTCTCCAGCGACTCGCCCTTTGCACCATTAGCAGTCGAGTCGAGAGATTTTTTAACTATGGAAGAATATTCTGACCGTACTCCTACGGACATCGCGCGCCTGCCGATGGTGCCGATTCGCGATGTCGTCATCTTTCCTTTCACGAAGGTCGCCTTCAAAATCGGGCGCGCCGGAAGCGTCCGCGCGCTCGAAGAAGCACTCGCGACCGACCGAACCATCTTCCTTGCCACGCAACACGACGCCTCGATAGACGAGCCGACGCCGGAGCAGATTTACGGCACGGGGACGATTGCTCGCATCCTTCAGGCTCAACGGCAGGAGAACGGGCAGACGAAGGTGGTCGTCGAGGGGCGCGAGCGTGCGACGACGATTCGCGTCGAGAACGACAACGGCATGTTCACGGCGACCGTCAGGCGTGCGCCGACGGCTCACGAGTCGGGCGCGCGCGTCGAGGCTCTCGTCCAGCGCGTCGGCCAACTCGTCGAGCAACACCTGCGTCTCGCGCCCGAAGCGCAGACCGACGCCTTGCAGACGGCGCTCCGCAACCAAGACCCTTCGCACCTCGCCGACGCGCTCGCCTCGCAACTGCGCATCTCGGTCGAGGACAAGCAGGGCTTGCTCGAAATCTTCTCCGCGCACGGCCGCCTGCAACGCCTCATCGAACTGCTCGAAGTCGAGGTTGACAAGCGGCAACTCGACCGCACGATTCAGTCGCGCGTCAAACGGCAGATGGAGAAGGCGCAGAAGGAGTACTACCTCAACGAACAGATTAAGGCCATCCACAAGGAACTCGGACGCAAGGACGAGAAGGCCGAGATGGAAGACCTACGCAAGCGCATCGAGGAAGCGGGCATGCCGGAAGAGGCTCAGGAGAAGGCCATGCAGGAGCTTCACCGCCTCGAAGCGATGCCGCCGATGTCTGCCGAAGGCACGGTCTCGCGCACCTATATCGACTGGCTCCTGAGCGTGCCCTGGAAACAGAAGTCGAAAGAGATTAAAGATATCTCGAAGGCCGAAGAGGTCTTGAACGAAGACCACTTCGGGCTGGAAAAGATTAAAGACCGTATCCTCGAACACCTCGCCGTCCGCCAACTCGTCAAGAATCCGAAGGGGTCGATTCTCTGCTTCGTCGGCCCGCCGGGAGTCGGCAAGACGAGTCTCGGCAAATCCATCGCGCGCGCTACGGGGCGCAAGTTCGTCCGCCTCTCGCTGGGCGGCGTGCGCGACGAGGCGGAGATACGCGGCCACCGTCGCACATACATCGGTGCGCTCCCCGGCCAGATTATCCAGATGATGAAGAAGGCCGGGACGGTCAACCCGCTCATCCTGCTCGATGAGGTCGATAAACTCGGCGCGGACTTTCGCGGCGACCCGTCGGCCGCGCTCCTCGAAGTCTTAGACCCGGAGCAGAACAACACTTTCCAAGACCACTACCTCGACGTGGAGTACGACCTCTCGAAAGTCTTCTTCATTGCGACGGCGAACGTCCTGCACACCATCCCTGCGCCGCTTCAGGACAGGTTGGAAATCCTGCGCCTGTCGGGCTACACCGAGCGCGAGAAGCTGGAAATCGCCAAGCGCCACCTGATTGCGAAGCAGGCCGAAGGCAGCGGCCTCAAAGCCGAACAGGTGGAGTTCACGGACGAAGGCATCCTCGAAATCATCCGCCACTACACGCGCGAGGCGGGCGTCCGCAACCTCGAACGCGAGATTGGCTCGTGCTGCCGCAAGGTGGCGCGCAAGCTGGTCGCGCGCGAGCCTTCGGGCGAGGAGTTCAAGGAGGTCGTGACGGCCGAACGCGTCCGCGAGATGCTCGGCCCCGTCAAGTTCCGACAGCAGGGCGTTCTCGCTTCGAGCGAGATTGGTCTGGCGGTCGGGCTGGCGTGGACGGAGGTCGGCGGCGAAGTCTTGCAGATAGAGGCGACGCTGACGAACGGTCGCGGCGGCGTGACGTTGACGGGCAAACTCGGCGAGGTCATGCAGGAGTCCGCGCAGGCGGCTCTCACCTGCATCAAGGCGCGCGCCGAACGGCTCGACATGAATCTCGAATTCATACGCAAGCGCGACCTCCACATACACATCCCCGAAGGGGCGATTCCGAAGGACGGTCCTTCGGCCGGTGTCACGCTGGCGACGGCGATGGCTTCGGCGCTGGCGCGCGTGCCCGTCCGCAAAGACGTGGCGATGACGGGTGAAATCACCCTGCGCGGTCGCGTCCTGCCCGTCGGCGGCGTCAAGGAGAAACTGCTCGCCGCGCATCGCTTCGGCGTCTCGACCATCCTCATCCCGAAGGATAACGAGAAGGACTTGCAGGAGTTGCCCGAAGAGGTGCGCGCCGTCCTCGACGTGCATCTCGTCGAGACGATTGACGAGGTGCTCTCGCTCGCACTCGAAGACGTGCATCACGCGGCCGAAGGCGAGGACGCGAGCCACCCGCCCGTCTGGACATCCGACCCCCCTTCGCAGAGCACGCCGACGATGGCCGACTAGCACCACCTGTAATCAGAGGAGAGACGCGCACAGCCAGTGCGCGTCTCTCCCGCAACTACTCATCACATCAGACCACGCAGAAAGAGCACGGAGGCGTCCGCGTCCGAGAGGCGATGCGGGCGCTGTCCTACACGCACACGACGCCCCGAACACTGATAAGGAGACATCACACACATGGCCGACAAAGAGAAGAGCGCCGAGTTGATTCTTAAACTCTACGAATTGCGCCGCGACGAGACGATGCGGAAGGCGCGCAACTGGATGATGTCCTTCAACCCGGACAGCGCGCAGGAGATTATCGACACCTACACCGGCGAGCACAGCGCCTACCTCCGCATGGTCACGACCTACTGGGACATGGCCTGCTCGATGGTCAATCACGGCGCGATAGACGAGCAGATGTTCAACGACGCGAACGGCGAGCACGCCTTCGTCTACGCCAAAATTCAACCCTTCGTCTCCGAGATTCGCGCCATCACAGGCCCGCGCTATCTGCCGCACCTCGAACAACTCGTGATGCGTATGCCCGACGCCGAGCAGCGCCTCGAACACCTGCGCCAGATGTCGCGCCGCATCGCCGCCCAACGCAACGCCAACTCCGAAACGGCCAAAGCCTGAAAGCTGTGATAGGTGATGAGTGACAGGTGATAAGAAAGAAGCTTTTCTCTTATCACTTATCACCCATCACCTATCACTTGTCTCTATGAAAGTCACGAGCGCGGAGTTTCTCAAGAGCGCGTTTGAGGAGTCGCACTGGCCGCCGGAGGATATGCCGGAGGTCGCTTTCCTCGGCCGCTCGAACGTCGGCAAGTCGAGTTTGATTAACTCGATGCTCGGCGTGCGCGGTCTGGCGCGCACCTCCTCGACGCCCGGCAGGACGCAGGCTCTCAACTTCTTCCTCATCAACCGCAGTTTCCGCTTCGTTGACCTCCCCGGTTACGGTTACGCGCGCGTGCCGAAGGCGATTCGCCAGTCGTGGGGCGCCTTTGTGACGAACTACCTTGCCAAGCGCGCGTCGCTTGTGCTATCAATTCAAATCGTAGATTCGCGCCACGAACCCACAACCTTGGATTTGCAGCTCAGAGAATGGCTCAGAGCGAACGGCAAGCCGTTTCTCACCGTTGCCACCAAATCCGATAAGCTCTCTCACAACGAGTTACGGAAGTCGCTTGCGCGCGCGCGTCAGGTCTTGGGCGCAGACGAAGCGAGCGACCCAAGCGGGCGGCAAGCGGGCGGCGAGATAGTGACTTACTCAGCAGTCACCGGACGCGGGCGCGACCAACTGTGGCGCGCTATCGAAGAGGCCATAACCGGCTCCTAATTCCCCCTCTTGGAAATCCGAGCGTCCGGCGGGCGCGGGCTACCCGCCGGGCATTCGCCGCATCGAAAGAAGGTTGCTATAATCCCGTCAAAAATTCAGAGGGGAAAGTTTAAGCGGGCGACGCCCGGCCGGTGTCGTCCAAGATGCGAGAGGCGCGAGCGACCACCGGCCGCGCCCCAGCCACAGGGCAGAGCGGCCCACCACAGGCGCACGCGTCCCGTTGCGGCGCGCGGCGCACCAAAAGGCGTCGATCCCGACACAAAATCGGCATTCATTTAAACCTTAATGCACAGGACAAGACGCGGGCGTCGCCTATCGCGCGTAGCGCCCCCGAAGAGATGAAACATTAGCGCGAACGGTTAGCTCCCGCGCTCCGCTGATAGAGAAGAACGGAAATGTCACAACGCACACCACGAACACGCACTACTAACAAGGAGACGGCCAACCCGGCCGTCAGTGGCGACGGCAGCAGCAGCAGCAGTTCGCGCGCCTCGTCCACCGCAGCGGCCGTCGAGACTCCGCCTCCGCCGCCCGACATCGAAAACGAGCAGGACATAGAAGAGACATCGGCGCGCGGCGCAGAGGGCGGCGGGCAGGGACGCGATGGGTCGTTCAATCTGGCGACGCTCAAGGAGATGTCCATCTCCAAGCTGACGCAGATAGCCAAAGACCTCGACGTGCCCGGAGCCACCGGCATGCGCAAGCAGGAACTCATCTTCAAAGTCCTCGCCGCGCAGACCGAAAAGAGCGGTCTCATCTTCTCCGAGGGCGTACTGGAAACGCTGCCCGATGGCTTCGGCTTCCTGCGCGCCCCCGAATACAACTACCTGCCCGGCCCCGACGACATCTACGTCTCGCCGTCGCAGATTAGAAAGTTCGACCTACGCACGGGCGACACCGTCTCCGGCCAGATTCGTCCGCCGAAAGAGGGCGAACGCTACTTCGCGCTGATTAAGGTCGAGGCCATCAACTTCGAGGCTCCCGGCGAGTCGCGCGACAAGGTCTTCTTCGACAACCTGACGCCGCTCTACCCGGACGAGCAACTCAAGATGGAGGCGCTGCCCGACAATCTCTCGGCGCGCGTCATCGACCTCGTGACGCCCATCGGCAAGGGACAGCGCGGGCTTATCGTCGCGCCGCCGCGTACCGGCAAGACGATGCTCCTCCAGACCATCGCCAACTCCATCACGCACAACCATCCAGAGGTCTCGCTCATCGTCCTTCTCATCGACGAGCGCCCGGAGGAAGTCACGGACATGCAACGCTCGGTCAACGGCGAGGTCATCTCCTCGACCTTCGACGAGCCGCCGACGCGCCACGTGCAAGTGGCCGACATGGTCATCGAGAAGGCGAAGCGACTCGTCGAGCACAAGCGCGACGTGGTCATCCTGCTCGACTCTCTGACGCGTCTGGCACGCGCACACAACGCCGTCGTCCCGCCTTCGGGCAAAATCCTCTCCGGCGGTATCGACGCCAATGCTCTTCAGCGTCCGAAGCGTTTCTTCGGCGCGGCGCGCAACATCGAAGAGGGCGGCAGTCTGACCATCATCGCCACCGCGCTCATCGACACCGGCTCGCGCATGGACGACGTGATTTTCGAGGAGTTCAAAGGCACGGGTAACTGTGAAATTCACCTCGACCGTCGCCTCTCCGACAAGCGTCTGTTCCCGGCCATCGACCTTCAACGCTCCGGCACGCGCAAAGAGGAACTGCTCATCTCGAAGGAAGACCTCAACCGCATCTGGGTGATGCGCCGCGTCCTCAACCCCCTGTCCCCCGTCGAGCAGATGGAAGTCGTCCTCGAACGACTGGGCAAAACCAAGTCGAACGCCGATTTCCTCGCTTCCATGCAGAGTTAAATCAAGTGATAGGTGATGGGTGATAGGTGATAAGAAAAGCCCTGTTTTCTCCTATCACCCATCACTTATCACCCATCACTATTCCTCCCCTTTCTTGACAAAACGCGGGCGGCTACCCGATAGTATGGCTTCCGAGCTTTAGCAATTTCAGCCTGACGGGAAGTCGAGCGTCTCCCTGCGGGGGCGTGGTGTCGAAAAAGCTTGCTGCGCGTCGCAATCCTATCGTCGGAGGCCGTACCTTTCGCCAAAACGGGCGGCCTCGGCGACGTGGCCGGCGCACTGCCGAAGTTCTTGCGCGAGACGGGCGAGGTCGATGCCCTGCTCATCCATCCGTTCTACCAGAGGACGGCCGCGCCGCACGTCGAACGGCTGCTCTTTGACAACCTCGAAGTCGATTGGCTCGGCCAACGCCGGAGAGTGAGCGTCTTCTACAGCGAAGCGTCGGGCGCACCGTCTTACCTGATAGACGCGCCCGTCTATTTCGGCCGCGAGAACGTCTACGGCTACTCGGACGACCACGAACGCTTCGCCTTCTTCTGCCGCGCGGCGCTCTCGCTCCTTGGCCGACTCGGCGAGCCTCCGGCAGTCGTTCACGGCAACGACTGGCCGTGCGGTTTCGCCTCCGTGTGGCTGCGCGCGTCGCGCCCCTGGGGCGGATTCCTCGCCGGGACGCGGACGCTCTTTTCGATTCACAATCTCGCCTATCAGGGCGCGTTCGACCCGCGCGACCTCTGGCGACTCGGCTTCCGCGAGGGCGAGGAGAGCGATTTCTTCCGTCTCGACGGCGCGGCCTCGGCCTTGAAGGCCGGACTGATGTCGGCCGACGCGCTTTCGACCGTCAGCCGCCGCTACTCCTTCGAGATTCAGACGCCCGAACACGGACACGGCCTCGACTGGCTGCTCAGACAGCGCCGCGAACGGCTCGTGGGTATCACGAACGGCGTCGATTACGAGGTCTGGAATCCGGCGACCGACCCGCATCTGGCGGCCAACTACGACGCCTCAGACCTCTCAGGCAAGCGCCTCTGCAAGCTCGACCTGCTGCGTCGCTTCGGTCTGCCGGAGGAGCTTGAGCGACCCGTCGTGGCGACCGTCTCGCGTCTCACGGCGCAGAAGGGCTACGACCTGATTAAAGAGGCGGCGGGGCGGATTTTAGAGACCGGCGCGTTTTTCGTCGCTTTGGGGTCGGGCGCGCGCGAGTACGAGGATTTTCTACAGACGCTACGCGACCGCGCGCCCCACAGGGTCGGCGTCTACAAGGGTTTTAATGAGCCGCTCTCTCATCAGATAGAGGCGGGCGCAGACATTTTCCTGATGCCGTCTCTGTACGAGCCGTGCGGACTCAATCAGATGTACAGCATGCGCTACGGCACGGTGCCGCTGGTGCGCGCCACAGGCGGCTTGGACGACACGGTCGAGAACTTCGACCGCGCGCGCGGCACGGGCAACGGCTTCAAGTTCGAGCCTTATCAGGCCGGCGCGATGCTGGCGAGTCTCTACGACGCGCTCGGCTGTTATCGTGAGCCGGACGTGTGGCGACGGATTCAGTTGAACGGGATGAGTGCAGACAATTCATGGCAGGCGGCGGCGCGCAAGTACGTGCGGATTTATCAGGCCGTCAGCAGGATGTAGAATAGAAGGCGGGGTTCGATGCCGAGGACGGCGGGCGTCGGGATACTTTTTAAGAGACGCCGTCCGTGTTGGTCAAAGCAATCAGAAGGAGATTTATCGCATGAGCGACAGTCAATATGTTAACGAGGTGTCCGACAGCAATTTCGACTCGGACGTGCTGCAAGCCGACAAGCCCGTGCTCGTCGATTTCTGGGCTCCCTGGTGCGCCCCGTGCCGCATGCTCGCGCCCATCGTCGACGCTGTGGCCGAGAGCTATTCGGAGAGAGCGCGCGTCGTCAAGTTGAATGTGGACGAGAACCCCGGCGTCTCGCAGCGTTACGGTATCAAGGGCATCCCGACGCTGATTCTCTTCAAGAACGGCAAGGAAGAGGAGCGCGTCGTCGGGGCGACGAGCAAGGACGCCATCTCGCGCATGATCGACAAGCACGTCGGCAGCGCCGTCAGCGCCTGACCCATTAAGAGACGTTTCCGCGACGGCGGCGCGAGCGTTATCCGCGACCGAAGGAGCACGCTCGTGCCGCCGTTTCGTTCGCGTCAAGCGCAGCGTTCGGGCGACGCGCCCGCGAAGGGCGGGCACAGTCGGGTCGGGAGGCGATGAGACCAACATCCAGCAGCAGCAACAGTCGCGCGGCGCTGCGCCGCTCGTTCGAGGAGCGACTCGCGGCCAAACGCACGCACGCCGTCGAAGAGGGGAAGTTTCGCGCCAAGCAGGCGCAGGGCAAACTCCGCCGCTTCGTCAACATCCGCTTCCGTCGCAAGGAGGTCGTCGCCAAGCTCTCTCTGCGGCGCGGTGAGTGCAACCGCTGCGGCGCGTGCTGCGAGATTCTCTTCAAGTGCCCCTTCCTCAAGAAGCACGGCGACGGCTCGACCACCTGCGGCATTTATGAAGACCGTCCAGACCAGTGTCGGCTGTTCCCCATCGAACGGCGCGACCTCGAAGAAGTGCGCGTCCAGTGCAGCTTCTACTTCATCGAGAAACCGGCCAAGCTGGAAAAAGCGAGTTAACCAGAATCAGAAGTGATGAGTGATAGGTGATAGGTGATAAGTTAAAGACAGCTTCGCTCTCCATACTCAACGCTGATTATTGACTACCGCTTCCTAACCCATCACCTATCACTCATCACCTATCACGGCTCCTATGTCAAACGTCATCGTAGTCGTCGGCGCGCAGTGGGGCGATGAAGGCAAGGGCAAGATTGTTGACCTTCTCGCCGAGCGTTTCGATGTGGTCGCGCGCTATCAGGGCGGCCATAACGCCGGCCATTCCGTGCAGGTCGGGGCAGACTCCTTCGTGCTCCACCTGATTCCTTCGGGAATCGTCCATCCCGGTAAAACCTGCGTGCTCGGCAACGGGATGGTCATCGACCCGGAGGCTTTCTTCAAGGAGGCCGACCGCCTCGCCGCGCAAGGACTCGAAGTGACGCCGGAGCGCGTCCTCGTGAGCGCACGCGCGCATCTCATCCTCCCTTACCATCGCGCGCTCGACCATACGAGCGAAGAACGGCTCGGCAACGAGCGCGTCGGCACAACCCTGCGCGGCATCGGCCCGGCCTACGAAGACAAAGCGGGACGACGCGGCATACGCGTCGCCGACGCGCTCGCGCCGGACGTGTTGCGCTCACGCATCGAACGCAATCTGGAAGACGCCAACCGCATCATCGCAGCCTACGGCGGACAACCGCTCGAAGCCGCGCAGGTCTTCGACGAGACTTCCCTGCTCGTCGAGCGCCTCGCGCCCTTCGTCGCCGATACGATGCACTTCATGAACCGCGCCGCACGCGACGGTCGCGACATCCTCATCGAAGGCGCGCAGGCAACGCTCCTCGACGTTGACCATGGCACTTATCCGTTCGTCACCTCCTCGAACACGACGGCGGGTGGAGCGTCCGTCGGCACGGGACTCGCGCCGCACCACATCAGCGGCGTCTTAGGAATCGTTCGCACCTACACGACGCGCGTCGGCGAAGGCCCTTTCCCGACCGAGATGCTTGAAGGCGAAGCCGAACTCGGCCAACTCATCCGCGAACGCGGGCGCGAGTACGGGGCTTCGACCGGCAGACCGCGCCGCTGCGGCTGGTTCGACGCCTTCGCCACGCGCTACGCCGCCGAAATCAACGGCTTCGATTCCGTCGCCCTCACCAAACTCGACGTGCTCGACGCCCTCGACGAAATCAAAGTCTGCACCGGCTACCGTCTCGACGGGCGCGACCTTGAAACCTTCCCGGCCGTCTCGCAAGACCTGCGTCGCGTCGAGCCTGTCTACGAGACGCTGCCCGGCTGGCAGACACCGACCGTCGGCATCACGGAGTTTGACCGTCTGCCTGAGCGCGCACGCGACTACGTCAACTTTCTATCGCGCTCCATCGGCGTCGAAATCGGACTCGTCTCGACGGGGCCGGAACGCGCGCAGACCATCCTCTGCAACGGCTCGGCGCTCGACCGCTGGCTGCACACCTGACATCCGAGCATGCGCTTGCCACCGCCGCCGCGCCGCATGTAAAATGCCTCTCGTCGAAGCAACTTCTCGCAACACGGGCCGATAGCTCAGTCGGTAGAGCAACTGGCTTTTAACCAGTGGGTCGTAGGTTCGAGTCCTACTCGGCTCATCAATCAAGCAAAAAGGAACGGGCGTCATCACCGGCGCCCGTTCCTTTTTGCTGCCCCTTCTCCTGTCCCTGTTGATGCTCATCCGGTGTGAGGTGAGAGGCCGCTGTCAACTGTATTCATGAGATGAGAATTTAATATTGACAGCGGCTAAGCCTTGGGCTTAAATGTGCCCGCGTCGCCTTTACTGCATGCTGATGAGAGCCTCTACTCGTCAGCCCATCCTCACCTAAAGGAGATATTACGATGTCAATTATCCCGCGAAGAACCCTCAACCCGCTTCAACTACTTACGTAAGCTCTCGCTCCGACCATTCATTGCAGCAGATGTCCGGGAGAGTCTCCTTCATGCTCTTTCTCGCCGCGATGCACGGATGACGCTTGAGGCCGCCACCTCCGAATTTGAAGTGGGGCGGTTCAGACCACAGCGTCGGGGAATACGAGATGCGACAAATCATCTCCCGCCTTCTTCCAGGAGAGCTTAAAGTCCGATTACACAGGACGTTTAACTTTGTGCATTACAACGTCGGGAGAAGCACGGGCAGGCTCGACCCATTACTTCCGCCTCCCTGGCTGCACTCGGTCGGGGGCGCTGACTACGCTCAGAGCGGCGAAGAGTTCTTCCGTTACTTCGTGGATATCGCCGGACTCATGCCTCAAGAACGTGTGCTCGACGTGGGATGCGGGACAGGTCGGATGGCGCGGCCTCTGACGCGATATTTAAAAGGCGGAAGTTATGACGGCATAGACATCGTCGCCCCTTCCATCAAATGGTGTCAGCAAGCTTATGCCGACAGCTATCCGAACTTCCGTTTCCATTTCACAGACATATATAACAAAGTGTACAACCCGCATGGACGTTATCAGGCGTCTGAGTATCGCTTTCCGTTCGAGTCCTCATCCTTTGATTTTGTCTTCCTCACTTCCGTCTTTACGCATCTGCTGCCGCAGGACATGGAGAACTATCTCTCCGAAGTCGCACGGGTCTTGAGACCGGGCGGGCGCTGCCTCATCACATACTTCCTGCTGACCCCGGACTCTCTAAACTTCATTGGAGAGAAGGCCGGAGCGTTCACTTTCCGGTATCAGTTTGAGGGCTGTCGTGTGGAGCAGGAAGACGTGCCTGAAGTCGCTATTGCTTACGATGAAAGCAGAATCCGTAGCTTGTACGAGAAGTATCAACTCCATATTTCACGGCCGGTCTGTTACGGGTCGTGGTGCGGCAGAACGGACGGCCTCAGCTATCAGGACATAGTTGTGGCGAGTAAACTCGGCTGAACCACGAATGACGCCCGTTGCCGCCGATTACAGACGAGTACGGCTGCTCGTTAGCCTCACCATCACTCACGATAAGGAGCAAAATCATGTCGGAAACAGTTTCGCAGATGTCCCGCCGTTGCCCCCTCGTCAGGAGAATGTTCCTCCTGCCGTTACTCTTCAGCATCGCACTGCTCGCGTTATTGCCGACCGACGCCCCGCTCGTCAGAGAGGTGCAGGCACAGACCTGTGCACCGAAAGGCCACGTCTCCTTCGGAGGCTCATCCTTCTATGACTGGATTGCCAATGGGTCGCCCTCTGATAATTCTTGCTGGACGCGGATTAATGCGACAGTGGTTACTGCGACGACCTGCGGCTTCACGGCTCCGGCCTGGGAGTTCGCTTACGGAGGTTCAATCTCACAGAGATTCACAATCCCCAGCGACATGACTTCGACGAACTTCAACATCCAGTACAAACTGGATTTCGACGACCCGCATAACGACCCCTGGTGGAATAGCTTTCAGATGCAGGTCTACGACGAGACGACCAACACAGTGCTCGCCACAGACGCCTTCTACGGCGACATGGGCGACCTCTACTGTGCTTCGCGGAGTAAAAGCTGGACGGGGAATCTCGCGGGTCACACTATCCGCGTGAGATTTAAGGGGTCGGTCGGATACGCCGAGACACACATCCGCGTCCGCAGCATCGCGCTGTTTCAGAGGTTGAATTGACGCCGCGCCGATTGCCCTGCGCGGCATCGCCGGTTTCTGTTATGGTCTGCGTAAGCAAGAACCGGCGCGGTAAGGCGTACGCTGACGGAACAGACTTCGGGTCATAGGCGTTACATCATGGCTGTGTCAATCACACTCCCTTAAGACGGCCGCCAAGGCTACTCATTTACCTCCCCAGAGATGAGGCGTTTTGCTTAACCTCGTCAGCATTTTTGGCTTTATCTTGTTGTCGCTCGGATTGGCAGTCGTGCTCTCGGCCTCCATCAACGAAGCGCCGATAGGCGTGCTCGCCATCTTGGCCGGTCTGTGCCTGATTATCGGAAAGTTCATCTCTCCGAAGAGAGGGGCGCGGCGTTCGCGTGCGAAACCGGAGCGCAAACCCAAGCAGTGAGCCGTCGCAGCATGGGATGACATTTTGTCAGGCTGACCGCGCGCGTTGACTGATTCTGTCAGTCAAAACTGTCAGTGGGGCGCGCGTCTGCCGCTGAATCTGAGATTTTCCGGCTAAAACAGGGCTTCAGCCCGCGTGTCTGCGTGGCACGCCGCTTGTCAGTGGATTTTTCGGTCGGATGCCTGTCCGGTCGAAGAAGGGATGCCAGAGGCGCACGCTGCAAGGTCGTCGGCGGCATCTCCCGTCCCCGGTCAAACCTATCTCGAAACGCCTCTCAGATGCCCCGCGCCTTTCCTCACAAGGAGGAAAATTATGATGCTCTCCATTCTGGTCGTCGAAGATGACGACGTGCTCCGCGAAGTGCTCCACGAATATCTCTCGGAAGAACATTTCTGCTGCGCCGTGAGCACGGCCGAGGAGGCGATGCCGCATCTCGAACGCCGCCGCTTCGAGTTGGTGCTGACGGACATCTCGATGCCCGGCATGAGCGGGCTTGAACTGCTCGGTCAGGTCAAGCAGCGTTGGGCGGAGACGGTCGTCGTCATGCTCTCCGGCATCCACGACGAGCAGTATGCGCAGGGGCTCTTCAAGATGGGCGCGTTCGATTATCTGGCGAAGCCCTTCACGCTCGAAGACGTGGGACGCGCGCTTGAGCGCGCCATCGAGGCGCATCGTGAGTTGTGGCGCAAGTGCGCCGTCGGTGATGAAGCGTCTGTCGCGGAAGAAGAGCCGGAGGCGGCGTCAGAGACGGCCGAGACGGACGACAATGCGGCTATCTTCTCGTCTGTCCAACTCGGCGGTATCTTCTCGCTTCCCGAACTGCTCGAAATCGTCCAGCGCGGCCGGATGAACGGTTACATCGAATTGCACTGGGACAAGGCCACCATCCGGCAGGCGCGTCAGTCGGGCAGGTTCAAACACGCGGCGACGGGCGAACTCGACGCCGCCGTGCTCAACTGCGCCGGCTGGCTCTATCTGCGCGAGGGTCTCATCATCGATGCGGCCATCGAAGAGCCGGAAGGCAGTCTCAACTGGCGCGAGCCGGAAGAGGCTCTGGCGCTGCTCGTTAAGCTGGCGACCTACGTCGGAAGGGGTGTGCGTGCGTGGGGCTTCTCGATGAAGGAGATGGAGCGCACGGCGCGGCTGTCCGTCTTCGATAACAGCGGCAAGCTCTTCAGCATCATCACGAGCGACGAGCAGGAAGGCGCGGCCGACGCAGACGAACCGACCGCAGAGGCCTGTGCGGAAGCGACCGACGAGCCGGTCTTGAGCGAGTTGGTGTTGGAGCAGGTGGCGATTGATACGCCGCTCGAAGCCGAGACGCAAGGCGCTGTCCTCGCGTTGTAGCAGGCGCACGCCAGCGAGTAGATAAGAGCAGAGCAGCG
>DASZCR010000064.1:0-7601 GCA_035942915.1 Pyrinomonadaceae bacterium | reverse complement strand
TCATTGTTTCATCGACTCAACCAAACGATGAAACAATGAGCCGAAAGGTCAATGAAGCAATAAGCCGATGAGCCAATGAGAATCGTTCCCATCGTCGTGCCCACGCCGTTCTACGTCGGGCCGGTCAACTGTTATCTGATTGCGGAAGACCCTCTGACGCTCATCGACACGGGGCCGAAGACGCGCGAGGCGGGCGAGGCTCTGCGCGAGGGCTTGCGACGGGCGCGCTTTCGCGTCTCAGACATCAGGCGCATCGTCCTTACGCACGCGCACGAAGACCACTGCGGGCTGGCGAAGAGCTTGCGCGACGAGGCGAAGGACGCAGAGATTCTCGTTCACGGTTGGGAGACGGGGCATCGTCGCGGGCGGCTTGAATACGAGGAGCACCGCGCGCTGCTCGTGCGCGCGGGCGTGCCGAGCGAAGAGATTGAGTTGATGCGCCGCACCTACGAGTCTGTGCGTGCGCTCGCCGACGCGCTCGAAGACGGCGAGCACTCGGAGTTGAGGGACGACGCCGAACTCGAATTCGCGTCGGGCGCGCTGCGCGTCGTCCACACGCCGGGACACACTCCCGGCTCGTGCTCCTTCTTGCGCGAGGCCGACCGCACCGTTATCGCGGGCGATTGCGTCCTCAAGCGCATCACGCCGAACCCGGTGCTCTCGCCCGACCCGGTTGACCCGACACGCCGCTTCCGCTCGCTCGCCGAATATCTCGTGAGCCTTGCGCGCATCCGCTCGTTTGCGCCGACGCTCGTTCACGGCGGTCACGGCGAGCCGGTCACGGACTACGACGAACTATTTAACCGCTATCTGCGCGCCATCCGCGAACGGCAGACGGACGTTATCCGCCTCGTCCCGAAAGAGGGCGCGACGGCCTTCGACGTGGCGCGCGAACTCTTTCCCGGCTCTACCGACGTGCATCGCTTCCTCGCCGTCTCCGAAGCGGTCGCGCATCTCGACCTCGCACACTCCGAAAACAAAATCGCTCTCGAACTCGCCGCCGACGGCCGCGAGGTCTATCGCAAAATCACCTGAACTTAATCAATCGCGTCGGACGAGGATGAGGAAGGCGCGCTGCTGCTGGCCTGCGACGCCGCTCTCACGAATCTGCGCGAGGCGGAAGCCGCGTTGCGTGAGGGTCTTTAAAGGCTCGCGCTGCGTGCTCAGTTCGGCATCGCGGAAGGCAATCCAGAACTGACTTTCGTCGAAGGCTGCGGAGGCGTCGCGCACGGCGACGCCTTCAAAACGGCGCGGGAGAAAGTATGCAGGGTCTTCCGTCGTGCCGGGCAGGCGCTTGACGACCACGACCTCGAAGCGTCGTTCGCGCGCCTTCTCGAAGGCGAACCAGAGATGATAGGCGACGAGGTCTTCGAGCGCGTAGACGCGGACTCGCGCTTCGTTCGACGCAGGTTCTTCGCGCACGAGTTCGGCGGCCAACTGCTCCCACGCGCACCAGACGTAGGGCGCTTCCTTGCGTGCGACGACGACGAGCGCGGCGACGAAGAACCACAGACCAAGCGCGACGTGCGCCGTCGTCCGCAGCCACGCCGGACGCAGGCGCGTGAGCGCGACGGCCGAGAGCATCAGGTAGGGCGCGGCGACGACGACCAGATGGCGCGTGCCCCAGACGGACTGCGGCAGGAGATGGCTGGCGACGAAGGCTGCGGCGAGCGGCAGCAGCGTGAAGACGAGGAGCCAGACGATGGTGCGCTCGTGACCGTCGAATCGTCGGCTGTCGGCCTGTGCTTCGGAGTCGGTCTGCGTCGTCGCTTCACTACTGCTTGCGCGGCGTTTGCTTGAGAGCGTGTGCCAGAGCAGCGCGAGGAGCGGTGCGCCGAAGACAAACAGGGCGAGCGGCACGGAGAGCAGCGAAGAGGCCGATTCGGCGGAACTCTGCCGGAAGTAGAAAGGCTCGTTGACGAGGAGGAGAAAGAGCGCCGGGTCGAGCAGTCCGGGGCGCGCAGCCCATCCGAGATTCTGTTGCAAAGAGGCCGCGCCGCTGCCGCCCGCCGCCTGCCAGACGGCATACACCCAAGGCGCAAAGCACGCGACGAGCGCACAGGCGACGAGCGCGAAAGAGCGCAAACCCCGCCGCGCGAACAGCAGCAGGTAAACAGCTTCGGTGACGACGACGAGCCAGCCGTAATAATGCGTATAGACGAGCAGCAGGTTGACCATGAAGAGCGCGAGGAGCAGCAGGTGTCGGCGCAGAGACTTCGCGCCTTCGTCGTCGTCGCAGCGTGTGACGAAGCGCGCGAAGAGCCAGAGCGAGGTGAGCGTGAGCAGCAGCAGCAGGCTGTACATGCGTACCTCCTGCGCGTACTTGATGAGATAGCCGCTCGCTGCCGTCAGCAGCAGCGCCAGCGTCGTCTCCCTGTGTGAGAGTCGGAGTTCGCGGCAGAGAAGGAGGAAGGGCGCGAGGCAGGCGAACGAGGCGAGCGCGGGAAGCAGGCGCAGCCATGTGAGAGACTCGCCGTCGGTCGCAATCCAGACTTTCAGTAGCGCGTAGAAGAGCGGCGGGTGGATAAGGTCTGCGGCGACGAAGTCGAGCATCGCGCTCCACGACAGGCGCGCCGCGTGGACGCCGAAAATCTCATCGAACCACAGGCACGAAGCCGTCAGACGCCACAATCGCGCGTACACGTAGAGCGCTATGGCGAACATCATCAGCCGCACAGACACGGGATGCGCGCGAGCGTCCCTCGTCGGTCGTTCGTCTTCAGGCTGCCGGGGCGTGTGAACGTCTCTGAGCATGTCGCGTAGACTGCGGCGCGTGCCGCCTCAAGGCTGCTGCGGTGGCGATAGTCTCTCCCACTCTTCGCGTGTCATACCATAGAGGTGTATGTCGAAGAAACGGCCTTGCCGGAAGCGCATCCGGCGCAGCGTCCCCTCGCGCGTGAAGCCGAGCTTTTCGTGTAGGCGAATGGATGCGCCGTTAAAGTCGTCAACGCCGACCGTCACCTTCTGATAGCGCAACTCCTCGAAGTAGTACCTGACGACGAGCATAATCGCTTCGCCCGCGTAGCCCTTGCCGCGATGCTCGCGCGCGACGTTGATGCCGTAGCTGAACGTGCCATGACGCGGCTCGCATTCGTGTGTGCTGATGGAGCCGACGGCCGTGCCCGCAGCATCTTCGATAATCCATTTGAAACGGTCGTCTTCGAGTTTCTTGAGCGACAACTCTGCGACTTCCGCCCTGATTTGCGCGAGCGAGACGGGCGGCCAGAGAAATTCGAGCGCGCTTCCCGTCTCGCTGTCGAGATTCCACGCGAAGAAGGTTTCGGCGTCCGCCGGCTCGATGCCGCGCAGGCGCACGTTCTTGCCCTGCCAGAAGTTCATAGTCTTCTCCGAGAGCGCCGCGAAACGGCGTTCACTCTTCCTCTTCGACCGCCATCTCCGCAATCCCTTCTTCGGCCAGCGCGAACCTGACGAGCAGGAAGCGCGCAGCGCCGAGCGCGGCCTTGTAGCGCAGCACGCGTCGCCCGTTTGTCGTCTCCGCGCTGACGGGCGCGAAAGATGTGAGCGCGCCGAAGGAGGCGAGACGTTGCCAGCGCCGCTCGCCATCCGTCGAGAGCGCGGCGCGCGCATCTGCCGTCCACTCGCGGGCGTCGAGCCGACCGGCGAGCCGTGCGCGCAAAACCTGTTCGAGACGCTGCGTCGTCCGACTGTCTACGAGGTCTGTGCGCGTCGGCAGGCGACGCAGGGAGATGGACGGGAGATAGAGCTTGGCGAGACCGAGCGCGATTTCGCCGCCGAGGCCGAGGTCGCCGAGGTTGGTGAGCACTATCAAAGTCAGCCGCTCGTCCGTGTAACGCGCGATTGACGCGGCGAAGCCTGCGGTCTGTCCGTTGTGGCGGACGCGTCGCGCGCCGCGAAAGTTTTCGACGTACCAGCCGAAGCCGTAGGGGCGCGTGCTGCCATCAGTCAGCGAGACGGGCGTCCAGATTTGTTCGAGGCTCGCGCGCCGCAGCAGACGCTCGTCGTAGAGCGCCGCGTCCCAACGCGCGAGGTCGAGGACGGTCGAGACGATGGCTCCGGCCGAGAACACGTCCGTCAGGTCGTAGTCCCGACCCGTGAGCGCACCCTGTTGCCATTCGTAACCGGAGGCGCGATGTCTAATCACGTACTTCGGGTCGCGGTCGGCCGTCGAGTTCATACCGAGCGGGCGGAAGATGCGCTCGCGCATGAACTGCCAGTAGGGTCGGCCGCTGGCCGCTTCGATGATGAAGCCGAGCAGGTTGTAATTGGTGTTGCCGTAGCTCCACGACGCGCCGGGCGCGAAGTTCGAGGGATGTTGCGAGATGCGCCGGACGAACTCCGCGCGCGTGAGGCGTTCGGTCAACTCGAAGCCGGTCAGCCCCGTGTAGTTGCGCAGACCCGAAGTGTGCGTCAGCAGGTGGCGCACGGTGACGCCGCTCCACGCGGGCGGCGCTTCCGGCACGTAGCGACCGACGGGCGCATCCAACTCGACCTTGCCCTCTTCGACGAGCAGCATGATGGCGGCGGCCGTCAACTGCTTCGAGACGGAGCCAATCTCGAAGACCGTCTCAGGCGTGACGGCGACGTTGTGCTCGACGCTCGCCAGCCCGTAGCCGCGCGCCTTGACGACGCGACCTGCGCGCACAACCGCGATGGCAACGCCCGGCACGTGTCGCTGCTCCATCTGCGCGCGGACGTATTGGTCAATGCGGTCTGCACGCGACTCGACGGCGAAGAGCAGGAGAAGGGGAAGGACGATTAGCGACGTGGTCTTTAATCTCATGCAGGGCGCGTTTAAATAGAAGTCGGTTCAAAGTCCGCTCTTTCTTCCGCGCGCCTCCCGCATCCCTGCATGAGACATAAGTGTCACGCGAAGGATGCGGGCGGCGTTCAGAGGAAGGATGCGGGTTGATTGATGAGAGGAGTCGTCAGCCTACGTCCTCCGGCGTCGGCTCGTGGAGAGTCTCGCCGTCGTCTTCGTCCATGTCATCGTCGGCATCGGAGTCGCCCTCTTCGTCTGATGTGAGGTCGGCTTCCGTGAGTCGCGCGGTGAGCCACTGGCGGAAGATTTCGGCTTCGCGCCCTTTGCCCGTCCAGCGTGCGCGGTCGAACATGACGAGCGCCATCGAGAGCGCGTGGTGCTGACCGGCGCGGTCGCCCGCAAACTCGAACTGCGCGTGCAGGCGGTCGATTAAAGCGACGCTCTCGCGGGCGGCGTCCTCATCTCTGAAGCTCAACTTGTTGGCGAAGAACTTCGAGTAGACGTTCATCGGGTGAGCGGTCGAGGTGTAGAGGTCGAAGTAGCCGGAGGCCAGTCCTGCCTCCTGCAAAACAGAGCCGACGTAAGACGGCCGCGAGCCGGTGATGATGGCGATGTCTTCGACTTCGCCCATCCCTGAGAGGAAGAGCGAGATGATTTGCTCCTTCTTCGTCGGCTTGCCCGTCGAGCGCCGGGCAGTTGCGCCGCCCGCTTCCGTCGTCTTCTCCGTCCGCCCGCGTTTCGTTGCGTTCGCCATCCTTGTTGCCTCCTCCTGACGTAGTCATTTGAGCACTTCAAACTCGAAGTAGATAGTCTTGCCGCGAATGATAAAGCAGAGATAGCTCTCCCAGAAGCGCCGCAGGAAACGGAGCGCGGGGTAACGGTTGCAACTGTTGACCAATAGCTCGAAGCCGAGCGCGCGCCACAGCTTGAGCATTGTGACGCGGACGACGCGCGGGCGCAGCCTGACCTCGCTGTAGAAATCGAAGTCCGGGCGCTTGCCCGTGAAGTAGGCGAAGGACTCGGTCGTCAGGTGGTGCTTGTGCGTCGGGTCTGTGTAGGAGGCGATGTCGGAGTAGTGCGGTGTGTCGAGGCGGATGATGCCGCCGGGGCGCGTGATGCGATACAACTCGGCCATCACGGCCAGCACGTCCTCGACGTGTTCGATGACCTGATTGCCGACGACCACGTCAAACTCGTTGTCGGCGAAAGGATAGGGCACGTCGTCGAGACTGTGGATAACGTCGGCTCCCGTGCGCGGGTTGTTGTCGAGGCCGATGGCTCCGGGCGTCTTGTGCTTGCCGCAGCCGATGTCGAGAATTTTCGGCGCACCCGCGCGCGAGGTGGGCGCGGTCGTCTGCCGCGCGGTCTGCGTCGTGCGGTCTGCGATGAGTGGGGTCGGTTTCATCTCGTGCGGCGTGAAGTTTAGCTTTCGGCGCGGTCGGCGCACAAGTGGGAAAAGTTTCGGAACCGGGGAGGCGGGGCGGGCGTGCAAGGCGTGAGAAAAAATCTTCGGAGGTGTCTCTAGCCGCCATGACCAAGAAGCCTATGAAGCTGTCGGCCGCCAGCGCCGCATTCCTGCTCTTCGTCACTCTCAGTCCGGGTCTGTTGGCGCAGGAGGTCGCGCCGACGGCGCCTGCGATGCCGACAGCGCCCGCGCAGCAGGCCGCACCGGCCAACCCGTCCGCTCCTGCACAACCTGCGCCGCCCGCCGCCGTCGCCCCGCAGGCAGCGGCCACGCTCTACGCAGATTTGGTCGCCGCCGCGCCGCCGCCGCAAGAGATTGTGCCACCCGAAGCCGTCATGCCCGGCGTTGAGCCGTTCGCGTTTTCGCTCTTTCAGGGAGGCAATTTTCTCGGCGTCTCGGTCGAAGAGGTGACGCGCGAGACGATGGGGCGCTACGGGATGACGGGCGAGCCGCGCGGACTCGTCATCAGGAGCGTCATCAAAGGCAGCCCGGCCGAACGCGCCGGACTGCGTGAAGGCGACGTGATTCTGCGCTTCGACGGAGAGCCTGTGAACACCTATCGCAAACTGAACCGGCTCATTGACGAGTCGTCGCCGGAGCACAACGCGCGCCTCAGCGTCCGTCGCAGCGGCGGCGGCGAACAGGAGATTAACGTCACACTCGGCAAGCGCGAAGGCGTCTCGCAATTGTTCGGAAACGGTGAGGTCTGGCGCGCAGACGAGTTGCGCCGACGCGCCGAAGAGTTGCGCGGGCAGGGCGAGCGCAGCCGCGAGCGCGGCGAAGCGGCACGCCGTCAGGCCGAAGAGATGCGCCGACGCGCCGAAGAGCTGCGACGCAACAACAACGAGAACTTCTTCTCGTTCGGCTCATTCAGCGGCCGTCGTATCGGTGTGACGACCAGCGCGCTCGGCAAACAACTGGCAGACTACTTCGGCGTCCAGCGCGGACTGCTCATCTCCTCTGTCGTCGAGGGAAGTCCGGCCGACAGGGCAGGACTCAAGGCTGGCGACATCATCACTGAAGTTGACGGCGAACGCATCGGCGAGACGGAAGAACTCTCGCGCGTCATCAACCGCAGAGAACAGGGCGACGTGACGTTGACGATTGTGCGCGACAGGAAGACGCGGACGGTGCGCGTCACGCCCGAACGCAGAGAGCCTGTCTTCGTCACCCCCAGCGCGCGCCTGTTGCCGCTCACGCGCATGGAGCGACTCGGCGCGGCCGCGCGAACTTTGACGCCGAAGGTTGCGCCCATCGCACCGCGCACGCTCGTCACGCCGCGCGTCTACACGCTGCCGAAACTCACTCCGACGCGTCCGCCTTTGGTCAGGGGACGAGTCCTCTAGTCGCTCAAGTTCGGCTCTGCGCTTTTGCGCAAAGATAAAGAGAGGGGGG
>DASZCR010000063.1:0-12613 GCA_035942915.1 Pyrinomonadaceae bacterium | reverse complement strand
GAATCCGACAGGTTCCGCGCCCCTCTCGTCGTCTCTTGCGAAATCGAGTTTAGTAGCTGGCGTCCTGAACGTTCATCTTTTGCAGGACGAAGACGACGCGCATCGTCTGCGGCCGTCGGTCGAGCGAGGCGGGCACGAAGGCCGGATTCTTACGCAACGCGGCTTGCAGTTCGTCGAGCATACGCGGGTTGCGCGGCGGTTCGACGACGGCCGCGAGCGAGGCGCTGCCGTTACCATACACGTCTGCGACGACAATCATGTCGTCATCTTCGGGGCGACCGTTCGAGGGCGGCGACCAGGCGAGTGCGGCGAGCGCGCCGCTCGGATTCAAACTCGGCGACTGTGCCGAATAATCCATGCGCTTGGCGGCGTAGAGCTTCGCCGAGAGCGGACGCGTCACGTCGTACTCTTCGGGCGCGGCGAGCATCGTCACACTGTAGTCTGCGTCGAGGCGCGCGGCCTCGGCCAGATTTCGGAGCGCCGTCAACTGCCCGCGCAACGCGGCGAAGACGCCTGCGAAGAGCAGCAGCGAATAGAACGCGCCGACCGTGTAGGGCATCAGGTGCGGTTCGAGCCAGCGCGCCACGCGCAGACGCAAGGGAACGAACGGCCGCGCCTTCTGCGCTGCGCGTTCGATGGCGAGAGCTTCGGTGATGGAGGCGGCCAGCCCCGCAGGCGCGACCGGGCGCTCGACGCGACCGAGCGAGCGCACCAGCGTCCGCTCCTTCTCCAACTCGAAGCGGCAGACGGGACACACGTCGAGGTGCTCGTCCATTGCGTCGCCCGACGTGCGCGCCAGTTCGCCGTCGAGGTAGAGCGAAAAGGCTCTCTGTGTCTCCTCACATGTCATTTTATTTCAGAGGACAGTCGCCAGTAGTCAATCATCAGTTGTCAGTTAAAGACACCCCTTGTTTTAACTGACGGCTGACGATTGACTACCGGCAACCATTGCGAGAGCGAATGGCTGGCCGACCCCGGCTGCTCCCTCGTTGTAAGGAAGCAACTCGTCGGCGTCGCAAACCGCACGTCCTTCTCCTTCCGTGCCGGAGACGGCCGACCTCGGCGTCGTTCTTTAAACGGGTGTTGCTGGCCTCGTTTTCAAAAACGCCTGCGGTCGTCCTCTCAGCGCGCGAAACTCGAACAGCGCGCGGCCTGAAACGCCTCTGTCACTTCCTGACCCACCTGGCACCGGGTTCTTGGTAAAGCCGGGGCAGGGCAGCCATTCGCTCTTTCAAACAACTATAACCGAGAACGGGTTCGCGGTTTGAGACTTTTAACTTGCGTTTGCCGACAACTGCCAACTCTTTGTGGCCGGAAACCGCTTACAAGTTCCCTGCGAGCCTGCGTCGCAACTCCGTGCGTCCGCGCGAGAGCCGCGACTTGACCGTGCCGACGCTAATCTCTAAAGCGGCGGCGACCTCCTCGTAACTGAGTCCCTCGATGTCTCTCAAGACGACCACCTCGCGGTAGACGCGTGAGAGCGAGTGGAGCGCGGCGAGCAGCACCCGTTCGCGCTCCCTTGCCAGCGCCAATTGCTCCGGGTCGCCTTCTCTTCGATCCGAAAGCTGCGCGCCTATCGTCAAACCCGCGTCCTCGCCGCTGCCGTTGCCGCGCGGCGCGTCGAGCGAGAAAGTCTGGTCACGATGCCTGCGCCGCCACCAGCGCCAACGGTTGCGCGCCTGATTGACGGCGATGCGATAGAGCCAGGTTCGCAGGTCTGCGTCGCCGCGAAAGTGCGCGATGTTGCGAAAGGCTTGCAGGAAAGTCTCCTGCGTCAGGTCGCGCGCCTCCTCGCGGTCTTCCGTCAGACGGTAGAGCAAGGCGTAGATGTCGCCGCTGCGCTCTTCGACGAGCCGGTCGAAGGCCGACGCCTCGCCCGCCTTCAGTCTTTCAATGAACTGCGAATCACGTGCGGAGCGCGCGTCGGGCGGAGACGCCGACGAAGCAGCGTCTTCGATGTCCGCGTCCACGCGGAGGGCGATTGGCTCTCCGAAGCTCACAGGCGTCCTCCGGCGGCCTTGAGGCGCGTTCTCTGGCTACGCACCCGCTCCAACTGCCAGCTTAGACACCCGCGCTCCGTTCTTTGTTCCCGAAAAAAGTTCATGACTTTCACCGTCGCGGCGGTGTCGGTTAGATGCGCGGGGAGTGGCGGCCGAAAGCTTGCCGAAATCGAGGGCAAACAAGCCCCCGGCGCGTGTCGCACGCTTTCGCGCGCGCGAGCGTAGCACGCGTCTCCGAAGCGGTCAAACGACCGTCCGACGCTTGCTTGACAACGCGCGGCGGCCGTCGCTAGAGTGTGGCGTTAACCCCAACTCCACGAAAGAGAACGCACGCTCCTGTGCGCTCTTGCGGCAAGGAAGACGGACGTGGCTCGAACGACAAAGAAACGCCAGCAGCAACTCAAGCACGACAAATTCCGCGACGAGACCTTCAAGGTTGTTGACCGTCTCGGCGACCGCCTCGAAGGCAAAGGCCGCCTCATTCTCTACGCGCTCGCCGGTCTCGTTGCGCTGGCCGTCCTCTACGGTATCTACTCATTGTGGGCGGGGCGCCGCGCCGAAGAAGCGAGACACGCGCTCGGCCGCGCCATCGAGACGGCCGAAGCGCCCGTCACCTCCGGCACTCCTATTCCCGGCCAGACCGGCCCTACATTCCCCAGTGAGCGCGAGCGCGCGCAGAAGGCCGTCGAACAGTTCGACGAAGTCATCAACAAATACGGCGACCCTTATCGCGAGATGGCGCGCTACTTCAAGGCTTCGGCGCTGCTCACGCTGGAACGCGCGCGCGGCCTGAGCGAGTTGCAGGCGCTGACGCGCAGCAGCAATGAGGATGTGGCCGCGCGCGCGAAGTTCGCGCTGGCGCAGGCGCGTGAGGCCGACGGGCAGTTGGACGAGGCCGCCGCCATCTACAACGAACTGCTCAACGACAAGAACAGTCGCGTCGCGCGCGACACGGTCAATCTCCGCCTCGCCTCCGTCTACGAGCGACAGGGCAAACGAGACGCCGCCTCAGACATTCTCTTCCGCATGCTCGACGAGGCGCGCAAGGCGAAGGGCAAGGACGGAAAGCCTCTCCCGGAGACGGCCAGCGTCCGCGAGGCCGACACGAAACTGGAATCGCTCAACCCGGAACGCTACGCGCAACTTCCGCCGAAGGAGACGACCGCGACCGACGGCAGCGGCCTCCCGCTCTTCTAAACACATTCCGCCCGAACGGACGTGGAAAATCTCACGCACTCGCTCGTCGGACTGGCCGTCGCCAAGGCCGGGCTTGAGCGCGTCTCGCCCTACGCGATGCCGCTCGCGGTCGTCGCCGCCAACGCGCCTGATGCAGACATCGTCACGCTCGTCGGCGGACAGTTCACCTATCTCGAACAGCATCGCGGCGTCTCACACTCGATAGTCGGCACGCTCGCCTTCGCCCTTGCCCTGCCGCTCGTCCTTTACGCGGGCGAGCGCCTCTGGTCGCGTCTGCGCCGACGACCGCCGCGCGCCCGACTCGGCGGCCTGCTCATCGTCTCGCTCGTGGCGAGCGCATCGCACCCGCTACTCGATTACACGAACAACTACGGCGTGCGTCCGCTGCTGCCTTGGGACGCGCGCTGGGTCTACGGCGACCTAGTCTTCATCTTCGACCCCTGGCTCTGGCTCCTGCTCGGCGGCGCGTGCTTTCTGCTGACGGCGCGGACGAGGGGGCAAGTCGTGGCTTGGGCGCTGCTGGCATTGGTGCTGACGTTTGTCCTCCTCTTCGTCCCACAGCGGCTCGATGCGCCCGCGCCGCGTGCTCTCTGGCCGCTCTGGTTTGCCGGACTGGCCGCGCTCTTCATCGCACGTCGCCTCGACTTCGGCAAACGTTGGGGTGCGCGCCTCGCCATCGTCTCGCTGGCGCTCGTGGTCGTCTACTGGGCGATGCTCGCCGGAGTCCACGCGCGCGCCGTCGAGAAGACGCGCGCGGCGGCCGACACGCTCTCCGGTCTTCATGGCGAGAGCGCGTTGGGGCTGGCGGCGATGCCGACATTTGCCGACCCGCTAACGTGGCTCTGCGTCGTCGAAACCGACGGCGCGCATTATCGCTTTCGTCTCTCTCTGGGTGGAGACGCGGCCGCAGCGGCGCGCAGTGCGGAGAGGTTTGAGAAGCCGCGAGACGAGGCGCGCCAAGTCACGGAGCGCGCTTCGGCGACAGACCGGCGCGCCAGAATCTTTCTCGACTTCTCACGCTTTCCCGCCACGCTCGTCACGCACGACGCGTCGGGCGCAACGCTTGTGCGCTTCGCAGACCTGCGCTACACCGAACCGGCGGGACGCCCGCGCGGCAATTTCTCGCTCGAAGTGCGCGCGCCTTGAAGGCAAACGAGGTTGACAGAAGCGCTTTCGCAAGACGATAGTTTCCGGCTTGAGGTTTAGAGAGCAAGCGAGAGGAGTCGAACTTTGATTGAGAGCGAGCCGCTTCGTCAAGCTTTCCGCGAAAGGTACGGCGCAGAGGCGCGCCTGTTTCGCGCACCCGGCCGCGTCAACCTCATCGGCGCGCACACCGATTACAACGACGGCTTCGTCCTGCCGATGGCTATCGACCGCGAAACGGTCGTCGCCGCCGCGCCGCGCGCAGACCGCCGCGTGCGTCTCTTCTCGCTCAACGCGGAACAGTCGTTCGAGTTCGACCTCGACCGGCCAGGCCCAAAGCAGCGCGGACTCTGGCTCGACTACGTTGAAGGCGTCGCGCAGGCGCTTGCCGCGCGCGGCGTGAGTCTGCGCGGCGCAGACCTCGGCGTCGCCTCGGACGTGCCCGTCGGAGCGGGACTCTCATCCTCGGCCGCGCTCGAAGTCTCGGCCGGTCTGGCGCTTGCAAGCATTTCTGAAAGTGACCTCGACCGCGTCACGCTGGCGCTTGCCGGTCAGGCCGCAGAGCACGAGTACGTCGGCATCAAGTGCGGCATCATGGACCAATTCATCGCCGCACTGGGGCGCGCAGGCCACGCCCTGCTCATCGACTGTCGCTCGCTCGAAGCGACGCTCATCCCGTTCGACACAACCGACGTGGCCGTCGTCATCTGCGACACGCGCGTCAAGCACGAGCTTTCTTCGTCCGAGTACAACACGCGCCGCGCAGAGTGTGAGCGCGGCGTCGAAATCCTGCGCGAGTCTCTGCCCGATGTGCGCGCGTTGCGCGACGTGAGCGTAGGCGATTTGGAGCGTTACGGCGAACGTCTGCCGGAGGTCGTCCGCAGGCGTTGTCGTCATGTCGTGACGGAGAACGAACGGACGCTCGCGGCCGCCGAAGCCCTGCGCCGACGCGACCTTGATGAGATGGGGCGTCTGATGGATCGTTCACACCGCTCGCTGCGCGACGACTTCGAGGTCAGTTGCCGCGAGTTGGACATCCTCGTTGACATCGCAGGCAATATCGGCGGCTGCATCGGCGCACGCATGACGGGCGGAGGCTTCGGCGGCTGCACCGTCAACCTCGTGCGGCGTGACGCGCTCGCCGAATTTCAGACCGTCATCGCCGACGAATACCGTCGCGCGACCAACATCGAGCCGGGCATCTACGTTTCGGAGGCTGGCGACGGCGCGAGAGAAATCGGGTGACGAAGCGGGGCGCGCCGGCTCTCCGGTCGTTTACGAATTTTCAAAAAAATTCATTTTCTCTTGTCCTTTGTGCTGCGACTCGTGCAAAATCGTTCCCGCACAGGCCGTCGCTCGATGCAGTACACACAAGAAAATCAGCGTCCGCGCTGAAAGTTCATTCTCACGGCTCTCCTGCAACTACTGACAAAGGATTGAGACCATGAATAAGAAGACCTCTATCACTATTCTGCCCGTTGTGGCCGCGCTCGTCGTGCTGCTGGCCGGACAGGCCGTCGCGCAGCAAGGCGCGCCGGATGCGCGACAGGCGCTCTCGACCTTCCCGGACGCGCACGTCCTTCTTTACGTCAACTCGCGTCGTTGGACGACGGAGGCGCTGCCTCGCATCGTCCCGCCGGCCGAGTTACAGAAGATTTTCGGCGAGGCACAGAAGGTCGGCTTCGACCCGAAGTCTATCAGCTACATCGCCATCGGCGCGCGCTTCAACCCGGAAAATCCGAACCCGTTCTCGATACCCGACGTGGTCGTCGTCATCAACGGCGACTTCAGCGCCGACGCGCTCGTCTCGATGGCGCGCATCGCCGGACAGGGCAAGTACACGGAGGAGACCTACGGCACGCGCACGCTCAACATCTTCGACTTCAACGCGCCCAAACAGCCATCGACGCAGAAGACCTCCGCCGACGGGCAGAACACGCAGCAGGGGCCGCCCGCACCGGGGCAGGGGTCTTCGATGCCATTCGCCATTCCGAAGGTCGCGCTCACGGCGCTCGACGCCAACACGCTCCTGCTCGGCGTAACGCCTTACGTCAAAGCGGCGATTGATGCGCGCGACGGCGGACAGGGAAGACTCCGCGCTGAGGTGCTCGACCTCGCCACGCGTCAGCCAGACATGCTCGCCAGCCTCATCGCCGAAGTCCCTGAAGCTCTCACGCGGCAGTTGCAGACGCTCGGCGGCATGCCGAAGAACGACGAGTTGACGCGTCTCGCCACAGCCATCAAGCGCATTCAACTGGCCTTGACGATGAACGCGACGGACTTCGGCGTCCACTCCGTCGTCGGCACGGACACGCCTGAGCACGCGCGCGCGCTCAACGGCATGATTTCGATGGGCATCGGCGCACTGCGCGCCGCCGTCGAGAAAGACATGGCCGATGACGCGAAGGCCAAGAACACCAAAGACCTGCCTATCAACCGCGCCGTGCTCGCCGCCGTCTCACGTACCACCAACACGGCGAACGGCACCGAGATTCAGTTGAGCACGACCGTGCCGCAGACGACCATCGCCGAACTCGTGCGCGCGCAGACCGCGCCGAAAGCCGCGCCGAAGACGGGAACCGCGACGCGCCCGCGCGCCGGGCGTTCGCGCCGCCGACGGTAAGCGAAACCGCGAACGAAAGAGCCGCTTCCGTCAACGGGGCGGCTCTTTTTCACGTGCGGAGTCGAAGACGAGACGAGGAGAGTTTGAACTTGGCAGAGGCTTCCGAAAAGAATCGGACGCGTGAAATCATCCGGCGGCTCAAACGCGCTTACCCTGATGCGCGTTGCAGCCTCGACCACACGAACCCGCTCGAACTGCTCATCGCCACCATCCTCTCGGCGCAATGCACGGACGAGCGCGTCAATCTTGTGACGGCCAATCTCTTCAGGAAGTATCGAAGCTGGCAGGACTATGCGAACGCGCCGCAGGAAGAGTTGGAAGAGGAGATTCGCTCGACGGGTTTTTTCCGCAACAAGGCGAAGGCCATTCGCGGCGCGTGCGGCTTAATCGGCGAACGCTTTGGCGGCGAAGTCCCGAAGGAGATGGACGCGCTGCTCGAACTCCCCGGCGTTGCGCGCAAGACGGCCAACGTCGTCCTCGGCAACGCTTACGGAATCGCCTCCGGCGTCGTCGTCGATACGCACGTCACGCGTCTTTCCGCGCGCCTCGGCCTCTCGGCTGCGAAGACGGCCGAACAGATTGAACGCGACCTCCTCGAACTCGTCCCACGCCGCGACTGGATAGACTTCTCGCACCTGCTCATCGCACACGGCCGCGCCATCTGCAAAGCCCGCACGCCGCTCTGCGCCGACTGCGTCCTCGAACCGCTCTGCCCATCATCGGCGCTCAAGAACGGCGGCGTCGTACCCGTCTAACAACTCACTTCTCGGCAATCCAATCGCGCGTCATGTCGCACCAGAGGGCGAGGCCGCGAAAGGACTTGAAGCGCGAGTAGTAGCGCGCGATTTTCGCGTCGTCGCAGGTGCGTCCGCCGTTGCGTCGCCGGGCGAAGGTGGCGCGCACCCACGAGTCCAGCGCGAGCACGTCGTAGCGGCCGACAAGTTTGAGCAGGTTTTCGGCGGCGTAATCGCCGACGCCCTTGACGCGTTTCATCTCGCGTTTGAGTTCGGCCGTCTCCATCTCGGTCGTCAGCCATGATTCCACGTCCAACTCGCCTGTCGCCACGCGCACGGCCAACTCCCTGAGATACGGCGCGCGATAGCCTGCGCGCACCACTTCACGATAAAAGCCTTCGTCCTCGGCGGCCATCGCGGCCGGGGTCGGAAAGTCTCGCCGCCCGTCCGTCGTCTCGCGGCCGAGATGTGTGACGAGCGCCGTCACCATCTTCTCCGTCAGCGCCCATGAGCAGTTGGTCGTGCAGAGCGACTTGACGAGGTCTTCATAGACGGTCGGCGAGCGCAGCAGCCGACCCGCGCCGCTCGTCTCAATCCAAGCGAACTCAGGATGACTGCGCGTCGCTTCATAAAAGGCGCTCATGTCGTCGTCGAGGCGGAAGACGTGGCGCACGTCGCGGACGAGTTTCGCCTCGGCGCGTTTACCGAGCCTGCGCGCGAGACGGACGTTGAGCGCGCGGCGGTCGCCGGTTATCGTGGCCGTGACGGGCGCGCTCTCGCCGCCCACGTCGAAGACGCGCGCGAGTGTCCACGTCTGTTCGTCCAACTCGAAGGGCAGCAGCCCGCTCCACCCGTGACTGAGGACGGTGCGTTTGTAGTCGAAGCCTGCGGGCGCGTTGATAGTGATTTCCATGTTGCTTCAGTCTCCGTTCGCTAGTCGCGCGGCGCAGGCTAACAGATTTCGGCGCGCGGGTCGAACGAAGGGCGTACAGCTTGGCCTTAGCAACGGGCGCATCGGCTGCGTTATGATGCTGCGGCGCGTGGTTGTCGAAATCTGGCGGAGGAGTGTTGAGAGCCTTGACCGAGAAGCGACCTTTGACAGTGCTCTGCATCGCGAGTTACGAGAAGGGGCAGGAGTTTATGCGCGAGTGCAAACGACAGGGCTGCCGCGTGCTCCTGCTCACGCTCGACAAGTTGCGCGATGCCGACTGGCCGCGCGAAGCGATAGACGAAACCTTCTACGTCCCCGAAAAATTCCCGCTCGACAGTCTCATCAAAGCGACCAGCTACGTGGCGCGCGAACGCGAGATTGACCGCATCGTCCCGTTAGACGACTTCGACGTGGAGACGGCCGCCGCGCTGCGCGAGCACCTACGCATCCCCGGCATGGGCGACACCACAGCGCGCTACTTCCGCGACAAACTCGCCATGCGCGTCAAGGCGCGCGACCACGACATTCTCGTTCCCGAATTCGTCCACGTTCTCAACCACGCGCGCATCCGCGAATATGTCGAACGCGTCCCGCCGCCCTGGGTCTTGAAGCCGCGCTCGGAGGCTTCGGCCGTCGGCATCGTGAAGGTCAAAAGCGCAGACGAGTTGTGGCCGACGCTCGAAGGCTTGGGCGACCGGCAGTCGTTCTACCTGCTCGAACAGTTCATTCCCGGCGACATCTTCCACGTCGATTCTATCGTCTCCGAACGTGAGGTGGTCTTCGCTGCCGCGCACAAGTACGGGCAGCCTCCGATGGCCGTCGCGCACGAAGGCGGAGTCTTCATGACGCGCACCATCGCGCGCCACTCATCCGACGCGCAGGCGCTCGAAGCCCTCAACCGCGACCTCATCAAGACGCTCGGCCTCGTGCGCGGCGTGACGCACACGGAGTTCATCAAGGGGCACGAAGACGGGCGCTTCTACTTTTTAGAGACGGCCTCGCGCGTCGGCGGCGCGAACATCGCCGAAGTGGTCGAGGCGGCGACGGGCGTGAACCTCTGGGCGGAGTGGGCAAAGATTGAGATTGGCGGCGAGCAGGAGCGTTATGAAGTGCCGCCGACGCGCGAAGACTACGCCGGAATCGTCATCTCGCTGGCGCGACAGGAGTGCCCCGATACGTCTGCTTACGACGACCCGGAAATCGTCTGGCGTCTCAACAAACGACATCACGTCGGCCTCCTCGTCGCCTCGCACTACCCTGAGCGCGTCGAAGACCTTCTCCAACAATACATCCGCCGTTTCTACACGGACTTCTTCGCCATGCAGCCGCTTCCTGAACGGCCGACGAGTTGAATTGCGGCGGCGACGTTCTCGTTGACAGGCCAGCGCGTCGGACGTATACCATCACTTGTCGAAGCCCTCGCACAGCCTGTCGGCAAACCCACTCACTTGCCGGCCTCACAAACAGACGCCACCCGTGCTCACGTCAAGACGAAAAGGAACCATTCTGTATGCGACTCCGCAGGAAAGCCGCCTGCATCGTCCTCACGATGCTCGCCGTCGCGCTGGTGACCTCACAGACCACTCTACACAGTCAGAGTCAAGACAGAGCGCCGCAGCGGAGACAGAAAAAGAGAGTCGCCGTGCTGCGCGGCGAAGGTCAACCGCCGACGCCTCCTTCCGCAGAAGAAGTGGCTGGTTCCAACAAAGTGAAACATGGCATGGAGGAGCGAGTGCGAGCCTTCAGGACGGCGCAAGAGTTGTTGCGCGCGAAGGGCGTGCCGTTCGAGCCGAGCATCTTACTTGAGCCGAAGTGGCGACAAAAGCTGAGACCGTTTCTGGCAGAGATGCCGGAGATGCAAAATGAACTTTCCGGCTCAGGCGTCCTGAAAGGCGCACATCTGGCAAATGTTGTGCGTCTTCCCGAAAAGGTTCAACTGACGGGCGACACGGTGATTATCGCCAACCGCATCGTGTTCGAGGGAACAGACGTTCTCGTCAAAGGAAATCACGCCGTCCACTTCTTCGCGCTCGACTCGATGGAGACGACAGGCGGCGCGGGAAAGCTGACGATTGACACGAGCGGGCGCGGCAGAAAAGAGTGGTTGGAGGAACAACAGAACAAGGCGGCTCAACCGAGCGCCGGGAGTCGGGACGCCCTTCGCCCGTTAACAGAGCGGGGAGGCTTCTTCATCTCCAAAGCCGGTTACAGCCACGCCCTGACCGTTACTCAGACCATTTACGAGGATAGAGACGGGCAGCCCGGAGCAGACGGAGAGATGGGTCTGTTTGGACAGCCCGAAGAGAACGGCTCCGACGGCCAGAATGGTGTTGACGGCTCCTGCGGTGGCGACCCGAATGGTCATCCCGGCTTTGAAGGCGATTGGGGAGAAGACGGTGAGGACGGCGGGAGAGGAGTTGACGGCCAGCCGGGGGGAGATGCGCAGCCCGCGACCTTAACTATTACCGACCCCAACACTCGAACCTTATACGTCGTGACGGCAAGGGGCGGCACGGGAGGAAACGGCGGTGGTGGCGGATACGGCGGTCAGGGCGGCAATGGCGGTCGAGGGGGCAATGGAGGCAATGGCGCGGCGTGTCCCGGCTGTGTACTTGGCAGAGGTGGCAATGCGGGTATGGGCGGTAGGGGCGGCAATGGCGGCAATGGCGGCGACGGCGGCAATGGTGGCAATGGCGGTGCTGGCTCAACTATCGTTATCAAATATCCATCCGGGTATGACAGGACAAAGGTTAACGCTGACGCAAGTGGTGGCGGGGGGGGAACAGCAGGGGGGAGCGGAGTCTCTGCTCGTCGTGGTTCTGCCGGAAGCAATGGTCAACCCGGAAAAGGCGGAAGTGCTCTCGGATGCGGTTCCAGTAACGACGGGAGCGCAGGAGCGACAGTCATCGGCGCAAAAGGTGGAGCCAGCGGCGACCCCGGAAAATACGGCTTAATCGGTGCTCCCGGTTCTGTAACTTATGAACAGGAGAACACGGGCGGCGGTGGTGGTGGCGGCGGCGGATACATGGAATCTCCCTGCACGCCGTACTACTGGGTCTATTATGAGTCATGGGACGGCGGCCAGACGTGGGACGAGGTTGATTCGGTCTACGCCGGGTGCTGGTAACTACACGCCCGACCACAGCCAACGAAGAGCGCTGCGCGATAGACACCTGCCGCAAGTCTTCGCTCACGCATCGCTCAAAGCGGCGCTCGCTCAGACCTGCTGCGCGGCGGCGTAGCCGGAAGCCCACGCCCACTGAAAATTGTAGCCGCCGAGATGGCCGGTCACGTCAACCACCTCTCCGATGAAGTAGAGGCCGGGTACGCGCCGCGCCTCCATAGTCTTCGACGAGAGTTCGTCTGTGCTGACGCCGCCGCGCGTCACCTCCGCCTTCTGAAAACCTTCCGTCCCGGCAGGCCGCAACTCCCACGCGTGCAGACGCCGCGCCGTCTCCTCCAACTCCGCCCCCGTGTAACTTCTCAAAAACTTCTCCGGCGCATACAACTCGCACCACGTCTGCGCGAAGCGACGCGGCAGGTGCGCGGCCAGCAGTTGCACGAGCGTCACGTCGCTTTCGCGTCGCGTCGAGAGAAGCGTGCGCGCGTCGCGGCCGGGCAGGAGATTGATGAAGAGCGGCTCGCCGCGCCGCCAGTAGGAAGAGGCTTGCAGGACGGCCGGGCCGCTCAAGCCCCGATGCGTGACGAGGAAATTCTCCTCGAAACTCGCGCCGCCTGCCGCCACCACGCCCGCAACCGAAACGCCGCTCAGAGGTTTGAAGGCGGCCAACTCCTCGCGCGCCAGCGTGACGGGGACGAGCGCCGGTTCGGGCTGCAAGACCTTGAGGCCGAACTGTCGCGCGAGACGATAGCCGAAGTCCGTCGCGCCGAGTTTCGCAATGGAGAGACCGCCCGTTGCCACCACCAGCGACTCGCACTCGAAGACGCCCTGCGACGTTTCGACCACGAAAGAGTCGCGTCTGTT
>DASZCR010000062.1:0-14642 GCA_035942915.1 Pyrinomonadaceae bacterium | reverse complement strand
GCCGCCGCGCTCCGAGGCGGCCAGCACGGCGATGGCGTTGTTGGCGCCCAGGGCGCAGAGGTTCGTGCCTTCGAGCGGGTCGACGGCAATGTCCACTTCAGGATAGTTCTCGCACTCCTCCTGCGGCGCGCGGGCGCCTGCGCCGACCTCCTCGCCGATGTAGAGCATCGGCGCTTCGTCGCGCTCGCCCTCGCCGATGACGATGCGACCGCGCATCGGCACACTGTCCATCACTTCGCGCATCGCTTCGACGGCGACGTGGTCGGAATACTTGCGGTCGCCTTGCCCCATCGTGCGCGCCGCCGCAATCGCCGCCGCCTCGCAGACGCCGAGAAAGTCCAGAGAGATGTTCACCGTGTTCAACTCTTGACCCATGCTTCTACCCCCGCAGCACAAAAGTTTTCCGCGACAGCTTCGACTGTGAATTTGCAGCACGTTAAGACAGGAAAGGCACGACGCATACTAACAGAGAGCGCGTCGAAATTGTAGAGTCGAAAGCGGTCTGTGCGCCGCGCTTAGTACGCCGCGCGAACAAAGCGCGGTCGGGCGCACGCGCGGGAACGAATCCGGCGGGACGGTGTCTAACGTCGCCTAAGCTTTGACATCTCTACGCCGGAGGAAACCACGCCATGAAAAAGGTTCTCGCGCTCGTCGCACTCGTCACACTCGTCTCCTCTTTCGTGATTGCGCAACAGACGCGACGCGATGCCGCGCCTCTTCGTCAGACGGCCGAGCAGGAGGAAGTTCTCAAGGCCAACCGCGCGCAGTGGGATGCCCTCCTGCGCCGCGACGCGGCGGCGGTGGAGCGGCTCGTGGCCGACGACTTCCTACAGGTGGTTCCCGACGGCGTCGGCAACAAAGAGACGCTCCTCAGTTTCCTCAAACGCACCCCGGCCGACCCGACGCTGACGCTCACGACCGAGAACGCGCAGGTGCGCGTCGATGGCGACACGGCCGTGCTGGTCGCGCGTCGCGTCGAGCGGCGCAGGAGACCGGACAACAACGCAGAGGGCACGGCCTACGCGCGCTACACGCGCACCTTCGTCCGGCGCGCACGCCGCTGGCAACTTCTCTCCGAGCACGTCCAAACCATCCCGGCCGAGCGGACGGCGAACCGCATCGACCCGCAGGTCTTCGACGACTACGTCGGACGCTACGACAGTCCCATCTTCGCCTTCGCCGTCGTCCGCGAGGGCGACCGCCTCGTCGCCATTCCAGACGAGCGCGAGCGCCCGCAGGCAGAGTTGCTGCCCGAATCCGAAGCGGAGTTTTTCATCAAAGGCAGAGACGTGCAAATCGTCTTCGTGCGTGACCGCAAGGGGCGCGTCACGCACGCACTGCTGCGCCTCAACGGCGCGGACGTGCGCGCCAAAAGAGTGGGCTGAGAGCGAACGCAGCAGGCGCGCACGCGCGTCCTCACCCGCGCCGGGAGTCGAGCCGCCACGTTCAAGAGACGATGCGGTTCGGCTCTCGCGCTGTCGCGGGTTTTGTGGCACATTGTCGGCATGAGCGACTTGAGCCACCTGTTAGCCAACAACCGCCAGTGGTCTCGACAGATTCGTGAGACCGACCCCGATTTCTTCAACAAGCTTTCGCGTCAACAGACGCCCGAATATCTCTGGATAGGCTGTTCGGACAGCCGCGCCCCGGCCACGCATCTGGTCGGCCTCGCTCCCGGCGAACTGTTCGTTCATCGCAACGTCGCCAACGTCGTCGTCCACACAGACCTCAACTGTCTGTCGGTCTTGCAGTTTGCCGTCGATGCGCTGCGCGTCAAGCACGTCATCGTCTGCGGCCATTACGGTTGCGGCGGCGTGCAGGCGGCGCTTTTAAACAGCAAGCTCGGACTCATCGACAACTGGCTGCGGCACGTGCAGGACGTGGCGCAGAAACACGTTGCGATTCTCGAAAGCGCGGGCGCAGACGAGCACGCACGCCTGCGCCGTCTCTGCGAGTTGAACGTCATCGAGCAGGTCTCGAACGTGTGTCAGACGACCATCGTCGAGCAGGCTTGGGAGAGAGGCCAGCAGTTGGTCGTGCACGGCTGGATTTACGGGCTTGAAGACGGATTGCTGCGCGACTTGAACGTGAGCGTCGGGAGTCGTCAGGAGTTGGCCGCGAGTTGCCGCGCGGCGCTCTCGGCCGTCGCTTCGCGTTCGTGACCTCGCACGGCGTCGCTTCGCTTCAATTTTCGGAGGGGTGATGGAGGAAATCGAACTGACTTTCGAGGCTGCGCCGCGTGAAGAAGACCTACGCGTAGTCCGGCGCGGGCTTATTTCTTATAACGAGGCGCGCCTAACCGACAATAGCTACGACGCGTTCAATCTCATCCTGCGCGACCGGGAGGGCACAGTCGTCGGCGGCCTTTTGGGGAACGCCTACTGGGGCTGGCTCTACGTGGATGTGCTGTGGGTCAGCGAGGCGCTGCGTGGGCGCGGCTACGGGCGACGTTTGCTGCTCGCGGCCGAAGCGGCGGCGCTTGAGAAGGGCTACCACTCAGTTTATCTGGACACCTTCGACTTCCAGTCTCCCGGCTTCTACCAGAAGCTCGGCTACGAAGTCTTCGGCACGCTCGACAACTTCGCAGGCAATCACACACGCTACTTCCTACGCAAGACGCTGAAAGAAGGAATGAACAGAAACGATGAGGGATGAGGGATGAAAGAAGACAGATGTCTTCAACTTCATCCCTCATCGCTTTCGCTTAGTCTGCGGCGACGGCGTCGCGTGATTCGGTGGGGCGATAGGGCGGGAGCGTTTTGCGCGCGGCCTTCTCCTTGCGGAAGCCAAGCGCCCAGTCGGCCTGCATCAGCGTGTGTATGTCGCGCGTGCCTTCGTAGATGACGGCCGCCTTGCAGTTGCGTAGGTAACGCTCGACCGGGTAATCGTTCGAGTAGCCGTTTGCGCCGTGAACTTCGATAGCCATCGAGGCGGCCTTCTCGCTCCTCACGGTCGCCTGCCACTTCGCCAGAGAGGTCTCGCGCGCGTTGGGTCGGCCTTCGTTCTTGAGCCAGCCCGCACGCAGCCAGAGCATGTGGCACATCTGATAGTCGGCCTCCATCTCGGCAATCTTCTGTTTGACGAGTTGATGGTTGGCTATCTTCGTCCCGAACGTCTCACGCTCTAGGGCGTAGGCGATGGAAGCGTCGCGCGAGGCGCGGATGATGCCGGTCGCGCCGGAGGCGACGGTGTAGCGCCCCTGTTCCAGAGCGAACATCGCAATCTTGAAGCCTTCGCCCTCTTCGCCGACCATGTTCTCCTGCGGCACGCGCACGTCTTGCAGAGAGAAGTAACCGGTGTTGCCCGCGCGGATGCCCATCTTGCCGTGAATCGTCCCCGACGAAAAGCCCTTCATCGAGCGTTCGACGATAAAACAGGTCATCCCCGTATGGTCGCGCTTGCGCCGCTTCTCCTCGTCCGTCCAGCAGAAAAAGAGGAAGTTGTCGGCCACGTCTCCGGCGAGCGAAATCCACATCTTCTCGCCGTTCAAGACCCATTCGTCGCCCTCGCGCCGCGCCGTCGAACGCGCGCCGACCACGTCCGAGCCTGCGCCCGGTTCGGTCAGCCCGTAGGTGGCAATCTTCTCGCCCTTCGCCTGCGGCACGAGGTACTTGCGCTTCTGCTCCTCCGTGCCCCACGTCAACAACGTCATCGAGTTCAAGCCCGTGTGGACGGACATGATGACGCGCATGAAGGTATCGACGGCTTCGAGCTCTTCGCAGACGAGGCCGAGCGAGATGTAGTCGAAGCCCGCACCCCCGTACTCTTCCGGGATGCAGACGCCGAGCAGATTCAACTCGGCCATCTTCTCAAGGATGGAACGGTCGAAGTGCTGCCGCTCGTCCAACTCTTTGATGCGGGGGGCGACCTCCTTCTGCGCGAAGTCGCGCACGGTCTGACGTATCGCCTGATGGTCTTCGTTCAATTCAAAATCTATCATTCTTGACACTCCGTTTGCAGAAAAGGTCGGCACGAGGCGCGGCGAGAGGGACAGCAAACAATCCTGCGCCTGTTCATGGTAGAAATGCGATAAGCTTTAAAGAGCATCTTACACCACGACGCGCAGGCTCTCCAAAGACGGCCGCACACGAGCGCGCCGACGAACGCTCTCATCCTTCGTCACTCGCGTCGCTGCTGCCGCGCCTCCTGAGCATGCGCTTCCTCGCGCGCCTGCTCGATGATGGCGCGCGCCGCTTCCTGCGCCTCTGCGAGTGTTCGGACACGGTTGTCGAGTTGCAGTTCGTAGACGGCTGCGACGACGCGGCCGACGAGCGGTGAAGGGCGCAAGCCCATCTCCAACAGATGTCTTCCCATCAGAATCGGCGCGGGCGCCGTGCGCTCAACCGCGAGTTCTCTGGCGCGCATGATGAACCACTCTTGCGCCTCTGCGGTGTACCAACGCTCGCGCGGCACCCACTCGGCGTTACGACCCAGACTGTCTGCACGCGCGACGCGATAGAGCAGTTCGAGTTCGCATTTGCGTGCGAGGCGGCGAAACGCGCCGTCGCCGACGAGTTCGCGCCGGTAGTAAAACTCTCCCGGCTTGAGATGGTCGCGCACGAGCGCGACGACCTGTGCGCGCACGTCGTAGCCTTCGAGCGTGTGCATCTTGAGACGGTCGAGGAAGCTTTCGGTCGGCGCGACACCGGCCTCCTCATGCCCGCGCGAGCGCCAGCGCCCGTCGATGAACTCGGTCGTCGCAGGCTTTCCGAAGTCGTGACAGAGCGCGGCCAGCATCACCGTCACGCGTCGCGGATAATCGAGGTCGTCGAGCAGTTCTCGCGCGCGGTCGCAGACGAGTTGTGTATGCACATCCACATCGCCCTCCGGATGCCAGTCATACTCCTGCGGCACGCCCTTCAGAGCGTGGAGTTCGGGAAAAAGCTGCGCCGTAGCGCCGAGCGCATCGAGCCAGCGCAGGCCGATGGACGGCTGCCGCGCGCGGAGGAGAAGTTTTTCCATCTCGCCCCAGATGCGTTCGGGCGGGAGGTCTGTGAGGTCGATTGTGCGGCAGAGTTCGGCCGTCTCGGCTTCGACCTCGAACTCGAAGCGCGCGGCGAACTGCGCCGCCCTGAGCACGCGCAGAGAGTCTTCGACGAAAGTCTCGCGCGAGACGGCGCGAAGCAGTTTGGCGGCGAGGTCGCGGCGGCCGTCGTAAGGGTCGATGAGGTCTGCGGTGAGCGGGTCTTCGAGAATGGCGTTGACGGTGAAGTCGCGCCTGCGCGTGGCCTCGGCTACGTCCATGTGCGGGTCGCCTTCGATGACGAAACCGCGATGGCCGCGCGCCGTCTTACGCTCGCGGCGCGGCAGAGATACGTCGAGGTCGTGGCCGAGTTTGTAGACGGTGAAGGCTTCGCCGACGACGTTGACATGTCCCATGCGGTCGAGCAACTCGCGCAGCGCCGACGGCTCGACGCCGTAGACTTCCACGTCCCAATCCTTCACCTCGCGCCCCATCAGACGGTCGCGCACGCAGCCGCCGACGAGCAGCGCCCGCCCGCCCGCCTCGCGCACGGCGCGCGCCAGTCTCAGAATCTTTTCGGGGATGCGAGCGGACATTTGTAGAAAGAGTGATAGGTGATAGGTGATGGGTGATAGGAAAAGAGGGCTTCTCTTATCACCCGTCAGCTATCACCTATCATCGTTCGTGAGCAGCAATTTCAGCGAGGCTCGTCGCCGCTGCTTGCGGGTGCGGCGTCGTCCTCTGCGTCGAGGTCGTCATCGTCGAAGTCTTCTTCATCATCGTCGAAGTCTTCGTCGCCGTCCTCATAGTCCTCTTCGTCGTTGACGATGACTTGGAGGCCGCGCGTGGAGGGGAGACAACTGATGACCTGCATGCGCTCGACGCGCGTCAGGTCTGCGGACGAGTGCCAGAGTTTGACCCAGAAGCTGCGGGTCGCGCCGTGAACGACGAAGGTCGAGCCATCCATCATCACCGGCACAGGCTCGGCCAGTGTCCCCTCGCGCAACGCGTCGAGCAGTTCGGGCACGTACTGCCGCCACGTCTCGAACTGAAGGACGACTCCCTGCTCCGAGACTTCGGCCGGCGGCAACTCCACCGGCTCATCCGATTCGAGCAGCAAACGCGATTCGGTCTGCTGATTTCTTTTCTTAACGACGGCCATAAATTAGTGATAGGTGATAAGAAAGAAGTGATAGGTGATAGGTGATAGGTGATAAGAAAAGACAGAGTTTTGTCCTATCACCTATCACCCATCACTTATCACCATTTCCTCTCAGCATTTGATTCCGAGTCGCGCCTTGAGGTGTTCGGCGAGGTCGGAGACGCGGACGCGTTCCTGCTCCCATGTGTCGCGGTCGCGGACGGTGACGGCCTCGTCTTCGAGCGATTGATGGTCAACGGTGACGCAGGCGGGCGTGCCGATTTCGTCCTGTCGCGCGTAGAGTTTGCCGATACCGCCCGTGTCGTCATAGACGGCGCGCATCGAGGGTTGAAGCTGGCGTTTAATCTCCTTCGCCAGACTGACTATCTCCGGTTTGTTCTTTGCCAGCGGCAGCACGGCCACCTTAATCGGCGCAAGTTCCGGGTGCAGTTTGAGCACGACGCGCTTCTCGCCCTTCTCGGTCGTGCGCTCGGAGTATGCGTCCATCAAGAGGGCAAGGACGGAGCGGTTGACTCCGGCCGCAGGCTCGATGACGTAAGGATAGTAACGCTGCTTGGTCGCCTCGTCGAAGTAGGAGAGGTCTTCGGTGCTGTCCGCGTTGAGGCGTTTGCCTTCGGCGTCCGCAGGCTTGTTCGAGTGCGCTCTGAGGTCGAAGTCCGTGCGGTTGGCAATGCCCATCAGTTCGTCCCACTGCTTCTCCTCCGCGTCGCGTTCGGGGAAGAAGCGGTAGTGGATATCGACTGTGCGCTTGGCGTAGTGCGCCAGTTCTTCCTTCGGCTGTTCGTAGAGATTGAGATTGGCGCGGCTGATGCCGAGCGAGACGTACCAATCGAAGCAGCGGTCAATCCACTCCTGATGAGCGCGCTCGTCGTCGCCGGGGCGCACGAAGTATTCCATCTCCATCTGCTCGAACTCGCGCGTGCGGAAGATGAAGTTACCGGGCGTCACCTCGTTGCGAAACGACTTGCCAATCTGCGCGATACCGAAGGGGAGTTTGCGCCGCATCGTCTGCTGCACGAGCAGATAGTTGATAAAAATGCCCTGCGCGGTTTCGGGGCGCAGATAGGCCAGCGTCGTCGGGTCGTCTTCGGCGGCAGCCGCGCCGAGCGTCGTGCGGAACATCAGGTTGAAGGGGCGCGGCTCAGTCAAGTTGGTCGAGCCGCAGTTCGGACACTTGATGCGACGCTCGCGAATCATCTGTACCACTTCGTCATTGTTGTGCGTCGCCGACTGCCCCGGATATTCGAGCTTGTCGGCCCTGAGACGGCTGTTACACTCCCGGCAATCGACGAGCGGGTCGCTGAAGGTGTCTTCGTGGCCGGAGTATTTCCAGACCAGACGGTTGATAATGATGGAGGAATCGAGTCCCTCGATGTCGTCGCGCTCGTAGACCATCCAGCGCCACCAGAGGCGCTTGACGTTGTTCGAGATTTCGACTCCCAACGGCCCGTAGTCCCACGCGCTCCCCAGTCCGCCGTAAATCTCCGACGAGGGAAAGACGAACCCGCGCCGCTTCGAGAGCGAGACGATTGTGTCGATATTCGGTGCTGCCAAGTTTCTAACTCTCCCCTAAAGAGGTGATAAGTGATGGGTGATAGGTGATAGGACAAAACTCTGTCTTTTCTTATCACCTATCACCTATCACCCATCACCTATTACTCTTGTCTTATCAATTATCAGGCGCAATGGTATCAGCCGTGCGGCGAAAATGAAAAGAAGAGAGGAAGCGCCGCCACTACGCGCGGCGCTTCCTCTCTTTTGCGAAGTCCTGCGAAGCAGTTTAAAAGCTACTTGGTATTGCCGACCTTAACGTCGATTTCGGTCTTGCCTCCGCCTCCGCCGAACATGCCTCGCTGCCAGCCGAAGAACAGAAGCAGGATAACGATGACAAAGATAACTACAATCGCCACGACACCGGCGTTTCCTCCGCCTTCACCTTCCGCCATAACGTCCGACCTCCTTACTGAAGTTGAGTCTTGTTAACACACACGCGCGCGGCGCGTCAACGCTCATGAAAAATCGCGCCGGGCTTCCTTAGACGGTTAGGCGCGGCGCGATTGAAGAATTCAAAATGGAGAGACACCCGCGTTAGCGGCGTTGCCGACCTCGCCGCCCGCGCCCCATCGGACGCGCCTCATCGACATCAATGGTCGGCGAAGCGGCCGGAGGCTCCGCGCCCTGCGGCACAACCCACAGTTCGTAGGTCGGCGTTTCGCGCAGGCCGCCGTTGATGACGACGATGCGATTGGCGCTCAGGCCGCGCGTGTTGACGAGGTAAGCGCGTGCGCGTTCGCCCATCCAGTTGGCATGTCCGGCGCGGGTCGAGCGCCCGCCGTAGGCGATGATGTAGCCGACTGCGCCGGGGCTGTTCTGAAGTTCGATAGCCAGATTGTCAAGACGCGCCTTGTCGTCGTCGAAGGCGACGGACGGAAATTCGTCGAAGCGTTTGCGCGTCTGAACAGGCGCGGCCGGAGTGAGCACGGCCGTCGTCGCTTGCGCCGTCTGACGGCAGTTACGGTCGCCTGAGCCGTCGTCTGCGACGAGAATCGCCATCACGCGGCGATTGCCGAGGCCGGTCGTGTCAACCGAGATGGTCGGCGTGCCCGCGCCGCTGATGATGCGCGCGTTGGCCGGGCTGACCGTCCACGTGTAGTTCAGCGCAGACTGCCCTTCGTAGCTCACGTCGGCCGAGAAGGTGACGATATCGCCGTCGTTGACCGTGCCGGGAACGGTGACGTTGACCGGGTACGGGCAGGGCGAGACGGCGACGGCCGGAATGTTGATGGTGCGCGGGCGATAGTTGAGCGCGATGCACTGCTTGCGCCCGGCAACGATGTCGAAGGTCTGCGACCAGCGCGTGCCGTTCGGGAAGATGATTTCGACGGTGTGGCCGCCCGGCTCAAGTTCGATGGCGCGTGCATACTCGGTCGTCTCACCTGCCGGTCTCCCGTCGATGATGATGGGATTTCCGCCCGGCGTGGTCGAGACCTCGATGCGGCCGGTCGTCGGCTGGTTCTTACGATTCTTCTGCACGGCGCGCGCTTCCGGCGCGACGGGCGAGGAGACGAACAGGGCGGCGAGCAGCAGAGCGCAGACGAGGCCGGAGGCCGACAATTTACGAGCAGCGGAAAGGGTACGAGTCTCTTTCAACACGGAGTTTTTAAACCTCCTCTGCCGGGGTCGCAACCGTAGCCAAAGCCTTGCTGCGTGAGCGTCGGCGCGCGCCCGCGCCGAGCGCCATCAGGCTTGTGCCGAGGAGCAGAATCGTCGCCGGTTCGGGAATGGCCGGGGGCGGCGGAGGAGGCGGAGGAGGCGGCTCAAAGGGCGGCTCACCGTCTGGGATGAAGAAGAGCGGGATGCCGGCCAGACCGAGCAGCGGCCACAGCGGGAAGCCGCCGCCTTCGACGGGCGGGATGGGAATCTCGCCGCAATCGCAGACCGTGCCGGTCACATCGCCGAGGTCAACCGTCTCGACCGTGCCGCCCTGCTGCTGTTGCTGCTGCGCCGCATCGACGATGGAGCCGCTGCCGGTGGTAGTGGTCGTCGTCGTTCCGCTCTGCGTGCCGGTCTGGGTGTTGGACGACTGATTGTGGCCGCTCTGCGTCAGACGCAGGTCGAGGACGCCCGAAAGCGGGACGGCGCCGCTCTGCGCGACAGAGCGCAGGCGCAGTTCGACGCCCGACCGTTGCTGCCCGTTGGCGAAGGCGTGCGTGACGTCGGCCAGCGTAATGGTGGCGGCCTGCGTGCGCACGACTGAAACGAGCAAGACGCTGAGCATCACAGCGGCACGGCGGATGGCTTGATGCTTCATTGAGAGGTCGTCCTCCTTGAACCCCGGCGACTAAGGCCGAAGCTTCGCTTCTCGATGTCAAAAACTTGGTTGAATAAAGACAGCGCGGCGACCGCGAACCGCTTTAACGTCCCGCAGTTCCATTGATTTGCGGGTCAGAGCCGGTGTTGGGCTTTCTGTATTGAGAAAAGACGCGGAATAACCTGTGGATTCCATTTTCGCGCGGCCAATTTAAACCGCGCAGAGGGGCTGCTGTCAAGACGAAAAGGGGTTCGCCCGCGCGGGCGAACCCCTTTTCTTACAAAAATTAAACAAACGCGGCCGATTTTACTCGCCGTCCGCGCCGCCGGCCGCCTCGGCCTTCTGCTTCTCCTGCTTGAGAATGGCCTTGCGCGAGAGTTTGATTTTGTTGCCCTCTTTGCCGATGCACTTGACCATTATCTGCTGTCCTTCTTTGAGTTCGTCCCTCACGTCGCGCACGCGATGTTCGGCAATCTCGCTGATGTGGAGCAGGCCATCCGTGCCGGGGAAGATTTCGACGAAGGCGCCGAAATCGACGATGCGCGAGACCGTGCCCAAGTAAGTTTCGCCGATTTCGGCCTCGGCCGTGAGGCCGCGTATGCGCGCGACGGCCGCCTGTGCAGCCTCGCTGTCGGAGGTCGCAATGGAGACCGTGCCGTCGTCCTCGACATCAATCTTCGCGCCCGTCTCCTCGACGATGGAGCGAATCATCTTGCCGCCTGGTCCGATGACATCGCGGATGCGGTCGGGGTTAATCTTGATTTGGATGATGCGCGGAGCATAGGGCGACATCTCCTCGCGCGGTTGCGCGATGGCCTCCTCCATAATGCCGAGGATGTGCAGACGCCCTTTGCGCGCCTGCTCCAAAGCTTCGGCCATAATCTGCGCGTTGATGCCCGCAATCTTGATGTCCATCTGCAAGGCCGTGATGCCGTCTCGCGTGCCCGCGACCTTGAAGTCCATGTCGCCGTAGTGGTCTTCCGCCCCGGCGATGTCCGAGAGAATCGCGTACTTGTTGCCCTCCATCACGAGTCCCATCGCGACGCCCGCGACGGCCGCCTTAATCGGCACGCCCGCGTCCATCAAAGAGAGGCTGCCGCCGCAGACGGTCGCCATCGAACTGGAACCGTTCGACTCGGTGATGTCGGAGACGACGCGCAGCGTGTAGGGAAACTCCGTGTCGGCTGGCAGCACGGCGTCGAGCGCGCGGCGTGCGAGCGCGCCGTGTCCTGTCTCGCGGCGGCTGGTCGAGCCGAAGCGTCCGACCTCGCCGACCGAGTAGGACGGGAAGTTGTAGTGCAGTAGGAAGCGACGGCGGATTTCGCCCATCTCAAGGTCGTCCATGAACTGCTCATCGTCCTTCGTGCCCAGAGTGGTGGTGACGATGGCCTGCGTCTCGCCGCGCGTAAAGAGCGCCGAGCCGTGAACGCGCGGCAGCCAACTAACCTCGCAGTCGATGGGTCGAATCTCGGAGAAGCGTCGGCCGTCGGGGCGGCGACGCTTGTTGAGGATGTCGTCGCGGAAAATCTTCTCCTTGAGATGGTCGAAGACCTTCTTCGCCATCTGTCGCTGTTCGGGCGCGTCTTCGGGGTAGGATTCGACGACCTCTTTTTTGAGCGCATCGACGCCAGCGTAGGAAGCGAGTTTGCCCTGCGCTTCGGTGTCTAAGGCGGCGCGCAGGCGCTCTGCGTAGTTGCGCTCGATTTCGCCGACCATCTCCTCGTTCAAGACCGGCGGCACAACTTCGCGCTTCTGAATTTCGAGCGCCTTGTAGAGTTCCTTCTGCCAGCGACAGAGACGGTTAATCTCCTTGTGCGCGAGCATCAAAGCCTCGACCATAATCTCTTCGGAGACTTCCTTCGCGCCAGCCTCGACCATCGTGATGGCCTCTTCCGTCCCGGCGACAATCAGGTTCAGACGCGATTCGCGCACCTCGTCGTAGGTCGGATTGATGATGTAGCGGCCGTCGATGAGTCCGACGCGGACGCCCGCAATCGGGTTGGGAAACGGGATGTCCGAGAGATAGAGCGCGCAGGAGGCGCCGGTGATAGCAATCACGTCGGGGTCGTTATCGGGGTCTGCCGAGATGACGGAGGCGATGACTTGCGTTTCGTTGCGGTAGCCTTCGCTGAAGAGCGGGCGGCAGGGGCGGTCAATCATGCGCGAGGTGAGGATTTCCTTTTCGTTCGGTCGTCCCTCGCGCCGGAAGTAGTTGCCGGGGATGCGTCCGGCCGCGTAGTTGTGTTCGCGATACTCGACCGTGAGCGGGAAGAAGTCGATGCCTTCGCGTGGTTGGCTGGCGCCGACGGCCGCGACGAGAAGCATCGTGTCTCCGTAGCGGATGATGACCGAGCCGTCGGCCTGCTTGGCGACGCGTCCGGTCTCGACGGTCAACTCGCGTTCGCCGACCCTGATGGACTCTTTCAAATATTTTCTGACTGCCATAGTGTTTTCTGTCTCCTTCGGGCGCGCCCCGCTTCAAAGGGTTCGGCTCTCGTCTCGTATGGACGAGGCCGGGGCGTCTCATCCGCCTCTCTACGGGCGGGGCGCACGTTTTGTGCCCGGCAACTTGTGTCTGTTCAAAGTGCGGCCGAAACCTTGCGCGTCGCGCTACGTGAGGCGCGACGGGCGTGCTCGGCGAACAATTCGCATCGAAGAAAAGGCGGCCACCGAGCATCAACCGTGAAGCCCGGTGCCGCCTTGTGCTTCTTATCTGCTACAGGCTGCACGCCCACCGTCCGCTTGTCGGAAGTTTTTTAAGCCGTCACGTTCGGCACTGTCCGTAAGCTTTTCTAGGGATGGCGGGTTGCGTGTTTCTAGAGAGGCGCAAGAGTCCTCTACGACCGAAACGTCGAACTTTCAGGCCGTGCGGCTAACGACGCAGGCCGAGGCGACCGATAAGTTCGTGATACCCTTCGATGTCTCTGCGCTTGAGATAGTCGAGCAGGCTGCGGCGCTGCGAGACCATCTTGAGCAGTCCGCGCCGCGAATGGTTATCCTTCTTGTGTGTTTTGAAATGCTCCGTCAGGTCGTTGATGCGCCGCGTGAGCAGAGCCACCTGCACCTGCGGCGAACCCGTATCGCCCTCGTGCGTGCGGAATTCGCTGACGATTGTTTCCTTCACTTCTCTCGCCAATGACATTGCTTTCGGATGGTCCTCCCAGACCGCAGTCGGCCTTGTATCTCAAGGCAACCGCTAAAGTTAAGTAAAGCTTAAAACAATCTAACACGCCCTTCGCGCGAGTGTCCAGCGAGCGCGAAGGGGCGGCAATGCCTTTAATAAGAGCATTTACTAGCCATTTCCGCCTGCCACTCTCTTTTTGTTCATATAGTCCACGACGACATCCGCGAGTGCCGTCGAAGCTATTCAGAACGATGTGGGATGCCGGTCGAGACAAAGTTTCGCTTCATGATGGCTGGATGGTTCGCTGAGGAGGCGTGCGCCGTCGGGTCTTCTCTGTTACGATGCCGCACGCAAATTCCCTCAACGGAGAACGAACAGAGATGGCAGACAAACCGGCACGCATCTGCATCGTCGGCGGCGGCTTCGGCGGGCTGTTCACGGCTCTGGGGCTGGCGGGCGCGGGCGAGGTCACGCTCATCAGCAGCGAGGAGCATTTCACGCATACGCCGCTTCTCTACGAGTACCTGAGCGGCGAGGTCGAGGCGTGGCACATCGCGCCGCACTACCGCGAGCTTCTCGACAACCGCGTGCGCTTCATTCACGGGGCAGTCACCGACATCGACTTCGATGCGCGCGAGGTTTCGATAGCCGGTCGCCTCCGACGCCTCGCCTACGACATACTCGTCGTCGCCGTCGGCGGCGTGACGAACTTCTGGGGCATCGAGGGCGCGGAGCAGCACGCCATGCCGTTTCGCAAAATCCGTCACGCAGACGACCTCCGACAGCGCATGATAGAGACGCTCGACCACATCCCGCCCGACACCGCGCCGCAGGACGCGCGCAGCCACGCGACCTTTGTCGTCGTCGGCGCGGGCGCGAGCGGCGTCGAGTTGGCGACCAAGATGTCAGACCTGCTCCATGACGCCTTTGCGCGCAGGGGCTTGCGCGGCGAGCCGCGCGTGATGATTCTTGAGATGGGGCGCGCCGTCGTGCCCGGCATGGACGCGGACATCCGCGAGGTGGTCATCCACGCGCTCCACGAAAAACGGGTCGAGTTGCATACGGAGACACGCGTCGTGCGCGTGCTCCCGCGCGGTGTCGTCTTCGAGCACAACGGTCAGCAGACGGAGTTGGAAGCGGCGGCTGTGGTCTGGGTGGCGGGCGTGCGCGTCAACCCTCTGGTCGAGCGGCTCGACTTGGAGAAGAACGAGCGCGGGCAGATTATCGTCGAGCCGACGCTTCAGGTGCGCGGACGCCGCGAGGTCTTGGCGCTCGGCGACGTGGCCTACTTTCGCGACGTGGTTCCGAGTCTCGCGGGCACGGCGCAACTGGCCTTCCAGCAGTCGGACTTGGCCGTCAGAAACGTGCAGGCCATCATCGACGGGGGCGTGCCGAGCCGTCGTCATTTCGAGGAGTTGGGCGAGGCCGTCAGTCTGGGGACGGAGAGCGCGGCGGTGCTGGCCGCCGGTCGCGTGATGGAAGGACAACTGGCACGCCAAGCACGCTTTGCGCTCTACACGACGAGGCTGCCGACGTGGCAGCACCGCCTGCGGGTCGGCACCAGTTGGTTCTTCGGCGGCAA
>DASZCR010000061.1:0-11254 GCA_035942915.1 Pyrinomonadaceae bacterium | reverse complement strand
TGGAAACGCTCCGTACAGCGCTGCTGGCACCGGCCACGCTCACTCTGGCCGACGCTCGCCGGGGTGGTAAAGTACACCGCCGATAAAGCGACCGCCAAGATTGGCAGGGCGAGGAAAAAGAATCTTTTAGCCACGACTTCTGTCCTCCTTAAACTCTCATCTTTCGACGTCGAAGTAGATTCGCCGGGGGCATTGGGGGCCGGAAGGGAATCGGGCGAGCGACTCCCTCTATCTATTGGGGAAGACACAGCCTAGACGGTGGCCGTCGAATTGTCTGTACTGAATCGCACGGAACGAGAAACGCCAGCCGCCTGCTATTAGCGCCACGAGGCCGTCGCTCCGTCGGTAGCTTTACCGGATGTTACGGACAGTTCGGGAAATCGACGCAATCCCGACAAGTGCAGGTCGTCAGATCGACCTCTCCTGCTGGATTTCCCGGCTTTATACATAGTCCACTATGCGGTGAGCAGACACACTGACATGTTTCTGGGTCCAGAACTCTTAAAGACCCATCATAACAGTTCTCATATGCTTCAGGTGGGCAGTCCAGAGCGGCATTTGAGCTATTTGTAGTGAGCGCCCCAAACAAAAACATCCCAAAGACAACGAGGATGAAAAACCTCAAGAATAATCTCGAAGCAGGTTTTTGCGACATTGGCCTTCTCCTTATCAGTTAGAGGTTGCTGATTGCTTCATCCTTCGAGAGGGTGAGGAGTTTGATGGTGACTTGCCTTTCGTAGAAGAGAGGCGACTGATGAGCGCGGAAACGATATTCCGCTCGCGTGTGGATGTCAATACGGATGGTTTCAAAGGTGAGAAGATGCGCAGTTGGGGCGCCAAGAATATTTGTTGATACCTTTATCCTCTCTCTGGAGCAGTATCAAGATGTTCCCAATCTCAATCCCACTCCTCACTAGTCAACGGCGAGTCTATTTCTTCCCGGAGCAAGGTTGGGTCAGGGGGGGCGCACGGTGGGGTTAAATGAGTTGTTAGGTTTCGCACGTTGATGCTTACGTCACCCCTACTCTCGTTCAGGTTACTGCGCCTGCGACTTGCTGACGATGGACTATACTCCTTTACGCCACCGCAGCCCTCTCTTTCCGCATTTCACTCGTAGCAGTCGCGGCGCAGTGGCCTAGTTTGGTCGGCCAGCCCTCATGCACATCCGAACCAAGCACTCTGCGACACAGCCACCAGACGCCCGTATTAATCGGCGCGGCAGAGCGTTATTGAGCGACGTTAGGAGAGAGGGGAATTTGCAGGTTTTCAGCCGCGCATTTCAGGTTTACAACTAAAAATGGCTGTGCCGGCTCAGAGGGAGCGCTTGTGGGGGGCATATCCCCGGCCTGTTTCTATCTTATTCTCCTGACACGAGTTGTTAGTCACCCTCGGAATTCGCCGGTGACTTGGCGTCCAAATTCTCTCCGAAACGGCCCAGAATCTCTCCCGCGCGGCGCTTGGATTCGAGCGTCGAGTGGGCGTACCGGAGCGTCATCGTCCGTTGAGAGTGGCCGAGTATCTCGGAGGTCGTTGCCACGTCCGCGCCCCCGTGGAGCAGGGCGGTCGTGGCCGTGTGTCGCGTGTCGTGGAAGCAGAAGCCACCCTCGGCGTTCCGCCCGTAAGATACCTTCGCGCGTTCTGACTCGCGCCTGAGACATCTGTAAACTTTCGTACGGCCGATCCCGAGAGTGCCGCGGTCGTTGGTGAAGACCAGTGCCGGACTCAAGGCGGCCGCTCGGCGGCGGTCGAGGATAGCACGGAGGGCGGCGCTTACGGGGACGACGCGGGCAGTCTTGGTTTTGGTCGCGTCAGCCGGAAGGGTGACGACGCCAGCTTTCAGGTCTACCCATTCCCATCGCAGCTTCTGAATCTCGCCGAGACGCATCCCCGTCATGAGGGCGACCTGGACCATGTCGGCCACTGCGTGACGGGTACGCACACTGGCCGGCTGCTCTCGTCGTCGACGTGGCTCACGCATCTTCTTGAGGAGGCGCGCAACCTCATCGTCGGAGAGGACGCGCTCGCGGCCGCGCTCGCCGACGCGCTCGTAGGGCATCGCTGGCGGCTTCCAGTTTTCGAGAGAAGGGAAGTAGAGACCAGCCGCACGGCACATGGCGGTGACGGCTTCGAGTTCGCGGTTGATGGAGTTCGGTTTGAGCTTGCCCCGCGTGACTCTCTCTCTCTTGTAGGCCAGGCAGTCGGCGCTCGTGAGCGAGGCGACCTCCTTCTCGAAGGGGAAGAAGTCTCGGAACCTTTCGAGGACGGTGCGCACATTGCGGTGATGCTTGTTCGTGTCGTCGAGGTCGCGCACGCGCTCGGCGACCAACTCCCGCAGGAGGATGACAGGGCGCTCGGTAGGGAGGTCGTATTTACCGCGCAGGATGCTTGAGCGGAGCTGCGCGACGGCGTCCTCGGCCTCCCGTTTAGAGGCAAAGCCGGAGTCTCGATAGCGATGGCCGTCGATGCGTATGTCGATGCACCAAGTTTCCTTGCGCAGGCGGGCCCGGTATTCCTTGAAGACACTCATGGACAAAGGTTAGCGGTGCAGACGTCTGCACCCGCTGTTTCATTTAACCTCGAATGACACATAGCTTGCGTAAGGGCCTTCGCCCATAACGCCTACCCGAACTATGCCGGACGCCTTGAGGTCTGCTCTATGGCGATCCATCCAGTCGCTAACCAATCTTGCTTCATCACCAGCGCTAAAGGTGTACTGGGAGAAGAATTCGTGCGTGGCCCAGAGGGCGTAACCACCTTTAGTCCTAGTCAGTTTCCCGCCGATGAAGTTCAAATGAGGCATGGCTTCTGCTACTGTGCGGCGATAATTCTCTTTTAATTCCTCACGCAGGGCGGGCGCACGTTCCTGTGCGGCCTTTGCTTCTGCTCGCTGCTGTTCGGCGTCTTGTTTGAGCTTCTTCTCGTCCAGGCTTTTGCTGAGCACTTGAGCCTCTTTGTACTCCGGCGCGTCCTTCGGGATAGAAAGCAGTTGACCCTGCACAATAATGAACTCATTCACACCTAACTTATCCGCCTGAAGCATCTTCTTGGCTGCCGCAACTCGCTCCGCTGGCGACAGGTTATTGTTAGGAGTCGGCGATGATTTAGCACTATTCGCGTTCAGCGTGGCAGGCCGAGAGCTTCTGGCATCATCGCCCGCTATTAGCCAAACAATAGTGATGACGAATACCGCTCCGATGGCAATCAGGGCGGCGATGAACAGTGAGTTCTGTTTCTTCTTTTGTTGTTCGTAATACGCGTCTGATGTCTGAGGAGGTATCAACGGACCGCCACAGGATGCGCAATAGGACGCGCCGACGTGGTTTTGAGTTCCGCAACGAGTGCAGTAATGCGATTGGCTCATCTCAAAACACCCTCTGCAATATCGTGAGGTTAGTAGCAATGCTCGTGTTGGGTGGGCGAGCACAGAAGTAGACCGCGAGATTTAAATCATAATTACCTCGCCAGTCTTATCCTAGGAATAAGATCGCTTGCAGAGTAGCCCCCTACAGAGAAACATCTTCGGTGGTCGCCCGCCTTGCATATTCTTTTAAGCGCGCCAACGACTTCGTATTCTCCAGCGAGAAAATGTCGGGCGCTGGAAGCGCGGCCGGGTGTGACAATGAACATGTCACGGCATTGGCCGTAGAAGATGAACCCGATAAAAACTGTCCCGAAAGCCCGCACGGCACCAGCGTGTCCATTGTCAGGCTTACTCGGCAGGTAGATGACAGCATGGTCGCCCTTGTTCATCCTTCCACACGCGAGGTCGTCGTTGAGCAACTCGACCGCCAGTATGTCGTCGGGAACGGCATAGCAGGGCACGCAAACCTCGACCCGTTCAAAAACAGGTAACGGAACAACTATAGAACTCATGATCGCTTATCAACGCACCGGCACGAGAATTCGGTCGGGAGACGAAGGGGAGTCTGTTGGCCGATAAGCGTTTACCCTCCTATGCAAAGAATTGGCAAGATACATTTTTAGAACCCCTCGACAAGTGAGGAGTCCCGCAGCAAGGAGAGGGTACGGGTGGGTAGACCTCTTAAGACGCTATCAAAGAACAAATCGTTCCAGAAAGAATTAGGCTTACCTAGCTTTCCGACGCGGCGATTCAGAGCTGTGAACTTCTTCTTGTCTATCAGATTCTGGGTCGAGATGACCGCCCTTAACCTTGGCGACCTCGAACTTGCGAAATGGCTCCCGCCGCTGTCGACGAGCGCTGATGCTGTGGTTGCGCTGGAGCACCTCTAGTAAATCCATCACATCCTTTTGGCATTGGGATGGGATGTCAGAATACATCGCCCAGAAGCGTTCCATCTCCGCGTTAGCAACTTCATCCGCACTCAAATTCTTGCCCCGAATAACTGCAAGAATTTCTTCTTCGGGAACTCGAAGCCCTTTAGCGAGTGCGGAGATTTTCTTAATGGTCAAGTTCACGCCGAGCACAGTGCGGTTTTCAATCTGACTAACATAGCTGCTGTCAATTTGGCCGCCGCTACGTTCCTCAATAGCTTTTAAAGACACCTTTTGCTCGACGACGCGAATGCGCTGAACGTAATCCGCTAAATCTTCATCCGGCCTAATAGCCATTATGCAAAAAGTCTAATATATTCGACAACGGATAAAATCATCAGTTTGTCGAAAATAATCGTTGACCGGTTCTGTCTCTTGCGTCTAATATATTCGTCAGGAGAATGAATATGTCCGACAAGCTCTACAGGGATGACTTGATTCGCGCAGCAATGGCGGCTAAGGGTTACAAAAACAAGACTCTCGCTCAAGTCGCGAACCTCAATCCCAGCACGATTTCATCAATCAAGAATGGGAATCCGAACGTCACCCTTCCAACCCTCAAATCTGCAACTGACGCATTAGGACTGAATTGGTGGACACAGGTCTTCAACCCTGACGCTGGGGTTACAGAACAAGACTACTCCGCAACATCCACCACTTAGCAAAAACGGCCAACGCAAACCGCACACTATCGCGCCGGAGGGCGGTGCTGATAGTTCCCGACACAACTTCGTAGGAACCGACTCGACAGGGCAGGAGAGAAATGGCCTCACGAAAGTGCATACACACGAAGTCAACCGCGCGGCAGTCGGCGATAGCGCCAAGGCCGTCTGCGCCGCGCTCGACCACCTCGGCAAACGCTGCTCGGTGCGCTGGGTCAATCTCCAGTGCGAAGCGCCCGTGGACGTTAAGCGAGTCAATTATTACGAAGCCTTCCTCCGCTGGTTTGAGGCGTTGTGGCTGGCTCGTCGAGAGGGCGCGGAGTTTCTGTTCGAGGATTTCTGCGCGCGCGTCGAGGCTCTTCGCGCGGGAGATCGTCACGACCCGACTGACTGGTACGAACAACTTGCTCGCTGCGAGGAAGAGCACTGTCAGGCCATCAAGGCGGCGATTCTCAACCGCGACATGGCAGCCATCCGGCGAGAACTCGCCGAGGACATCGCGGCCAAGCGCCGACTGTTAGCGATGCACGAGGCGCGTGCCCGTTCGGCGCGCGCTGCTTGAAAACTTAAAGACCCGGCGCGCGCCTCGGGGACGAGGAGCAGCGCGCGGGAGGTGCGCCGAAGGGCGCGCGGCCGCAGTAGGTCGGTCGCGCTCGGGCGCGCCTATCGAGGGGCGGGCGCGCCGGTCAGGCGAGGCAACGCGCGCCCGCCTCTTCAACTTGTGACACTTATGTCCGACGGCGAATTTCAAATCTTGCGCGAAGAGATACGCGCACTGCGCGAGTTGGTCGAAACGGTCTTCTGCTCATCAGGCGAGGTGCAGGCGTCTGCACCTGCCGTGGGGCACCCGGACGAACTGGTTGATACTAAGTACGTCGCACGCCTATTCGGCTGCAGCGTGCGCAGCGTGCGCGAAGGCAAAGCCGGTACAGACGCGATCCCTTGGGTGAGCCGGAGACCTTTGAAGTGTCGGCGCGGCGACGCGCACGCAGTCTCTAACCGTCGCGCCGAACAGTCTCACGCCGGACGGCGGCGCGTCGCGAAGCTGCTTGATAGAACGGGAAAGCGCGCCGCCAGGCGCGCAGCCTGAAACTTCAACCCTTAGTCACCAAAGGAGGCTCATGAAGGAGACAGCAGAAGCAACAGACACAGCGGAAGCGCCGAAGCCCATCGAGGGTCTCACCATCGGGCGCATCGTGCACTACGTGCTCGACAAGCCCTACAGCGCAGGTGAGCCACCGACCATCCGCCCGGCGATAGTCGTGCATGTGTGGGATAGACAGACGGGCTCGTCGAACCTGCAGGTCATCGTTGACGGCACGAACGACGGCTACGAGTCATCGACCGGCACGGTCTGGAAAACGTCTTGCAACTACTCGGAAGGACGTGAACCGGGGACGTGGCACTGGCCGCCGCGCGTCTGAGGCTAAGAAATCGAAGAGGCCGCCCGAGTCCCTGGGAGAACATCAGCAGCGGCCTCTTCTTAACATTATTGGAGCGACCAAAATGTCTGCACAAATTACCACCGAACGCACCGCGCCATCAACACAAATCCCCGCGTCCACAGCAGGTCTCCGCTACGAGGTGAGGGTCGAGCGCTTCGACCGGCCGGGCTCGCGCCGTCCCGGCCAACGCCTGCGCTTCGAGGTCTTCGACGGTGACCAGTGGCTCGTCACGCACGACACGAGGCGCGACGCCGAGCGCCACGTCGCAGGCAAGCCCATCATCCGCGCCACGCACGCGCATGGCTTCGAACTGTGGACGGGCGCGCAGTTCGCATCTTCGACACGCGCGAGGAGGCCAGAGAAGCCGCGCGGGGTGTTAGTGGCCGACGCCACGAGGGGAGGAGGTGAGAGCGATGGATGAGGTGAAGCTCATACCTATCAACCAAATCATCCCTTCCAAAACCAACCCCCGCACATGGTTCGATGAAGGCAAGCTGAACGAACTGGCACGCTCGATAAAGGTGTCCGGCGTCGTCCAACCACTGCTCATCCGGCCGCTCAAAAAGCGCTACGAACTAATCGCCGGCGAACGTCGCCTGCGCGCGAGCCAGCGCGCCGGGCTGGTGGAAGTTCCCTGCGTCATCAGGCGCTTATCCGACCGCGAAACACTGGAGGTGCAGATTGTCGAGAACGCACAGCGCGAGGACGTGAACCCGATGGACGATGCGCGCGCTCTGCTACGCCTGCGCGAGACGCTCGACTACGACGTGAGCGAGATTTGCGAACGCGTCGGCAAGTCTGACGCCTACGTCTACAACATGCTCAGTCTCTGCAAGATGCCCGAGGCTGTGCAGAAGCTCGTCTACGACGGCGCGCTCTCGAAAGGGGTTGCGTGGGAGATTGCGCGGCTGAAGACGGCCGAGCAGCAGCAACAAGCGGCCTTCGCCCTTTCCATTCCGGAATGGTCGGAGCGGGCGACCACCATCAAGGCGGCGAAAAGTTACATTGCCAGCCACTTCGGGGACAAAGCCCAGTCGAGAAAGCGCAAGCCTTCAGACGCTCAGGCGCGCGGCGCGAACTACGTCGCTAACTGGAAGCACTACCTCGTCCGGTTCGAGGCGAGTCAATTCTTGCGCTGGAAGCAGATAGTCAACGGGCGAGTCGACACGACCGTACTGGCGGAAGCTGTCGAGGCGGTGATGCTCGAACTTGAGCATAAGGTCGCTGCAGTTGGTACGTGAAGGATGCTTGTAGACACGAACTTCAGACAGATGTCGGACGCCGAGCTGGCGCGCGCAGTGGTCGGCCTCTTAGACATTGCCGCCCGGTTAGGCGACGACAGTTACAAGGAGCTTGCCGATGAAGCCGATGAGGAGAGAGCTAGAAGGCTCGAAGCGCATGCAGGTGGAGATGCCGACCGTGAGGCCGCGTGAGATGAGCGAGCAGGAGCGAGTCGCACGCTAGGCCGAGATGCTACGCATCAGTCGCGACGCGGATAGGTGGATGCGCGAGAGCTTGTTCTACGCCAACCTGCGCCGGCTGCGACTGCGCCGCGCCGTCCAAGCCCGCGTCGCCGTGCGGCGTGCGGCCAAAAAGGAAGGGGCACGCGTGAGCCGATAACTCGCCGCGCACCCCGTTACTTGAATCACCGAAGGAAGGGCTACGTCGTTTGGGCGTTCCTCTCCGCTCTAAAGCGCGAGAGCCTCCGCACCCGCACGTGTGAGGTGGTTTGACAAACATAACGCTTTCAACTTCCGAGGGGTCTGCTGTGGATTACCGTACCGTCTTAGATTATCTACGCCAGCAACTTGATCCTTACCAGCCCGTCTCGGAGGATGACGTTGCGCGCCTCAACCTACAACTCTCAGAACTGCATCGCGAACTCGATGCGCGCTCGGCAAAGGTGCAAGAGCGACAGCAGGCGCTTAACGCGATGCAGCGCACGCTCGACGACGAGCGCCGTGAGATCAGCGAACTGGCCGCCGTGATCGCGAGGGGACAGGAACTGTCCGAATGGATGAGCGTGCGCGTACCGCTGAAGCTCCTGCCGAAGATCACAATTGAAATAGTCGAAGACCCACCAGAGCGGCAGGAGGTAGCGGCCTGATGCTGAGGTGCGCCGAATGCCTGAAGGTCATTCAGCCGTGGGCGCTGGAGCGGCGCGATGGCAAGGCGTTCTGTCCGCACTGCAAGGTCAGGTTATGCCGCGTCTGCGGTTGCACTGATGAGCGCACCTGCCGCCCGCCCTGCGCGTGGCAGGATGCAGCGCCCGAGGTCTGTTCGTCGCACGCCTTCGAGTCGATGTCACACGGACTCCCGAGTAGAGGAGAGCAAGCGTGGTGAAGGACAAAGCGCCCTTAGAGCCGCAACTGCAAGTCGTCGCTGACCGTAGACCCGCGTCGGCGCCGAAATATTTCCGCATTCGCGACTTCAATCAGTTCCAGCACTACAAGGATCGTAACCCGCGCTGGGTGAAACTCCACGGCGAGCAACTGGAGGATTACGAGTTCCAACAGTTGCCGGACTCCTCGAAGTTCCACGCGCTGGCACTGACCTATCTCGCTTCCCGCACGCAGAACAAGATTCCGAACGACCCCGGCTGGGTGGCGGCCAAGATTGGAGCCACCGACCCGGTCAACTTAACTCTCCTCTGGGAGTTCGGATTCCTTGAGCCCTGGCAGCCCAAGGCGTCGGAGGGCAGGCACGGGGAGCAGCAGTTACCCCTGCCGGAACAGGACACGGCGGCCGTAAATCCTGCACCGCCAGCGGCTTCAGATGATGCAAGCAAAGTGCTAGCAGAACGCTATCAGGATGCTAGCACTTTGCTAGCACAGAACAGAACAGAACAGAGCAGAGCAGAGACACACACAGAGACAGACACAGCGCCCGCTAGCGCGGGGCGCGTGTGTCAGTGCTGTGGTGTGAGTGTGTGCTCTGAATTTTCTTATGAAAACGCTTTTCGTCTGGTGCAGGGGTGGAAGGCCGAGGGAAGGCTCATTGGAGGCCGCCCTATCGAAAATCCCGGCGGTCTAGCCAGAAAGCTGCATCAGGAGGGAACGGCTGATGCCGAGATTCGACTCCTCTTGCGGCCACCGCCGCGACGCGAATTCCTCGACGAGCCGTGCCGGAGTTGTCTCGGGACGAAGTTCCAGACCGTACCGGGCAAGGGCGCGCAGAAGTGCCCCGACTGCATCGACGAGAAGGGCGTGCGGACAGGGAAGCGCGCGAGGGATGCAGACGCACAGCCGCCATGAAAGGGGTGAGCAGTGTCAGACAAAGATTCGCAGGTGAAGACCGTAGTGCGTGACTACCCATCTCTGTTCGCTCAGTTGTGTGGTTGCGCGGGGCCGCAACCGTCGCTCACCAATCCGCGCCTCGATGAGCATGACATTGAGTGCCCGTATCGGAAGGAGGTCGAGGGCGATGCTCAGAACTTATCGTGAGGCCGTGTGTTGGATGGCAACGCATCCGGGGGCTGTGCTCGTTGTGAATCAGTTCTTCGCGCGCCTTATCGCAGGTCATGACGCCGAGGGCTTGAGTCTCAAGGCTGCGCATGCGCTTGAGGAAGGGAAACGCGCTCGGTGGTTCTCGGCGGAAGTTAACGACAAGGGCAAGCGCCTAACGCTCAACGAAGACGGAGAGATGTATCACAGGCAACTGGTCACCCAGCGCCGGTGCGCGTGCTCCACTACAAAGGGAGCCGAACGTGTTCATTAGGCAAGCGCGACTGATAGCCGAGCATCTCGTCAAAGAGATGATGCCATTTTGCGAGAGAGCGGAGATTGCTGGCAGCATCCGCCGCGGCTGTCAGGACGTGCGCGATCTCGAAATCGTCGTCATCCCAAAGTGGCAAGAGAAGCCCCTCGGCATGTTCCCCGACGGCGGCGGAAGGACGAACGAGCTTCTGCGCTGGGCGACCAGAGCAGAGCTACTCGGCGACCTGATGTGGATCAAGACGGGGACGGCTGAGATAGTGCCGTGGCAGCCGAAGGCGGAGGGGAAGCACTGGCGCGCTCTCCTGAAGCCCCAACGCATCAAGCTCGACCTGTTCTTAGCCTCGGCCGAGAACTTCGGATATATCTTCGCCATTAGGACGGGGCACAAAGACTTCTCGTCAGGACTCCTCGCACACGCCAAGCTTCACACGCCCTATCAAAGCGAGCGCAGTTATTACGAAGCCCACCCGGAACTGAAGGGTGAGTGTGAAGGCTACCTCGTCGAGAGCGCTACGGGGCGGAGAGTCGAGACGCGGGAGGAGAGAGATGTCTTCGAGTTGCTCGGCCTCGAATATCTTGCGCCTTCGGAGCGCACCGGATTTGAAGCCGTGAGAAGAGCGCATGTACAGCATCGCCTCGCCTCACAAAACCGTGGCGGCCTTAATGCCACATCCAGATAAGGAGTTACCCAAATGACCTACATCGTTAAAAAGATGGGTGAAAGCTCATACCACGTGCGCCACAAATTCAGCGGCGTGAAGCAGGCCGAGCGCAGGACGCACGCGGAAGCGCAAAAATTAGCAGACCGTCTCAACCGAAACTTCGAGCGCGGCGGCCTCCACCCACAGGCGATAGCTCGCGAGATGGGGGCTTGAGGCGTTTTCCTATCTGAGGACACATGATGCTCGAATTTAAGTACGAAGCGTTGGAGAAGTGGCCGTATGGAGGCAAAGGCAACAAGCGCGCCCCCTTCAAGGCCAACGCCAACAAGACCTACGCTCAACTCCGTGATGAATTGAGACGCATCGGCGCGCGCAACCCCGTCATCCAGACGGGTCATCGTGGAGAAGACATCCGCCAAGACGGGCTGCCGCGCGTCAACGCGCGCCTTCCGCGCTTCCCTGGCGTTTGCCTTGTC
>DASZCR010000060.1:0-5712 GCA_035942915.1 Pyrinomonadaceae bacterium | reverse complement strand
GCCGTCCTCATCTTTCAGCACGCCTCACCTGCCGCCCTTCTTCAACGCCCGACGCGTCACCTCGACGCCCAACTCTTCGGCCACCATCGCGTTGACGCGCTCGGCCAGTCGCGCCACGTCCTCGTCCGTCTGACAACTCTTGGTCTCGACCGGCGGCAGCAAGACCATCTCGACCGTGCCCGGTCGCGCGACGCCCGTCCCCTTGCCCATCAACACGTCCGTGTTCTTGATGGCGACCGGCACAACCTCGACGCCCGCCTCGCGCGCCATGTAGAAGGCGCCCTTCTTGAAAGGCAACAGTTCGCCCGGCCGCGCACGCGTCCCCTCCGCGAAGACGCCGAACGAGATTCCCGCGCGCAAGCGGTCTGTCGCCGCGCGCATCGTCTCGATGGCGCGCTCGCGGTTCGAGCGGTCAATAGCCAGAATGTTGACGAAGCCCATGCCGAAGCCGAGGATGGGAACTTTCAGCAACTCCTTTTTCGCAATGATGCCGATGCGCCGCCCCGTGTAATAGAAGAGCGTCGCCGTGTCGAGATACGAGCGATGATTGGCGATGAAGACGTATGAGCGATGTGGGTCGAGGTGTTCGCGCCCGCGCACGCGCACGCGCACGCCGCTCAGTCGCAGCCAGTTGCGTGCGCCGAAGCGCGCCCAGGGGTAGACCCAGTGGCGGCGGCGCGCGAGATAGGAGACGAGCAGGACGGGCGGCCCCAACAAGAGCAGCAGTCCGCCCGCCACCGAAAGCGACCACCAGTAGTGCAAACGTCCGACGAGCGTCCGCCCCGCGCGTGTGTTAGACTCTTGGCGCTCGGCGTCACTTCCGTTCGAACCGTTACCTTCTAAATCATGCGAAAGACTTTTACCGGGATGCATTCCGTTCTCGTCCGCCCCCTGCTCCGCTCGCTCCTCGCGGCGACGCTCCTCTGCATCTGCACCGCTTCGTCGGCCAACGCGCAGAGACGACGCGCGCCCGCCAGACCCGCGACCACTTCGCCGCCACAAACCACCCCGGCACGTCCGGCCAGAGAGGTTGCGCCCGGCTCTCTGCCAAGCCCGCGCGCCGTTCTCGGCTTCACGCCCGGCGACGATAGAACCTTCGCCGACTGGACTCAGATTAGAAACTACTTCGAGCGGCTCGACGCCGCCAGCGAACGCGTCCGCGTCGAGCGCGTCGGCGAATCAACCCTGCGCCGCCCCATCATCGCCGCCTACATCAGCGCGCCAGAGAATATACGCGAACTCGCCAAATACAAAGACATCCAGCGCCGCCTCGCAGACCCGCGTCTCGTCCGCAGCGAAGCGGAACGCGAACGCCTCATCGACGAAGGCAAGACGGTCGTCGTCGTCTCCTGCTCGATTCACTCGACCGAAGTCGTCGCCTCGCAGATGTCCATGCAACTCGCTTACGAACTGGCTGCGGCCAACGACGAGGAGACGTTAGAGATTCTGAGGAACACGATTCTCATCCTTCTCCCTTCGGCCAATCCTGACGGCAACGACATCATCGCCGATTGGTATCGCAAAACTCTCGGCACGCCCTACGAGGGCACGGAACCGCCGGAGCTTTATCATCACTACGCAGGCCACGACAACAACCGCGATTGGTTCATGCTCAACCTGCGCGAGACGCGCGACCTGACGCGCCTGCTCTGGAAGGAGTGGTTTCCGCAAATCGTCTACGACGTTCACCAGCAGGGACAGAACGGCTCGCGCTTCTTCATCCCGCCCTTCTTCGACCCGCCGAACCCGCACATCTCACCGCTGCTGCTGCGCGAGGTCGGGTTGCTCGGCCATAAGGTCGCCGCCGATTTGCAGGCCAACGGCGAGCGCGGCGTCATCACCAACGCGATGTACGATACATGGTGGCACGGCGGCTTCCGCACCGCGCCCTACTACCATAACTCCATCGGCATCCTCTCCGAAGCGGCCAGCGCGCGCCTGATGTCGCCCATCACGATTAAGCGCGAAGACCTCGCGCGCGCGCAGACGCGCGGGATGCCCGGCGGCGCGCTTACGCCCGCCACCAACTTTCCCGCCCCGTGGCCGGGCGGCGAGTGGCACGCGCGCGACATCATGCGTATCGAACTTCAGTCGGCGCGCAGCATCCTCTCGATGGCCGCCAAGTATCGCGCACGCTACCTGCGCAACTTCTACGAACTCGGCCGCCGCGCCGTCGAAGGCTCGAACGAGTTCGGCGACTTCGAGATGGCCTACGTCATACAGGCCGGGCAGGGGCGCGACGAGAATCTCGCCAAACTCATCGGCGCGCTCGTCGAACAGGGTGTGGAAGTTCACCGCATGGACTCGGAACTTCACATCATGATGATGGGCGCTCGCGGCGGCGTCTACAATGACCTCAAGACGAACCCGCCGGAAGTTCCTGCCGGGAGCTACATCATCTTTCTCGCGCAGCCCTACCGCGCCAACATCAAGGCGCTCTTCGAGCGGCAGTTGTACCCGGAGCGACGCACGGCGAGCGGCGAGGCCGAACGTCCCTACGACGTGGCCGGGTGGACGCTGCCGATGCAGATGGGCATTCAGGCATTGCCCGTCCACAGCATCCGCGAGCCGGAAGGTCAGCGTCGGCTGACGCTCGTCCGTTCCGAAGACGACGTGCGGCGCGACCTCGGACTTCCGGCCAGAGGCATCGTTCCCGGCTCGCCCATCCCTAACCCGGTCGGGCGCACGCGCCGCCTTGCGCTCTACAAAAGCTGGACAGGCTCGATGGACGAGGGTTGGACGCGCTACGTCTTCGACACCTTCAACGTCCCCTACAAGTCTCTGCGCGATGCGGAGGTGCGAGCCGGTAATCTCGCCGCGCAATACGACGTGATTGTGATTCCTTCGATGCGTCTGAGGGAGATTGTCGAGGGGCGTCCGAGAGAGAGCGTACCGGCCGAGTTCACGGGCGGCATCACGGATGCGGGCGTGGCGAACCTGCGCCGCTTCGTCGAAGACGGCGGCACGTTGATACTCTTCGACGCAGCCACCGAACTGGCGATAAAGCGTTTCGACCTGCCCGTTAAGAACGTGCTCGAAGGCGTCCGCTCGTCGGAGTTCTACGGCCCCGGTTCCATCTTGCGCATCGAAGTTGACACCTCGCACCCCATCGCGCGCGGGATGATGCGCGAGACGGATGCCTACTTCATCCACAGCGCCGCCTTCGAGGTGACGGATGCGCGGCGCGTTCGCACGGTGGCGCGCTATGCGGACGAGCGCGAGGTCTTGCGTTCGGGTTGGCTGCTCGGCCCGCAGTTCGTCGCCGGGAAGACGGCTCTGGCCGAGGTCAGCATGGGACGCGGCCGCATCGTCCTCTTCGGCTTCCGCCCGCAGCACCGCGCGCAGACGTGGGGCACGTTCCCCTTCATCTTCAACGCCATCGCGCAATGAACACGACGCGCGTGACTGGCTCGGAACAGACGTTTAATTGATGAAATCCTTCGTCCGCGAAATCAGAAATACAGTGCTCATCCTGCTCGGCATCCTGTCGGCGGGACTGGGGCTGAAGGGCTTTCTGCTGTCGAGCCGCTTTATCGACGGCGGCGTGACGGGCGTCTCGATGCTGCTCTCGGAAGTGCTCGGCCTGCCGCTCTCGGTGCTGATTCTCATCATCAATCTGCCCTTCATCGTGCTCGGCTATAAACACATCGGGAAGAACTTCGCCTTGCGGAGCGCGCTCGCCATCGCCGGGCTTTCGCTCTGCCTCGCCGTCGTCAAATACCCGGACATCACGCCCGACAAGCTGCTGACGGCCGTCTTCGGCGGCCTCTTCATCGGCGCAGGCATCGGCCTCGCCATACGCGGCGGCGCAGTCCTCGACGGGACGGAAATCGCCGCCCTCCTCGTCAGCAAAAGCAGCCACCTTCTGAGAGTCGGCGACGTGATTCTCATCCTCAACGTCTTCATCTTCACGGCCGCCGCCTTCTTCCTCGGCATCGAGTCGGCGATGTACTCGATACTGACCTACTTCGCGGCGTCGAAGACCATCGACTTTCTGATTCACGGCATCGAGGAGTATACGGCCGTCCAGATTGTCTCGGAGGCAAGCGAGCAGATTCGGGAGGCCATCATCCGCGACCTGCATCGCGGCGTGACGGTCTACAAGGGTCGCGGCGGGCGTTCGGGGGCGGAGCAGGAGATACTGTTCTGCGTCGTCACGCGGCTGGAAATCGGCAAGGTCAAAACGCTCGTCAAAGACATCGACGCGACGGCCTTCGTCGTCACGCACCCGCTCTCGGATGCGATGGGCGGCGTGATTAAGCGCCCGGCCGCCGTCCTACACTGACGCGCTGCGCCGCTTCTGCACGCGCCCCCGAAAAATTTCGTGCATCCCTTAGCGCGGCCACCGTCGTCAAAGGTTTTGCGCTTCCTTCTTCAACACGCCTCGCCGCCGCATGAGGAGTCACAGGTCATGAGAAAGCTTTCGACGTTCGCTCTGCTGCTCGTCCTCGTCGCCCTGCCGTCGGCGCTCTTCGCACAGTCGCGCGCGCGCCGCGTCGGGCAGACGCCCGCGCCCACCCCGACGCAGCCCGCCCCGTCTTCCGACGCCAAACCCAACGCCCCCGCGACTTCGCGCGACGCCGACGGCATCCGCCAGCGCGAGACCAACGAGGAGGTCGGCGACGAGGAGGTTATCAGCGTCAGCACGGCGCTCGTCACCATCCCCGTCCAAATCATGGACAGGGACGGCCGTTTCATCCCCAATCTACGCAAGGAAGATTTTCGCATCTTCGAGGACGGCGTCGAGCAGGAGGTCGCCTACTTCGCGGCCGTCGAAAAACCCTTCACCGTCGCGCTCGTGCTCGACACGTCCGGTTCGACGCAGTTTAAGCTCGAAGACATACAGGACGCGGCCATCGCCTTCGTTGACCAACTCCGCCCGGACGACCGCGTGCTCGTCGTCTCCTTCGACGACGAGATTCGCGTGCTCGCCGAGCCGACGACCGACCGGCGCGCCATCCGCAACGCCATTCGCCGCACGCGCACGGGCGGCGGCACGAAGCTCTACGACGCCGTCGACTTCGTCATCAAACAGCGTCTCGAACACATTGACGGCCGCAAGGCGCTCGTCCTCTTCACGGACGGCGTGGACACGACCAGCAAGCGCGCCTCCTATTCGAGCAACGTCAGCGACGCCGAAGAGCTCGACGCGCTCATCTATCCGGTTCAGTACGACACGCAGGAGAGAGGCGTCGCGGGCGGCGGCGGCTGGCCGGGCGGCGGCGGCGGGCAGCCGACCATCTTCGGCATCCCGCTTCCCTTCCCGCGCCCCGGCGGCACGACGGGCGGACGCGGCACGTCGGCGGAAGATTACCGCACGGCCGGTCGCTACCTGCGCGAGATGGCCGAGCGCACCGGCGGACGCCACTACCGCGCAGACGACCTGCGCTATCTCGAACAAGCCTTCTCAGACATCGCCGAAGAACTGCGCCGCCAGTACAGTCTCGGCTACTATCCGCTCAAGCAGACGCGCACCGTCGAGCGACGCCAACTCAAAGTCAGGGTCAAACGGCCGAACCTCGTCGTGCGCGCGCGCGATAGCTACGTCTACCGTCCCGCAGGCTCAGACGCAGCAGCCGTGCCCGTCAACGACCCCGGCCGACAACAGCCGACTGCGCCAGTCCTGCGCCGCCCGCGCCCCTTCGCACGCGACGAAGAACGCACGGCCACTCACCGTCGCTAAAAACAGACCGTCGAACGCGAGAGACGGGG
>DASZCR010000059.1:0-5609 GCA_035942915.1 Pyrinomonadaceae bacterium | reverse complement strand
CGGCAGGCCCGCCTTCTGATAGTCGGCGGCCGTCAGGTCGCGTTTCTCCTTCGGGCAATAGGGCGCGGTGCGCTCGCGCGGGTTGTGTATCCAACGCACGATATATTCGTAGTTGGCCTTCTCGCCGAGCCTTTGAAGGTTGGCGGCGAAGTCTCCGCCGACGCGCTGGTCGCCTTCGCCGATGGAGTGGCAGGCCATGCAGCCGCGCGTGTCGAACAGTTCCTTGCCGCGCACGGGGTCGCCTTGCGGCTGCGCGGGCAGTTGTCCCTCGAAGGCAGACTGCCAGAGATACGCGGCGATGGCCTTGCGCTCATTGTCCTGTCGCTCGCCGCCGGAGAGATACCAGTAGGTCGGCATCTTCGTCCCCGGCCTAAACGCCTGCGGGTCTCTGAGCCATTCGGGTATCCACTCCTTGCGCAGTTTGAGACGCACGTCCTTGAGATTAGGCCCGACCTTCTTCTGATCCTGCATCAGATAGCGCGACTGGATATTGAGTTGGTCGAGCCGCGCCTCTAACTGGCTATTGGTGACGCGCAGCGCCTCGGCCTGTCCGAGCAACTTCTGCACGTCCTCTTCGCTGGCGGTGGCGGCTTTGGCCGTCACCTCTTTGGCCTCGCGCTCGTTGGCGATTATCTCGTCTTCGAGTTGCTTGATGGTCTGGCGCGTGTTGGCGATGCCGTCCGTTTCGCGGTCGAAACCTTCGTAGCGATGACAGCCGACGCAGCCGCGCTCCTGGAAGAGGTCTTTGCCTTTCGTGAGCGTGGGCGCGCCCTGCAAGACGCGGTCGTTCGAGTGGCACTGCTGACATCCGGCCTCCATGTTTTCGCGCTGGTAGAGCGGGTGGAGCCAGAAGCGATGGCGGCCGTGACCTTTAGTGACGTTGGTGGTGGCGCGTCCGTTGCCGCCGTGACAACTCGAACAGCCGAAGCGTTCGGGGTCGTGGATGCGCAGCAACTCTTTGCTCGGATGGCTCGTGAAGGCGCGCGCGTAAGAGTCCGGGCGACGACGTGGCCGCTTCATGTTGGCCTCGGTCAATTCCAGAGGCTCGCGGATGCCGAGGTGGCACGTCTCGCAGCGGTCAACGATTTCGGCTTCGGGGACGTTGATTTGTCGGAGCGAGAAATCGAAGTTTTCGTTGCGCTTGATGAGGGCGTCGAGTTGCTGGTCGGTGAGGCCGATGAGGTTGTCTTTGAGATACTCGTCGCGCTTCTTCTCAAGTTCGCCCGACTTGAGCAGTTTTTCGCCGCGTTGCGACAGCAGAGCCGCCTTCTCGTCCTTCAGAGAGTTGTAGAGCGCCTCTATCTGCGTGAAGTTGAGTTTCTCCGTCCGCACGCCGTTCTCGACGGGCATCTCGATTTCGACGGGTTCGGTCTTGAGCCGTTCGGCGTCGCGGCGCAGGTCTTCCTTGTCCGAATCGCTGGCCTCCTCGACGCGGTAGTTCATCAACGTCAGGCGTCCGCGCTTGTCTTGGAAGGGGTCGGCGATGGCGCTCAGTTTTTTGTCGATGAGGGAGACGCGGCGGTCTATCGCCTCGACTTCCGGCTTGACCTCAGCGCGCGCCTGCTTGGCCTCCGCATCGAGACGCTGATATTCGGCGCTCTCTTTGACCTCTTTCTCCGTCGGGTTGCCCGCCCTCTTGAGCCGCTTCAGATAGCGGTTCTCACGGCGAACGAACTCGCGCTGCATCTGCTTCCAGGGGCGCTGTCCGTAGACTTCGTCGTAGAGCGCCCAGGCGAGCACGCCCGTCATCAACAACGCGCAGACGACGAGGATGCTGCTCGTCGTGCGACTCGTGATGGGGTCGCGCGCCGGCACATCTTCCGGCTCTCTTACTGCCAGTTTGTCGGTCTCAGGAGTGTCAGCCACGTCGCTCTCTCTCCTCCGCATCAGACTCGGTTTCAGACGTTGAACCAGGGCGTGACCCAGACGTATTTGATGGTGAAGACCAGCCGCAGGAAGATTTTGACCGGCAGCGCAATCAGCACCGAGATGGCGAAGAACTGGAACGTCAGATATTGGAGCAGAGAGGTGCGCGCCAACAGCTTGCTCTCAAACTCGTCCGGCACGGTCGCCCAACGCCGCAGTTCCTTGAATGAACGGAAGTAACGCAGTTTGAGCGGCCCGCGCTTCATCCACCAATGGAGAAACGCGCCCGCCAACAGGTAGAAGAGTCCGACGACAATAGCCCCGAAGATAAGCTTTCCCGGAACGCTCGTGATGCCGACGAACTCGTGCAGGTCGCGGTTCTTATCGAAGACGACGGCATTGTGGTCCCACGTCTGTCCCGGCCAGAACCAAATCCAACCGGGTCCGCGAATAAAGGTGCCGATGAAGATGAGGATAATCCACGTCACCCACCCGACGCCGAACATGGCGAGCGCAAAGCGGCGCTGCTTGATGGTGTAGTAGCCGTTGCCGAACGGGTTCGAGTCAACGTAAGGAAAGACCATCAGCCCGACCATCATCAGCGACGGCATCACGACGCCGGCAATCCACGGGTCGAAATAGACGAGCATCTCCTGCAAGCCGAGGAAGTACCAGGGGGCTTTCGAGGGATTCATCGTCAGGTTCGGGTTGGCAGGCTCTTCGAGCGGCGCGTCGAGCGTCAGCGACCAGATGAAGAGGATAACGGTGACGATGACGGCGGCGAGGAATTCGACGCGAATCAGGTACGGCCAGACGTGTAACTCGCGCGCCCAACCGGGACGCCATGGCTCCGTCTTGCGGTGATGCGTCTTGGCGAGTTGCGGGTCGGCTTCGAGTTCTTCGATGAGCCGGTCGTTCTGCCGCGCCTGCTTCAGTCCGAGCCACGTAAAGAAGGGCACGAGAAAGAGCATCGCCACGATGGGCACGTTGTCCGGCGCGGAGGTAATCTTCCAGAGTTGATGCCAGTCCATAGACTCAAGTGATGGGTGATGGGTGATGGGTGATAGGAAGGAGACAGGATTTCTCCTATCACCTATCACCTATCACTTATTACCTATCACCTTTTCCCCCCTTTCATCTCGGATTCGAGCATCACGGGCGCGGGGCCGGAGATGCCGCCGTCCTTGCGTATGCGCCAGAAGTGGACGGCCATGAAGACGGAGGCGACGAGCGGGATGCCGATGCAGTGCCAGATGTAGGAGCGCAGCAAGGCGTTGGCGTCCACGATGGAGCCGCCGAGGAGGCCGAAGCGCACGTCGTTAAAAGGCGTCATGCCGAGTTGCGGCCCGAACGGCCCTTCGCTGCCGAACATCGGGGTCGCACGCGCCATGTTCGTCCCGACCGTCACCGCCCAGAAGCCGAGTTGGTCGTCCGGCAACAGATACCCGGTAAAAGAGAGCAGCAGCGTCAAGACCAGCAGCACCACGCCGACGCACCAATTGAATTCGCGCGGGCGCTTGTAGGAGCCTGTCAGCACGACGCGGAACATGTGCAGCCAAGTGGTAATCACCATCAGGTGCGCCGCCCAACGGTGCATGTTCCTGAGCAGGCGGCCGAACGGCACGTCGTGTTCGAGATAGAGGATGTCGCGAAACGCCTGCACCTTCGTCGGGTGGTAGTAGAACATCAGGAGGACGCCGGTGAAGGTGAGGACGATGAAGAGGTAGAAGGTGATGCCGCCCATTCCCCACGTGAAGCCGTAGCGCACGGCGTCGCGGTTAATCTTCGCGGGGTGGAGGTGTAGAAAGACGTTCGAGAGAACTGCGAGCGAGCGGTTGCGCGGGTCGGAGCGTTCGTGCGAGACGCGGAAGATTGACTTCCAGAGTTGCGTCTGCTGCGGGTCTTTGTACGCCTTCGCTTCCTCGACCGCGCGCTCCTTGAGCGCCTGCCCCTGTTCGCGCGCGCGCTCGATGAGACCGACACTTGTGCCTTGCGGTCTGCCCCCGCCGCCATCCGAGTCAGGACGTTCCGGCTCCATACCCGTTACACTCCCTCAAGCGACCAAGACTTGTGTGATGAAGTTAAGAAGTTCGTCCGCTAAATTTCGCTCGCCCCCCTCGCTCGTCCCCCTTGTTCCCTGCTTGAACTAAAGCTGGATATACGCGCCCTCTTCGTCGAACTGGCTCGGCTCTCCCTTCGGCCACGTGTAGAGCTTTCCTTTGTCGACGACGATTTGGCCTTCGGCGTCCAACTCGACGTGCGCTCTGTCCATCGGTCGCGGCGCAGGCCCTTCAAAGTTGACGCCGTCGCTGTCGTAGCCGCTGCCGTGACACGGGCACTTGAACTTGTTCTCGCTCGACTTCCAGTCGGGCGTGCAGCCCAAGTGCGTGCAGACGGCGTTGATGACGAAGAGCCGGTCGGAGGTCTTGACGACCCAGATGCGCTGCTGCTGCTGCCACTTGGTATCGACGCCGACGTTGTAGTCGCCGGGAAAGCCGATGCGGAAGATGCTCGTCGGCTCGAAGATGGCGCGCGGCAGGAAGAAGCGCAGGAACATGGCGAGCGACGTGCCGAGGAACGCGACGATGCTCGCCCAGACGATGCGACGACGCATCTTGTTGACGGGCGTGTCGGGCGTGCTCTCGACGAGGACGGGCGCGGCCGCTTTCGTCGCTACCGGTTTCGGGATGCCCTTGGAGACAGAGGCCGTCGGCGTTGAGGCGGTCTTGGCCGCACCCGGCGCGACGCGCGCGGCCGGAGGCGTCGCGGCCGGTGTTTCGCGCGCGCCGCCCGTCTCGGCCGGAGTGGCCGGGGTCGTCTGCGGCGGCTGCGCTTTCGAGATGGCCTTCGCCGCAGGCGAGTCGTGCTTAATCACTTCGCCGCGCGCTGCGGCGAGCAACTCTTTGACCGACGGTTGTGGCGCAGACGCCTCCTCCGGACGAGCGTCCGAAGTGCCGGCTACACTCTCGCCGGGCGGGGTTGGATTGTTGTCGTGAACCACGCCGCGACCTCCCCTTTCAAGGATGCGGGACGGCCTGAAGCGGTAAACCTGCACATTCAGGCCGCTTGCTGTGTTCTGGTGAAACTCACGCGCAGGTTGTACAAGTAGCCGGACGAGAGACCCGGCCTCTTCTGCATGTGATTCAATTGCGTTTGCGTGACATGAAGTGCGCCGCGCCAGAAAAAAAGTATGATGGCTTGGCTGACCGTCTTTATACTCTTTTCGCGCCAATGTGGCAAGATTTAATTTTTACTATGTCGTTTCTTTAACGGGTCTGTCATCCGCGCCCGACGGAGCCTCGATGCGATGAAACGCAGAGTCCGCGTCACACTCTACGGCAGGTCTGGTTGCCATCTCTGTGAGGAGGCCGAAGGCGAAATCCTGAAGGCCGGACACAGCGACTCCTACACGCTCGAAAAGGTGGACATCGACACAGACCCGGCGCTACGCACGCGCTACGGCATGGACATCCCCGTCGTCCTGATAGACGGCGTGATGACCTTCAAGCATCGCCTCGACGCACGCGAGTTCGAGCGTCAACTCGCACGCGCCCTCCGAGATGAGGACGCACAGACAGCCGCGCCCTGCTCCGACTCCCGCCCTACTTGAGACCGAAGCGCTGAATGTATTCGTCCGAGTAGATGAAGCCGAAAATCATGCGACGGAAATCGCCGGTCGTATTGAGCGTGTTGAGCCAACCCTGAAAACCTAACTGGTCAGGGTCGCGTCGGAGATAGCCGAA
>DASZCR010000058.1:0-2610 GCA_035942915.1 Pyrinomonadaceae bacterium | reverse complement strand
CTCTATCTCGACTTCAAAGCGGCGGCCTGCCGAGCGCAACACGGGGCAATCGTCGAGGTAGCGCGCGACCGGCGCCGCGTCGAGCGTGGCCGACATGGCGACGAGCCGGAGGTCTGGGCGCGACAGACGTTTGAGCCGACGCAGCAGCGCCAGCGCAAGGTCTGCCTGAAGATGGCGCTCGTGAAATTCGTCGAGGACGACGGCTCCGACTCTCTCAAGTTGCGGGTCGGTCAGCAGACGGCGCGTGAGCACACCCTCGGTAACGAAGCGCAGACGTGTGCGGGCGCCTGCCACCTCGTCGAAGCGCACCTGATAACCGACCGTCTCGCCGAGAGCTTCGCCGCGCTCCTCTGCGACGCGGCGCGCGGCCATGCGCGCGGCCAGACGCCTCGGCTCAAGCACCCACACCTCACGCTCGCCCGCCAGCCCCGCATCGAGCAACGCGGCCGGGACGCGCGTCGTCTTGCCCGCGCCCGGCGGCGCTTCGATGACGAGCGCGGGCGTGCGGCGCAGAGAAGCGACCACCTCCGGCAAGAGCGCGTCAATCGGCAAGGGCTGCATCGCGTCTTCTTTAACACGCGCGCTCGCAGGATTGCTACCCTGCCCCGTCGGCCGGTGCGTCGATGCTCAGTGTGCTGCTTGGTTGTGAAGAGGTGCGAAAGGAGGGTTTACTTCTTACTGCCTGTCCGTGTGGTCTGACAAGAAAGTTTCGGCTCGACCGGCGGCAACAGTTTTTCAATCCTCATGCTCGGAGCAAGTTATCGCGTCGTTACCGGCTGCGGCCGAGTTTGACGTCTCACGTCGCTTTCAAATCTCTCTTAATCTGCCTTAATCAGTAAGATGTGAAAGACGTAAATGATGCTAAGTGCCGACCGTCAGGCGAAGCGTGAGTCCGGCACGCGTACTTTTGCGGCCTCGCGGACTGACGACCACGTAGACGTGAGAAGGGTTCCACGCCGCATCTTTGCTGGCGCGCAGTTCATACCTGCCGGCCGGGAGGTCTTCAAAGCAGAACCGACCATCAGGCCCCGTCTTACAGGCCGTCAAACGATGCTGTTGGACAGGGCTTTCCGAGTGACCCTGTAGTATCCAATCAGGATTATCGAACACCTCGACGAGCACGTCGGCGACCGGCTGGCCGTTGGCATCGCGGACGACGCCGTGAACCGGCCTGAATGGCTTGCGCTCGATGAAGGTCACGACTTCATTGCCGCCGCGACGTGTCGTCTCTCCGGGTTGTGGCATCGCGCAGCCACAGGAATTCGCATAGGGAGAAGTTACTAAACAACTCGCGAGCAGTGCGACGGCAAATAGTTTCGTCATCTCGCCACCCTCCTTCGCACCACCCCGCCAGAGAAGCCGCCAGTGATACGCAGCTCTCGTCTAATGGTAGCTTCGCGGTGCATCGCGTATGTATGTGCTCTGTTATAGTTGGCGTTGCTGGCACCTATCTGTGAGAACCGCCGGTTCTCCGCCGATTCATGGATAAAGAAGCTCACAGGCCGAATCACCTGCCCGGCACCCTCGGTCTGCGCCGCGAACTCCAACGGCGGCCTGAGCCTCCCTGCTGGTTCCGTATACTCTGTGCTGATGCCTACCTGCGTGAAGACGGCATTGGTGTTGTAGGCGATGACGGCGAAGACGGGGTCGCCGTTGGCGAGGTTGGCGGGTTGAAGCGTGTGCTCTCTACCTGACGTGCCGACTAACGAGCCGCCCCTTCCCTGCTCGTTGTTGCCGGTGAAGTCATCGGCTCGGTTTCTTCCTAATTGGGTTACTCTGCCCCGCTCGTTCCTTGAGCCTTGGAACAAGTCAGCCGCCGCCGTGCCGTCAGTGCCTGCGAAGTAGAGATAGTTCTCAGTGGCATTGACAAGGCCGGCCAGTTCCTGCACGCCCCCGTTGGCCTGAGAGATATCGACACCGGCGCGCATGACGACCTGACCGTCCCTAATCTGGAAGTAACGGTCGAAGGTCTCCTGTCCACCAACCATCTCGTAGAGAACGTTGGTTGTCAGCCAGTCAGTATCCCCTCGAAGATGAACCCGCTCGCCGTCGGGGTCTGTCCACTTCAAAGGATTATTACGGCCGTAGGCGTAGAGGTTGAACCTCTGCGGGTCGAGCGCCATGCTGAACTGAAAGTAGAGTGGGTCTGTCGAGGTGAACCTTCCGTGCGTCGAGGAGAAGTATCTGGCCTGTGCGTAGTCCGCTCCGGTCTCGGCGTCCCGTTCGTATTGTGTGAACTTCTGCCTGATAGGCTCTGCGATGTAACCTTGCTCTGCGCTTCTGCCTCCCGCGCCCGCCGCCAGTTCTTCGCCAAAGGGCAAGTAATCGTGCCGCTTGATGCCCGACAAAGAGCCAGTCTTATCGACAATCATTCTCGGTGTCCCAAGATGGTCTGAGACTAACCAATTGATGTCTACTGCGGGTTGCTGCTGCGACGGCGCGGCGGTGCGGAGGTCGAACTTGAGATAGTCGATGTCGCCCATCACGCCGTTGCCCGCGTTCGTGTCGGCGACGAGACGCACCACATGCTGACCGGCGCTCAACTCAATCCCTGTCTTCGTGATGGTCGTCAGCGTCCAGTTCGTGTCAGGCATCTGCAAGGGGCCTGTC
>DASZCR010000057.1:0-7056 GCA_035942915.1 Pyrinomonadaceae bacterium | reverse complement strand
GCGCGGAGAGGCACTTGCCCTCCTCCGCGCGGCGGCAGCCGTTTCGGCCTCGCGTGACAAGCGTCAGGCGCGCGCCTCGACACTCGCAAAACCGGCGGACGACAACGACGCGCCGCTCGAAATGTTCTATGTTGGTTACATTTGCGGCGGCGCTCTTGCAAGCCCGCTCCTTTTGGACTATCCATAGCATCTAAACAGCCCCAGTCATTGGGAAAACTGAGTGATAGGACGAGAGTGATAGGTGATGGGTGATGGGTGATAAGAGAAGAACTGTTTTCTTCCTATCACCTATCACCTATTACCCATCACCTCTCTGAAGGCAGCACGGAATGGAGACGAGCGAGGGCAACGGAGGACGGCCGAAGACGGTTCTGGTCGTGGACGATTACGACGAGGTGCGCGAGATGACCAAACACGCTTTGGAACTCTCCGGCTACACGGTCGTCGAGGCGTCGGGCGGCGAAGAGGCGCTCGAACTGGCGCGCCGCGTCCTGCCCGACCTGATTCTGATGGACTTGAGCATGCCCGGCCTCGACGGCTTCACGGCCATCCACCGCCTGCGCCGTCTCATCGGCCTGCGCGACGTGCCGATTATCGTCTTCTCCGCCCACACGGCGCAGGAAATCCGCGCCGACGTGCTCGCCGCAGGCTGCCGCGACTTCATCCCGAAGCCGGTTGACCTCAAAAGACTCGTGGCCGTCGTCCGACGCCACATCGAAGGCTCTGCCGAGTGGTCTGAACCGACCAACTTCTAAAACTCCGCGCTCTCCGACCGACGACACACGCTCTCCCGCATCATTCCTCTCTCGTCTTTCCTCTCCGGTCTTTCTTCTCTCTCCCTCTCTGCGCTGCCCGGTTTCGTTTTAAAACAAGGGCGGCCAAAGTTGTTTCCTTGAACTCGGAATCCGCCGCCCGCGCCGCTTGAAAAGGCCGTTTTGCGCCGCTTGCGGCCGCTCTGTACGGGGAACGACAGTTGCTCAGACCAGAGGCTGTCGGCAGAGCTTTCGGAAGCCGCCGACGTTTGACCCAGCTAGAGAGAGACGCGGGAGCGTGTTTCCAAAGATTATGAACGAGATACTTGTCATCGACGACGAGCGCAGCATCCTCGATGCGCTCCACATGATTTTCGAGGACTACGGCTTTCGCGTGCGCGGCGCGGCGTCTGGTCGCGAGGCCATCGCGCTTGCGCGCCGACACGACTTCGCCCTCGCCATTACGGACTACGGCCTGCCCGATACCTGCGGCACAAAACTCCTGACCGACATCGCCGAGATTAGTCCGAGCGCGCCCGTCATCCTTATCTCAGGGCGCGTCACGCCGGAACTGAGGGCCGAGGCCGAAGCCTGCGGCGCGGCCGGGGTGCTCGCTAAGCCCTTCGCGCCGTCGGCGATTATCTCCTTGGTAACCAAAGTCTTAGACCTCAAGCCGTGATACACGTTGAAGCATCGGCGGCGCGCCATGTTTCAGCGTGAAACACGGCCGAGCGCCTGCGATTGAGGAATTCCCCCGTTTTGCGCCGGTTTCTCCCCCTTCCACTGCTTTTTCCCGCGACAGACATCTAGGCACGCCCATTGCTTATGAGCAGTTCGTCCCGGCCGTCTCAGTAATTTCGAGGGCTTTCAAAGGCCGGGTCTCTCTACGACAGATGTTTGAGACAAAGATTGAACGAGGATGCTCCTCACGCAAAGACCGGAGGCGTCAACCAGACGCACGCTTTTCGAGAGCACGCAGGCTCTCGCTCAACCAATGCACTTATCAAAGCGTTGGGAACGATTGCCCTTGAGAAAGGCAGTCGGGAAGGCCGCTTCCAAGACGCTCGACAGTTTGTGAAGTGTTCCCACACTTTCACGTGCCCCAAGATTTCTCAGTAGTGCGCCGTCAACTTAATTCATAACCCTGACGCGCGCGCCTCTGCTTTCCGGCCGGATGACCTCTCAGAAGGACTCTCCCCGGCCATCGAGAAAGAAAGATGAATACAGAACATTTATACAGAAAGCTAGGGAGGCTCTCGGCCTGCTTTGCGGCCGTCGTGACGGTGCTCATGCTCGTCGTCGGCGTCGTCCACGCGCAGACGCCAGAGCCGGAGCCTTACGCGACGTCGCCCACGGTCGAACCGCTGGTTTCGCCTTCGGTCGAGGATGAGACGTCCGTCGGCCCCGCTCCGTCCCCCACGCCCACATCTACGTCCACAGCCGACTGCGAACGCACGGTCAAGGCCGATGTCGTCGCGCTCGACCAAGTCATCGTTTATAACCGTCTCGGTGCTATCAATCCTTCGGGCATGATGTACGCGCTCAAGCAGGACGTGGTGGCGAGCGACCCCTCGAAGGGGCTTACGCCCGGCAACGTCCAGTTGCGCGCCGACAAGCGCCCGCGCCCGCTCGCGCTGCGCTTGAACGCGGGCGACTGCCTCCAGATTAACTTCACCAACCTGCTCGGCACGACTCCGGCCGACGACAACCAGCCGGCGACCCGCACGGCCGGTGTTCACGTCATGGGCATGGAACTCGTCGGCAGCATCGCCTCCGACGCTTCCAACGTCGGCAAGAACACGAGCAGCCTCGTCGCTCCCGGCGGCTCGGCCACCTACACCTACTACGCCACGCGTGAGGGCAACAACCTCATGTACAACCCGGCCTCGACGACCGGCGGCGAAGGCAATGGCGGCTCGCTCGCGATGGGTCTGTTCGGCTCCGTCAACGTCGAGCCGAAGGGCGCTGAGTGGTATCGCTCGCAGGTTACGGCCGCCGAGCTTGACCTCGCGACCAAGAAGAATGCCGACGGCACGAAGAAGCTGACGCCCGGCGGTCAGCCCGTCATCGATTACAGCGCCGTCTACCCGGCCGGCCATGCGCGCGCCGGGCAGCCGATTCTCAAGATGACGGATGCCAACTTGAACATCGTCCACTCGGACTTGAACGCCATCATCACCGGCCCGGTCAACGACCCGGTTCTCAAAGGCCGTTTCCCGGCTGGCACCTATCGTCCGGTCGCCACGTCGCCTGACCGCGACCAGCCTTTCCGCGAGTTCACCGTCGTCTACCACGACGAAATCAAGAGCGTTCAGGCTTTTGAAGAGTTCAGCGACCCCGTCCTCAGCCACACGCTCTACAGCGTCAAGGACGGCTTCGGTATCAACTACGGCGTTGCCGGTGCGGGCGCGGAAGTGCTCGCCAACCGCAAGGGCGTCGGCCCGATGGCGAACTGCACGGAGTGCAAGTTCGAGGAGTTCTTCCTCTCGTCATGGGCTATCGGCGACCCGGCGCAGATTGTTGACATCCCCGCCAACGCGAAGGATGCCAGCGGCAACCTCATCCTCGGCGCGAAAGCGACCAAGGTGCTCTATCCGGAAGACCCGTCCAACGTTAACCACAGCTACCTCGGCGACCACGTGAAGATGCGCGTCGTCCATGCTGGCCCGAAGGAGCACCACATCCACCACTTGCACGCGCACCAGTGGTTGCAGACTCCGGACGACGATAACTCCTCCTATCTCGACTCGCAGGCGTTCGGCCCCGGCTACGCCTTCACCACCGAAATCGCGCACGGCGGGACGGGCAACCGTAACGGCACTGTCGGCGACTCCATCTATCACTGCCACTTCTACCCGCACTTCGCGCAGGGCATGTGGGCGCTCTGGCGCGCGCACGACGTCTTCGAAGCGGGCACGAAGCTCGACGGCGAGGGTCGCCCTGTGGTCGGCGCGCGCGCGCTGCCCGACGGCGAAATCGCCCTCGGCACTCCGATTCCGGCCATCGTTCCGATGCCCTCGAAGGCAATGGCTCCGATGCCGACCGAAGCTGTTCCCGGTTATCCGTTCTACACCCCGGCCGTCGCCGGACACCGTCCGCCGACTCCGCCGCTCGACATCGTTGACGACGGCGGTCTGCCGCGCCACATCATCACGGGCGGCGAGGCTCACAGCGTCCAGACGCGTCTGGACTTCAGCAAGGAACTTCTGACGGCCGTCGCGCAGGAAATTCCCGAACAGGGAACGGCGCTCGAAGTCGCGGCCATGAACTATCACGCGCAGCGTAACCACGCGAGCTTCACGCCCGATGGAACGCCCGCCAACTTCGTGCTCAACGGCCTTCCGGCCAAGCCCGGCGCGCCCTTCGCCGACCCCTGCGTTGACAACAACGGCAACGCCGTCGGCAACCCGCGCACCTACAAGGGCGCAGCCATTCAGCTCGACCTCAAGTTCAACAAGGCCGGCTGGCACTTCCCGCAGTCGCGCATCCTGACGCTGTGGGAAGACGTTGCTCCGACGCTCGCCGGAACGCGCGCGCCTGAGCCTTTCTTCTTCCGCGCCAACACGAACGACTGTATCACCTTCTACCACACGAACCTGACGCCGCACGTCTACGAGCAGGACGACTTCCAGATTCGGACGCCGACCGACATCATGGGTCAGCACATCCACCTCGTGAAGTTCGACGTGACCTCGTCCGACGGCGCCGGTAACGGCTTCAACTACGAAGACGGCACGATGGCTCCCGGCGAAGTCATCGAGCGCATCCACGCCATCAACGCCGCCGGTGGTATCAAGAAGACCGACGGCACGCAGGCGCACCTCGAACCGAAGGAGCACCCGTACTTCAACACGCTCGGCGCGCGCACGACCGTTCAGCGCTGGTTCGCCGACAACACCCTGAACAACAACGGTATCGACCGCACGCTGCGCACCGTCTTCACGCACGACCACTATGGTCCCTCGACGCACCAGCAGGCCGGCCTCTACGGCGGTCTCGTGATGGAGCCGCAGGGTTCGAAGTGGCGCAACCCTGAAACCGGCGTGATGCTCGGCACGCGCGCCGACGGCGGCCCGACGAGCTGGCGCGCCGACATCATCCCGACCGACACGGTCAAGAGCTACCGCGAGTTCCTCTTGGAGTTCGCCGACTACACGCTGGCCTATCAGGCCGGAGCAGGCATCGACGCGGCCGGTAATCCGATTGCCGACCCGCTCGGAGCCATCAATCCGCCGGTGAAGAACGAAGTCGGTCTGCCCTTCATCGTCGAGCGCGCGTTGGAGTGCCCGGGCGGCGTCCCCGCTCCGTGCCCCGAAGCCATCTCGGCGGCTGACCCCGGCACGGGCGTCGTCAACTACCGCAACGAGCCGCTGCCGTTGCGCGTCCGCGACCCGCAGACCAACACGCAGGCGGCCGGACTGGCGGGCGACCTCTCGCACGTCTACCGCTCGAACATCCTGCGCGCCGACCCGGCCTTCAACACCCAGCCCGGCTTCTACCCGGCGCTGACGGGCGGCGTCAAACCGGGCGACCCCTACACGCCGCTGATGCGCGTCTATGAGAACGACCGCGTGCAGGTTCGTGTCCTCGTCGGTGCACACGAAGAGGGTCACAACTTCACCATCAGCGACCACAAGTGGAAGCACCAGCCGGGCACGCCCGACGACCTGACGGTCTTGAACAACTCCGGCAACCGCGCTTCGCAGATGATGGGTATCTCCGAGCACTTCGAGTTCTTCGTCGGCAAGATGAACGCCATCAACGGCAAGGAGCTTGAGTTCGCGGACTACATCTACAAGCCTTCGGCCAGCACGGACGGACAGTGGAACGGTATCTGGGGCATCATGCGCGCCTACAACGGCAACCTCGGCCTCCAGCCCGACCTCCTGCCGCTGCCGAGCAACACCAAGGGCAAGGCCAAGAAGACGGAGAACTGGAAAGAGATTGCCGAAGTCTGCCCCGTCGCCGCTCCGGTCAGAAACCTGAGCGTGACGGCCGTCTCGGCGGCGGCTCTCCCCGGTGGCACGCTCGTCTACAACAACCGTCCGGGTAACGGTGGTCAACTCCATGACCCGACGGCCATCATGTACTTCCGCACGTCGGATATCGACGCGGCGACGGGTAAGGTCAAGGCCGGTGTGCCGATTGAGCCGCTCGTGCTCCGCGCCAACGCGGGCGAGTGCTTGAACGTCACACTGACGAACCGTCTCCCGGCGGTGTTGCCCGATGCTCCCGGCTTCAACACGATGCCGATGATTATCGACCGCTTCAACGCTAATCAGGTCAAGGCGTCGAACCACGTCGGCCTCAACCCGCAGATGCTGTGGTACGACGTGACGAAGTCCGACGGCCAGAACATCGGCTTCAACCCGGTGCAGACCGTTGCTCCGGGACAGTCCATCACCTACAAGTGGTACGCCGGTGACTCCGACATCGACGGCATCAAGAAGGACACCCGCGTCCTGACGCCGGCCGAGTTCGGTGCGACCGCCCTCATCTCGTCCGACCCGATTAAGCACGCCTCGAAGGGTGCCATCGGTGCGCTCATCATCGAGCCGTCGAACGCGACGTGGGTTGAGGACGCCAACACGCGTGCTCAGGCAACCATCACGAAGGCCGATGGAACCTCGTTCCGCGAGTTTGTTGTCCAGCTTCAGAACGACGTGAACCTTCAGTTCGAGGACGGCTCGCCCGTACCGAACGTCGCCAACGAAGAGGACAGCGAAGATTCGGGTGGCAAGGCCATCAACTACCGCACGGAACCGCTCTGGAAGCGCATGGGCTACGCGCCCAACGCTCCGCTCAGCGCCGGTGAAGGCGGCGCTGATGACGGCGATGGCAGCAGCTTCTCGACACGCCAGGTCGACTTCACCAACGCGTTCTCGAACTCGCAGGTGGGCGGCGACCCCGTGACCCCGGTCTTCACGGCGAAGGCCGGACAGCAGGTGCGCTTCCGCGTCCTGATGTCTGGCGGTCACGGCCGCAGCAACGTCTTCCAGGTGCACGGCCACTTCTGGGATGAGGAGCCTTACAAGGACGACTCGCAGACCATCGGCCGCAATCCGCTGTCGGAAGTCAAGGGTTCGCAGTACGGCGTCGGGCCGACGAGCCACTTCGACATCGTTCCGCACAACGGCGCTGGCGGCACGTTCCGCGTCGCCGGTGACTACATGTACCGCACGCAGACCTCCTTCGTCTTCGACGCCGGTATGTGGGGCATCTTCCGCGTCACGCCGTAAGCTGACTTGGCCGAACCTTCCCCCTGCGGGGACGGTTTGACCGCTAACCGAAAGCGCGGCCTGTC
>DASZCR010000056.1:0-11431 GCA_035942915.1 Pyrinomonadaceae bacterium | reverse complement strand
GAACAGTTCGGCGTCGAACTTGCCCGGCCCCCAACTCTGCAAGACCTTACGCACCGTCGCTTCGTCTACGCCGAGCAGGTCTGTCACCGGCTTGAGGTTGGGAGCCAAGGAGATAATCGCGCCGACGTTGAGGTCGCGGTTCGCCCACCCGTCGAGGCGTCGGCCGATGCCCGGCGCAAACGAGTCGTCCACCGTCGAGTGGCAGAGCGCGCAACTGATGCCGACAGCCTTCAGACCGCCGTCGCCGTTGAACTGTCCCCTGACGCCGACGACGGCGTCGAGTTTCAGCAGCGCGAGCGTCGTCGCAGGGTCGTCGAGATTGACACGTCCCTTCTTCAACTGGCTGATGAGCGATTCGGGCAGCGCGTCGGCGTCAACTTTGAGGCCAACCGAAAGCGCCGTCCGAGGACTCACGCCCGCGCCCACGCCGCCGAGTTTCGCTCCCGCAATCGCGCGGTGGAGTTGTAGCGCGTCGCTCCAAAAAGCCTCGTCGCCGAAGGTGTCAAAACGGAAAGTCTGCTTGCCCTCTTCGAGCATCCGCTGCGCATTGGCGTCCGTGCGCCGCTCGTTTTCGGTCACCTCCCGATGGCCCTTGCCGCGATTGCGCTCCTGCCCTTCAACGCGATGCGCCTGCCCGCGTCCGGCAAAGAAAAACAGCGCCGCGCCCGCCGTCAAAAGCAGAAGCGCGAGCTTTACCATCCCGATTGCTCTTGCCCTCGCCGCTGCATTCCCGCCGCGAGCGGTCGTTCCAGACTCGGATGTTTGTGCCATTTTCCTCGGTTCTCCCATCAAAATCTCTCTTTCAAGGCTTGTGGGTTGTTAAAATACACCTCTCCCACAATAAGTCAAGAGCTTTTTTGACTTATTGTGTTTTTAGGATAAAGGGACTAGAATCTGCTTCACGGGGGGAGGGGCGTATGGAAACCTTGAAGATGGACAAGCGCTTTTTTGAAAGCACTAGGGGGCGCATCGTGACCATCCTGCGCGGCTCCACCTGCACGGTCGAGGAGTTGGCGAGCCAGCTCGACCTGACAGATAACGCGGTGCGTGCGCATCTGCTCGCGCTAGAGCGCGACGGGCTAGTCCGACAGAGCGGTATGCGACGCGGACTGCGCAAGCCGCACTTCACCTACAGCCTGACGCCGGAGGCCGAAGGACTCTTCCCCAAAGCATACGACGCACTGCTCAATCAACTGATAGCTGTCCTGAAGAACCGCCTCAGTCCGGCGCAGATAGAAGAAGTTCTCCGCGAAGTTGGCCGCTACGTGGCATCCGATGCCGCTTCGGAGACGGGCGAGTCTGATTTGGAAAGTCGTCTACAGACCGCTCTGAAAGTGTTGGCGGCCATCGGCGGGGCGGCGGTCGTCGAGGAGTACGACGACAAAATCGTGATTTGCAGTAGCGGCTGCCCGCTGGCCGCCGTCGTCGCCGTACACCCGGAAGTTTGCAGACTGGCCGAGACGCTCATCCGCGAGATTGTTAAATCTCCCGTCACAGAACACTGTGACCGCGCCGGAGCACCCAAATGCCGTTTTGAAATAGCCCGCTGACCCCACGCCGATAGCGCCATAGCGGCCATGTCCGGTATGTTGGCCGCCCCGTCCTAACACCAGCATACACCCGACGATATTGACTTCCGGCCGATGCGGGTATAGCATCCCGGCACTCACAATCGGTCGTGCGACTCAAATGACTGTGCATCAGCCTCGCCTCTCGATTGCCCAGCCTTCTAACGAGCCAGCGGAAATCTTACGGTAGCGCGTTGCATAAAATTCTCGCCTCGCGTGACGTCTCACAAAGCTTGTTCCTGCAAGCTCAAAAAGGAGAAGACAATGTTCTCACGGCTCTCCCCTCTTCGGCCTTCGCTCTTGATTGCTGCCGTCACGCTGACATTCTTCTGCATCTCGCACGCGAGCGCACAGACCTGTTTCGACTACGTGGATGGCTGCTCCCGGCCGGGTTGGAACATTCCGCTCCCACTCCCGAACTGCGTCAACGCTGCCGTGCCGCTCCGTTGCGTAGAGCAGGGGCCGCTGGCGGCGTCGGGCACGCTCGTCAATTGTAATTGGAACGGCGACTGCCACGAGGACGGCGACCCTTCCGATTGCTGCACAGGCGTCACCTCAGCAAACGTCCAGTCCATCCTTGAGATGCATACCAACTGGCACAACTGCTTCGGCAACGTCGGCGACCTCGATGGCAACAACCCCGTCGGCAGAGGCCAGCGTTGGTATGCCTTCCACCGTCAATTCGAACTCGACTTCACGCTATGGCGCGAGCCGCTTGGGTTCGGCATCATCCAGAGCCTCGAATGGTGTCCCAATATGAATATGCCATTTGGGCATCCGAGCGGCGGCTGGCCGGCAGCCGGTGTCGGAGCGCACCCGGCCGGCTGCGGCACAGGGCCTAGCCGTGACGACGACAAAACGTGCACCGGATGTATCGCTTTCCCACAATGTCTGTTCAGAGCCGGTGCAGGGCCGGCCGCTTGTCCCGGCGCGCCGAGCAACACGTGCGGCATCAGCGGCCTTAGTTTCCCTCACACTTCTCTCGAACAGTTCAGGAACGTGGAGGAAGTGAGCACCATCTTAGACCATCACTTCCACGGAGCGATGCATCAGGCAGTGGCGGACGCCGACAACCCCGGTGCATACGTGCAGGACGTTGCCAACCCCGTCTGCTCCCCGCGTGACCCGATGTTTTGGAGGCTGCACAAGGCGCTCGACGATGTCGTTCGCGCGTGGCAGAACCTCAAGGCTGTGGACGTGGTGCTCGTGATAGACCGTTCAGGCAGTATGTCGGAGCCGGATTCGGGCGGCTCGACCAAATTCGCGGCCGCTCTCAACGCGGTCGATAACTTCGCAGACCTGCTCGACATCAATCGCACAGACGGACAGCAGAACCGCATCGGTATCGTCTCCTACTCCAACACCGCCAGCGTCAACATGCCCCTCACGGTGGCCGACGCTAATCTGCGCGCACCCGGCGGCCCTCTGGCTACGGCCATCAGTAATCTCAACGCGGCCGGCCCCGGCGGCTGCACGGGCATCGGCGGCGGTATTCAGAGGGCGCTTGAGTTGCTTTGTCCTCCGACGGGCAACTGTCAGGGCTTTAGCGCGGCGGGCGACAACGACCGCAAGGCGATTCTCGTCCTCACAGATGGTATTGAGAACGTCGCGCCCTGCCTGAAGCCGGCGGGCGCGGCGGGCGGGTCGTGCGGGACGCAATGTTTCGGCGCGTCGCTCGACTTCAACCGTCTGGAGTTCACGCAACTCGTCTCGGTCGGCTTCGGCAACACCGGCTCGCTCAACGGCGACCTGCTGACGCTGCTCTCCGAACGGCAGGGCGGCGTCTACATGCAGAACCCGAACGCGCCCGGCTACGACCTCAAGGATTTCTTCACCAAGGCGTTCGGTCACCTGACCTCAGATTTCATCGCCGCCGACCCGAAGGGCGTGCTCGCGCCGGGCGACGCCGCTTCCGAAGTCGTCGAGTACAACGCATGCAGCGACGGCATGATTACTTTCGCCTCAGGGTGGCAGCGCGACGTGACGCCCGGCGGCCTCCGGCTTCTCGTCACCACGCCTGCCGACAACCTCGTCCGCGCAGGCTCGGCCTCGGTGCAGAATTCGACACAGAGACAGTGGGCCTACTCGCGCATACGCTTCCCCTATCGCGGCGAGTCCACCGGGACGTGGAGCGGGCAGCTCATTCGTCCACACCTGACCTTCGTTAACGGTTTCACGCCTGACAGCTTCGCGCGTCTCTCTGACGGCACGCGGATAGTCCGCCGTGAGATTCAACGCCTCTGTCCCGACGGTTGCAAGGACGTTCTTTATTTCGAGCACAGGCGCGCTGGGCGCGCGTCTGCATACGAGGCTGCGCTGAAGGCTGAACAAGAATCGGAGTTGCTCAGCCGCGTCGAGCGAGCGAGAAATCCTGCCGAGTTCGCCACCATGATTCAGCGTCAGAAGTGGGATTTAATCGTCTACGCGCGGATGGGTGACGATTCACCGGAGCCTTACGATTCACAACTCGCCCAACTGCTCTGCGGCAAGCAGAAGGCCATCATCACGGACACGCGTGCAAAGTCGGGCGCGGGCATTCTGCGTTGCGCAGGGGCTTTCCAAGATGGCACGGTTAACTGGCCTGTGCTCGAAGGCGACGGCCGCCTCTTCAAGGGGCGCGTCAAGCTTGATAACCCCGGCCACGCCGTCTCTAGCTACGGCATCCGTTCAACGGCCAGCGTACAGGCCACCGCTCCCCTCCAGCGCGGGATGACGCAGGCCATCGTCGCCCGCGTCGAGCCGGGTGAGGAGCGTAGCTGGTTCATGAATGTACTGGCCGATGGCCTGTCGCGTCTCTCGCCCGTCCGCGAGAAGTTTAGCTGGCGCACCGGCGAGGATTTGGTCGCCACCGTTCGCGTCCTCCCTTCCGACCTTCGTTCAGGCGGCTACGACCATGTGGACGCGCGGGTCGAGGTCGAATACCCGACGGTCGGTCTGGGAACTCTCCTGACCCGTCAGCAATACCGCGAGCCGAGGAGTGTGCGCGGCGAGCAACTAGACCCTCGCGCCGCCGCCCTCGCGCGTCTCAACGTCCCGACCAAGACCGCCACATTCCGGCTCTACGATGATGGCACGCACGGAGACTTGCTCCCCGGCAACGCCTACTGGTCGGCCAAGCTGCCGGGACTCGGCACGGTTGACGGGATGTATAAGTTCCGTTTCATCCTCGACTTCACCGTCGGCCGTTGCACGACGCGCCGCGAGTTAGTTCAATCCATCTTCGTTGACGTGGGCGTGAAATCAGATGATAGCAGCGTCCGCGTCATCGACACCGTGACGACGGCGGACAGGGCGGTGAGGACGACCGTCCGCCTGACGCCTGCCGACACCTTCGGAAATCTTCTTGGGCCGGGGCGCGCCGGTAACATCGCGTGCGCGACGCCGAAGGAATGTTCGATTGCGCCGAAGGATGTCATAGACCATGGCGACGGCTCATACAGCGTCACTCTCGTCGCGCCGCGCTCCGTCCCGTCGGTGCGGCTCGCCGCCTTCGGCATGCCGCTCGATGTGCCGATACCTTGCGACGAATGCCCCAGACTTGGGAAGCTCGCTCTGGACGGCAGTCACGTCAAGGAACACAACACTTCAAAGGGCACGATTCAGTTGACCGGGCCGACGCCGAGGAGCGCCTCCGCCGGGGCGCTCGTCTACCTGAACAGCAGCAAGCCGATGATTCTTCAAGTCCCGGCCAGCGTCACAATCCAGCCGGGTCAGGCGACGGCCACCTTCCCTGTCCGTATCGGCCACGCGCACGATAAGCCGGAGGCCGTAACCGTCTCTGCGAGTTATGGCGGCGAGGTGCGTACGGCCACGATGAACATCGTCCCACTCGTGAAGCCACCCTCCGAACCACCGGCCCCGCGCCCGACTTATGACCACGCGCATCCCTCAACCCAACCTCCGAAGCCTATGGCCGGCGCGAGTCCGACGCTCGACTTCTCCGGCTCCCCTTCGCGCGGTTCTCTGGAAGCGCCGATAGTCATTGTCGAGTTCACAGACTATCAATGTCCCTTCTGTGCGAAGGCGCAGGAGACCGTGCGCCAACTGCTTGAACTCTACCCCGGCAAGATTCGCCATGTCGTAAAAAATCTGCCACTAGGCTTCCACGACCACGCAACCTCGGCCGCCGTCGCTGCCCTCGCAGCCGGACGACAAGGTAAGTTCTGGGAGTTCCGTCAACTCCTGTTCGAGAATCAGCAGGCCATGTCGGAATCTGACCTGACACGCTACGCGCGGCAGTTAGGCCTCGACATGCAGCGGTTCGAGGCTGACAGGAAAGACCCGGCTCTAGGCGAGTTGGTCGCGCGCGATGTGAAAGAGGCCGCCGCGGCAGGCGCGAACGGCACTCCCACTTTCTTCATCAACGGTCAAAGGATAGAAGGCGCGCAGCCCCTCAACCTGTTCAAGGCCGCCGTCGATGAACTGCTCTCGAAGACACAGACCGCCGGTCAATGAGGTCTGCACGCGCACGAACGGAGGGAAGAAGCACACGAGTCTTTCGCGCACCTGTCGCCGGTGTCAACGAGACAGTTGCGGATAAGTAACGGTCTGTGAACGGGCAGCAGTTCTCAGCGCGTTGAGATTCAATCCTTACTATCTCAAGCGTTAAGGGAGGCTTTATTTGTAGTCTGGAACGAGTTGCTTTAAATGCCGAATAGCGTTCTTGTTGTTCGGGTCTAGCTCCAGCGAACGCTTGTAATTTTCGATGGCTAGTTTCCGTTCGCCATGTGCCTCGAACGCTTCGGCGAGGCTGTCATAGACATTTGCGCTCTCAGGATAGAGGAAGACGTTGAGCTTGAAGATTTCGAGGGCTTCCCTCTTCTTTCCGCCGCCGTTGAGCATCCGATATGCCCAATCATTCAGGTCGGTTTCCGAAGGTCGGAAGTTTGCGTCCTTCTTTCTCAATTCTTTGTAGACTTCAATCGCGTGTTCATAACCACGCTTGCGCAACTGCATACGAAGCGCGGTGATAGGGTCGGACGCGGGAATTTCCGGGTTGTAGAATCCTGCCAACTCGTCGATGAACTCTTCCGGGAAAGCGCCTGCCAGATTGGTTAAAACCACGACGGCCAAATCGGCATCCGGATAAACGAAAAACGCCGCGCGTCCTCCGCCGGTCGCAATGATTGCGCTATGTCTGTGGCGCGGTTTCGTGACCCAACCCAGAGACCACTGCGTAGGCGAACCGTCGTTGTACTTCCCCGCCGTCCAGAGAGTGTCGAGCGCCGCTTTTGTTTTAAGAAGCTTGCCTTTGCGTAAAGCGATAATCCAGTGTGCGAGGTCTTCTGCCGTGCTATTTAAACCCGAAGCGGTGCGCCGGAAGGGCGGGAATTCGGCATAGGCAAAGATGAGTTTTTCTTCGGCGAGCGCGTGGCCGTCGATATTCCTGACATAACGATAAGAGGGAGTTTGATTCGGAATCACATCCCTCGAATCACCAAAGACGGTATTCGGCATACCCGCGACTTGAAACTGGCGTTCGCTGAAAAATCGCGCAAACGGTTCGCCACTGTATTTATCAATAATCTTGCCCAACAGAACGTAGTTCGTCTGGTTATAACTAAACCTTTGTCCCGCCGCGAACTCCAAAGGCATCGCTTGCACCTTCGTCCAAGCCGTCTCTTCCGTCTCTCTCCCGATAAGTTTTCCTGTGTTCTGGTCAAGAACGTTGAGAATATTGGGGAGGCCGGAAACATGCGTCAGTAATTGCCGGACGGTGATAGCACGCCAAGTGTCAGGCAGCCCGTCGAGATAGCTGGAGACAGGAGCCGAAAGCTCAATCTTCCCCTCTTCGACCAACTGCATAATCGCTACACCCGTAAAGGCTTTAGTACAGGAGTTGATGGGAAAGATACTTTTATTGGTGACGGGAATAGAGTGTTGGATATCGGCGATGCCGAACGAGCGAAGCAGCACGATTTTTCCACGATGCACAACCGCAGCTTGGAGTCCGGGGATTCTGCGTTCCCGCATTTCGCGTCGCAGCAATGTTTCCGCGCTGTCAGTTGCGGATTGGGCTACTGCGAAATGTTGAAAGCCAAAGATAAAAAGCACCGACAGAAACAGGCGCAACAGTCTCAGCTCATTTGCGAGTTGCATCTCTTTTGATTCGTCTGAAGGGTCGTGAAAAATATTCGCTCCATTAGTTAAAACACCGGCGCAGCCCTTTTTATGACATTTGTTTGAGAAGCAATCATTTAGTAATCCACCATTCGAGTCCGGCATCAGTCGCAAAGCCGGACGCAGGGCAGATGTTCTCCGCCGATAGTAAACGCCGACAGGTAGTTGTTTCCTTTTTACGTGCGCGGCGTCGAATATCCGAAGCTGGATTGGTCTTAATAAAATCCCGTTGACACTTGGCAGGAACAGGCGTATAGCTACCACCGCGTTTCAAAAGCTTGGCGGATTCCTCATGCCGTCGGCATCACCCTAAAAAACACGAAGAACGGGAGAGGTAAAACTCTCTTCAGTTCGGATTCTCGACTCCGGAGGAGTATCTCTGCCGGAACAGCACAACCATCAGCGCACGCCTCACCTACAGTGTGCGCGCCCTCTCTCGGCGGTGCAAAAACATTGGCCGCTACCCTCACGACGGGCAGAGACCACGCTGTGCGTCTTAAACCAAAAGGAGAGAATAGATGAACCTCACTATCTCAGACCGGAAGTTGTCGCTGTGCTCTGTCTTATGTTTCTGCTTCGTTATGGCTTGCGCGGGCGCAACCCACGCTCAATGCGTTCAAGACCCGGTGATGGTCGATTTGCTCACCGGAAAAATCATCGGCTCCAATCCGCTCATCACCACGACGAGCGCGCCGACGGATTCGGACGGCGACGGCTGGCTGGAAGCAGTCTTCACCATCAACGTCGATAAGGGTTGCAGGTGCGCCAACATCGCCGTCGAATACGAAGGGACGCCTTCGGGGTGGACGGTCAACATCGGTGATTCCCCTACTAACAACGGCTTTGGCGGGGACTCGTCCGGCAGTCCTGACAGCGAAGCCGAAGCGCAAGTCCTCGACCAGGCGCTGTCGGTCTACAACTCCTTCAATCCGAGCATCGACCCTCCGGGGACGGTGGACAGAATCTTTCATCAGGAACTTGCGCTCACGAACGGGGCGGCGAAGTTCGTGGTCTGCGACCAATATCTGAGCTACGGACAACCGCACGGAGTGCTCCAGACGCCCGCCATCAAGAGGCTGTTCGCACTGCCTGACCCGGCCGTCGGCAACAGTCTTATCTTCGCCGGCTTTAACCGCGTCGTCTCCGGCCCCGGCAGTCGCATCGGGCAAGGCGCGCGAAGGGTCACAATGAGCCTTCAATAATGGACTTCCAACTGAGCCAGCCGTCTTCCGCGTTAAACCAAACGGACGGCCGCGACGTGACAAAGGGCGAGACTCCGGTCTCGCCCTTCATTTTGCGGCGGCGCGATGCCTCACCTAACGATTCGTCCATCTCAAACCTGAGGGTTGAGATGGCGTGTCTTACACTCTTCTATTCCAGCACGACGGATACACAACCAATGCCTTTGTGCACCCTGCTAATTAATCAGGAAAGCTTTTACTGATTCTACGCGTAATTGATTAGCGTGAAACAACAGCAGCGTTCTCTGTCATGCAGAGAGGTGAAACAGACCGTAGATGTGAGACTTTGGCTTGAGAGAGTTCAGTTTGGCTGCTCTGAAGCTGTTGGTGCTGCTGAGAGTTTTTCGTGACGGCAGCGTGCCACGCCTTTCTCATAGCCTTGCGGATACCACATCCCTGTCCCATAGCAGTCCGGACACTGTGCTGCATCGACGTTCTGCGCGTTTGAGATAGAGCTTTCGGCCTCTTCGCGCGCGAGTTGCTGCTTGTCTTTTTTGAAGAGGCGACGGCGCAGGTGCTCTGCCAGGAAAGCGGGGACATTGGAGACGGTTGTGCGCGCGGCAGCGATTCTCAATTCGGTGATGAGGACATGAGCCAGTTCCTCCCAACGCTGCCGTTCGGCCGAGGTTGATTCCCTACCCGTAAGCTCTTTGACGGCCTGTTTCATCGCTGCGGTAAACCCGGCGAGAGCCTCATCATCATCATTTTTCTCATCAGTCTTAATAAAAGTCTTAGGATTCTCGCAAGTTGTTGAATCTATTGGAGATGAACTATGGGTACTCTGAGTACTTTCTACTCTGAGTACTCTGAGTACTTTCGGACTAGAGTCACTCTGGGTACTCAGAGTACTCTGGGTACTCTGAGTACTCTGAGTAGTTTCGTCGGGTAGATGTACTGTATAGACATTGCCCGCGTGTGGCCCGACGCGCTCGTCCCATGTCACCAGACCCACGTCGCGGAGGTGGCGCAGGTTGAGAAAGAGGGTTTTGGTCGAACCGATGTCGGAGCCGGTCATGATTTCGCGTCGGGTTAGACGGACGCTCTTGGAGGGAACTATCGCGCCGCGCGTCTTTGAGTAGAGGAAGTCATAAATCTGCTTGCACTTGCCCTTGAAGAGGCCGGACGGGACCGCCTCTCTGTGAATCGAGTTGGCGACCTTCATGAAGTCGCGCGTCGGGGAGATGGGATTTTCGGGAGTTGGCTGACCCTGAGTACTCAGAGTACTCTGAGTACCCATAGTACTGAGAAGCTCTTTGGCAGGCGGCAGAAACTCCTCGACTGGGTGCGATTGGGGTATCTGTCTGAGATTGTCGAAAATGCCCGAATCGGTGCGCTTTTTCGGTTCGCGCTTGTGTACGACGGGCTTGCGTTTCTCTTTCGGGTCAGTCATTTAGCCGCCTCCTTCACGAGACGCAGGGTCGAATCCATCTGTAGACGTGAGAGCACTTCGTCGGTCAGCGCGTCGTAATCTTGGCTGCCGTGAGATTGTGGAGCGTGTTCGTAGATGCTCTCGCGCCGCGCAGGGGCGGTTTGCAGTTTGACGTTGGTGCGGATGACCGTGTCAAAGACCAACTCCTTGAACATCTCCTGCACTTTGTTGAGCGCCTCGCCGCAGATGCGATTTCTGGGGTCGAAGTAGGTTATCAGGTAGCCGAGAATCGAAAGCGAAGGGTTCGGCCGCTTCGTCGCGTGGATGGTCTGCGTCAGGTCGACGACGCCTTCCAGAGGGTAGTACTGCGCCGCGATAGGAACGAGGACATGCGAACTCGCAATCAGGGCTTGTGTCAACGTCATGCCGAGAGAAGGGGGGCAGTCGATGAGCACGAAGTCATAATCGGCGAGAGTCTCGATGGAGTCTTTAAGTCTATATTGCTCTTCAATTTGCACGGCGCGTTCGAGGAGCGCGAGACGGATGTGCGAGGGCGCTAAATCGAGATTCTCGATGTGCGTCTCGTAGACGGCGTCGATGAGGGGGGGGCGTTCATGGTGGCCTACGAGCACGTCTGCGAGCGTCGTCCTGATGAGACTGGGGTCGAGAAAGGTGTAGGTCGTGTTGCACTGGCTGTCGAGGTCGAGCAGCAGCGTCTTGTAACCGCGTATGGCGAGACCGGCAGCGAGGTTGGTGGCGGTCGTCGTCTTGCCGACCCCGCCCTTTTGATTGGCAACGGCGATGGTTTTCATGCGGCCCTCCGCCTCTTCGTTTGCAACGCCCTGACCTCGGCCTCGCTGACCAGTTTCTCTCGTTTATCAAGCGGGTTAGGGAAGTGGCGCAGATAACCCTCTTTGATGAGGTTCGTCATCTTCTGGCGACTGCATTGAAGGATGATGCGCGCTTCTTGCGTCGTGATTAAATCGGCAGGGGTATTCATGCGGAGACACTGTAAAGATAGTTCTCCAAGCCGTCAAGATGATTCTACCTTCAGGCTCCTCGCGTGCGGCGCACAGATGTGCGGGTGTTGAGTGAAAACAGAGACGCCGTCGGAAGACTGTTTACCAAACAGT
>DASZCR010000055.1:0-15904 GCA_035942915.1 Pyrinomonadaceae bacterium | reverse complement strand
GGCGGGCGCGAGTGCGTCGTGGTCGCCAACGATGCGACCGTCAAGGCCGGCTCTTGGTGGCCGGAGACGATTAAGAAGATTCTGCGCGCGCAGGAGATTGCGATGAGGTCGCGCGTGCCGATTATCTATCTCGTCGATTCGGCCGGGGTCAATCTTCCATATCAGGGCGGAGTCTTTCCCGGTCAGTACGGCGCGGCGCGCATCTTCTATTACAACTCCGTGATGCGGCGTTACCTGCACGTCCCGCAGATTGCGGCGGTGATGGGGCCGTGCGTGGCCGGAGGCGCTTATCTGCCTGCGCTCTCCGACATCATCATCATGGTCGAAGGCACGTCCTTCATGGGACTGGGCGGGGCGAATCTGGTCAAAGGCGCGACGGGGCAGACCATCGACAACGAGACTCTCGGCGGCGCGCGCACGCATACGGAGTTGTCGGGCGTGGCGCACTACCGCGTCGAGTCGGACGAAGCCTGCCTCGCAAAGATTCGTGAAATCGTCTCGGAACTACCTGTGAGCGTGCGCGGGCGTGCGTCTCTGGCCGAGAGCGCGGAGGCGGCGCGTCCCGCCGCAGACCTCTACGAGTTGATACCCGAAGACCATCGTCAACCCTACGACGCGCGCGAACTCTTGCGTTGTATTCTCGACGAAGGACATCTCGACGAGTTTCAGGCCGACTATGCGAAGGAGATGCTGACGGGACACGCGCGCGTGCGCGGCATACAGGTCGGCGTTATCGCCAACAATCGCGGCCTCATCCGTCAGCCCGGCGGACGCCCGCCGAAGTTCGGCGGCATCATCTACACGGACTCGGCCGAGAAGGTCGCCTATTTCATAGAGGCTTGCAACCGCCATTCGACGCCGCTCCTCTTCATTCAAGACGTGTCGGGCTTCATGGTCGGTGCAGAGGCGGAGCATTCGGGCATCATTCGCGCGGGCGCGCGCTTCGTCGAGGCGATGGCGACGGCGACCGTGCCGAAAATCGTCCTCACCGTCAATCACGCCTCCGGCGCGGGCTACTATGCGATGGCCGGTCAGGGCTTCGACCCGGACTTCATCTTCAGTTGGCCGACGGGCAGGATGGGCGTGATGGAAGGCGACTCGGCCGTGCAGGCCATCTACGGCACACAACTCGAACGGCTCAAGCGCGAGGGGCGCGAACCGGACGAGCGTCTGCGTGCGGAGATGGAGCGCGTGCGCGCCGATTACGAGCAGCAGTTGGACGCCAAGTACGCCGCCGCGCGCGGCTTCGTCGATGCCGTCATTCGTCCCGAAGAGACGCGCGACGCTCTGGAACTGGCGTTGCGCCTGAGTCTCAACTACGAAGGGCCGCACCTCGGTCAGTTCGTGCTGCCGCCGACGCTGGTGTAGACGGCGTGCGGAAAGATTTTTGGTGCAACCGGGGCGTGGTTTGTGCGAAACTACGCGTATTCTTCGCAGTCTCAGATTGTTCCCACGTCGTCCCCTTACGTTGGTCGATGTATCACCCACTGACGCGTCTCGTGTGTACCCGACCGAGGATGCGCAGTTCATGACAGGAGGAGAACATCCGTGAGCAAGAGCAGCAGCGCAAAGTTGACCTTTTCCCTTTTGATTGCGGCCTTCGTGTTGGTCGCCCTCTGTTCCGTCGACCTCTCATCGGCACTGGCGCAGAACGCCAACACCAGCGAGGGCGGGAACATGCAGGGACACAACATGGCGAACATGGGGTCGCGCCGCGCTACCCGTCGTGCTAATCGCCGCGCACGTCGCGCCAATCGACGCGCCAACCGCCGCGCCCGCATGATGAACACCAATGCCGGGATGGACGCCAACACTAACGCCAACATGACGGGCGACACCACCATGCAGGCGACCAATGCGGCGGGCAGCGTGCAGGACACGACCAACACCGGCGGCGGGACGACTGAAGACCTCTCCGGCACTTACACGGGTCGTATCAGCATGCCCGCTCACGGCGTCAACAACGAAGAAGCGACCCTCACTATCACCGGCAACACTTACACGCTCACGTCCGGCTCGATGAACCACTCAGGACGCTTCATCGCCGTCACGACGCGCGGCTATACCGGCGTCACGATGGAATTGGGGCCGGGCGAGGGCGGCAACCCCGGCAGATTCATCTCCGTGCGCGCGCGCCGTCTCGGCACGGGCGGGCTTTCGCTGATGAGCGTGCCGGGCGAGTCCGAGAGTCTTTCGTTTACGACGAGCGGCGCGGCCAGCAGGGGTCGGCGTCGCCGCTAAACCCGCGACGAGACCTCGTCACGTCTCGTCTTAAACCGTTCAGACGCGGGCGGCGCGCACTCGGCACAAAGCGAACGCGCCGCCCGCGTCCTTTGCGCCTCCCGCGTCTTTGCACGAACCTTCTTTCTCACTCAAGAAAGAAAAGATTTCGCGCAAAGACGCGGGAGGCGCAAAGACAGGCAGTCAGACTTTTCTGTACGCGATGAGAGAGAAGATACGCATAGCGAGCGGGCAGGGCTTCTGGGGCGACATGCTCGACGCGCCCGTCCGACAGGTTGAGGGCGGGCCGATAGACTACCTGATGCTCGACTATCTGGCCGAGGTCACGATGTCTATCATGCAGAAGCAGCGCGCACGCGACCCTGCGGCCGGATACGCGCGCGACTTCGTCCCGCTGATGCGCGAGATTCTGCCCGCCTGCGTCGAGCGCGGAATACGCGTGACGGCCAATGCGGGCGGCGTCAACCCGCATGGTTGCGCCTCAGCCGTCCGCGACGTGGCGCGCGAACTCGGCCTCGGCGGCCGACTCAAAATCGGCGTCGTCTCCGGCGACGACATCATGCCGCGCCTCGACGAGATGCTCGCGCGCGGAGTCGAACTGCGCAACATGGACACGGACGAGCCGCTCGCTTCCGTGCGCGAAAAGATTCAGAGTGCCAACGTCTATCTCGGCGCATGGCCTATCGTCGAAGCCTTGCGACGCGGCGCGCAGGTCGTGATTACCGGCCGCGCAACCGATACGGGATTGACGCTAGCTCCCATCATCCACGAGTTCGGTTGGGGCGAGACGGACTGGGACAGACTGTCGGCCGGAACCATCGCCGGGCACATCATCGAGTGCGGCGCGCAGTGTTCGGGCGGCAACTGTCAGTACGACTGGCAATCAATCCCGAACCTCGCAGACGTGGGCTTCCCCATCGTCGAAGCCTACGCCGATGGGACGTTCTTCGTCACCAAGCACGAAGGCACGGGCGGGCGCGTCTCCGTGCCGACCGTCCGCGAGCAACTCGTCTACGAGATGGGCGACCCGCACGAATACATCACGCCCGATTGCGTCGCCGATTTCACCTCCATCCAACTCGAAGAGGCAGGCACAGACCGCGTCCGCGTCTACGGCATCAAGGGGCGACCCGCGACGGAGTTTCTCAAAGTCTCCATCAGCTACTCTGCGGGCTTCAAGGCCGTCGGCACGCTCGTCTACTCTTGGCCGGACGCATACCGGAAGGCAGAGGCCGCCGACAAGATTCTGCGCGCGCGGCTCGAACGGCTCGGTCTGCGCTTCGACCAGATTTTGACGGAGTTCGTCGGCGCTAACGCCACGCACGGGCGTCTCGCGGGCGAGCCTTCGCCCGACCTGCCGGAAGTGCAACTGAGAGTGGGCGTGCGCGGCCAAGACCGCAAGGCGGTCGAGCGTTTCACCAAAGAGATTGCGCCGCTCATCCTGACGGGGCCGCCCGGCGTGACGGGGTTTGCCGGTGGCCGCCCGAAGGTTGAGGAGATTGTCGCCTACTGGCCTGCGCTCATCCCGAAGCGCGAGATTGAACCGCGCGTGGAGGTCGTCGAAGTGTGAGCGCGGAAGGGAAAGGAAGCGACGCGCGGATGCACACGGGCGCGACTGAGAATGGCGCGGCGGCGTCGCCTCCCGCGTGGCGACGCGAAAGCTCAGAGCAGTTGGCAGACTGTCGCGTCTTCCGCGTCAGACGAGACATCAGTCTCAACCCGCGCGACGGGCGCGCGCACGATTTCTACGTCATCGAAGCGCCCGACTGGATTAACGTCGTGCCTCTGACGGCGGCTGGCGAGGTCGTCCTGATTGAGCAGTACAGGCACGGCACGGACGAAGTCACTCTGGAGATTCCGGGCGGGATGGTTGACCCCGGAGAGACACCACGCGAGTCGGCCGCGCGCGAACTTCTGGAAGAGACGGGCTACGAGGCGACCGAACTCGTCGCGCTCGGACGCACGCGTCCCAACCCCGCGATTCAGGATAACTGGATACACACGTTTCTCGCGCGCGACGTGCAGTTTCGCGGCGCGCCCAGTTTCGCGGGCACAGAGCACACGGTAACGCGTCTCGTGCCGCTTGCGCGCATCCCGTCGCTCATCGCCGACGGCCGTATCACGCACTCGCTCGTCGTCGTCGGCTTCCACTGGCTCGCACTTTACGAAAGCGGCCACGTTGCGCCGCGCTTGTAGTAGAATCTTCGCACCAAACTATGCGTCTTCAACTCGTCAAACTCGCGCACGCGCGCTCAGGCGACAAGGGCGACACGGCCAACGTCGGCCTCATCGCGCTACGCGACGATTTCTATCCGTTGCTCGCGCGTGAGGTGACGGCCGAACGCGTCCGGGCACACTTCGAGGGCATCTGCAAAGGCGGCGTCGAGCGTTTCGAGTTGCCGAACCTCTCTGCGCTCAACTTCCTGCTGCATGAATCGCTCGGCGGCGGCGGCACGCTCTCTCTGATGACCGACGCGCAGGGCAAGACCTTCTCGACGGCGCTGCTGCGCATGGAGATTGACGTGCCGGACGAAGAGGCGCGCGCGCTCGGACTGCTCGGTGACTGATTTGTCGTGACTGAACAATTAGACCATCTCGAATCTTCGCTCCGGCACGGCTACGCGCAAATCGGCGACGTGCGTCTGCACTACGCCGAACGCGGCACGGGCGACCGCCTCGTCATCCTGCTACACGGTTTCCCGGAATGCTGGTACTCGTGGCGACACCAACTCGCGGTGCTCGGCGAACGCTTCCGCGTCGTCGCGCCCGACATGCGCGGCTATAACCTGAGCGACAAGCCGCAACGCGTCGAAGACTATCGCATCGAGCGACTCGTCGATGACGTGACCGGACTCGTGCGCCACTTCGGCGCGACGCGCGCGGCGATTGTCGGCCACGACTGGGGCGCGGCCGTCGCGTGGGCTGTCGCGCAGAAGTATCCCGAATACGTCTGGAAACTCGCGGCCTTGCAGGTTCCGCCCGGCCGCGTCTGGGCTGAGAACATGTCCGTCCGTCAGTTGTTGCGAAGCTGGTACATGTTCTTCTTTCAAATCCCGAAGCTGCCCGAATGGTGGATTAGCCGCAACGACTTTGCCGGACTCGACGATGCTTTCCGCAAAAGCTCTCGGCCGGGCACGTTCACGGACAAAGACCTCGCCGTTCTGAAAGCGGCGCTGCGCGAGCCGGGCGCGCTGACGGCTGCTCTCAACTATTACCGCGCGAATGTGTTCTCGCGCCTCTTCAAGCGCAGCACGGGCGACGGCGACGGACGCGTGCGCGTGCCGACGCTCTTTATCTTCGGCGAACGCGACCTCGCCATCCTGCCCGAAACCGTGCGCGGCGTCGAACGCTACATCGACGCCCCCTACCGCGAACTGCGCATCGCGGAGAGCAATCATTGGGTGCAACAGGAATTTCCCGCCGAAGTCAACGCCGCGCTCGCCAGATTTTTGGAAGAATGATGCAAGAGAACAGTCCCGTCGTCTATGCGGTCGAAGGCGCGGTGGCGCTCATCACGCTGAACCGGCCGGAGAAGCGCAACGCACTGAACGACGCGCTCATCGCCGCTCTCAAAGAGGCTCTGCGCGACGCGGATGCACAGGCGTCTGTGCGCGCCGTCGTGCTGACAGGCGCGGGCGCAGACTTCTGCGCGGGCGCAGACCTCGCCGCGCTGCAAAAAATCTCCGAAAGCTCGATTACGGAAAACCTCGAAGACGCGCAGACGCTTGCAGAGTTGTTCGCGTTGATAAGACGCGTGCGCGTGCCGGTCGTCGCGGCCGTGCGCGGGCGCGCACTGGCCGGAGGATGCGGGCTGGCGACGGCCTGCGACCTCGTGCTGGCCTCGCGTTCGGCGCGCTTCGGCTACCCGGAAGTGAAGATTGGTTTTGTTCCGGCAATGGTGATGGCAATCCTGCGTCGAAACGTCTCGGAGAAGCGCGCCTTCGAGTTGATTACGCGCGGCGCGGAAGTGAGCGCCGAAGAGGCCGAACGCATCGGATTAGTCAACCACGTCTTCGACGATGCGTCGTTCGAGGCCGATGTCGAACGCTACGTGGCCGCCTTTGAGCGCATGAGCCGTTCGGCCATCATGCTCTCGAAGCGCCTGCTTTATCACATGGACGGCATGACCTTCGAGGCCGCGCTGCAATCCGGCGTCGACCTCAACGCCGTCGCGCGCATGACCGAAGACTGCCGCGCAGGCGTCGCACGCTTTCTCAACAAGTAACCTCGTCTAACGCCACGCGACCAGATACGCGCGCAGCGATTCGTACATCTCATCGAACGATGCGGCGCAGAACAGCACGGGCTGGAATCTCGTCGGGTCGAACTCAAGGCGCGACGCCGCCTCGATGTCCAAAGGTCGCAACTCGGCGCGACTCATCGCCTCCAACTCGCCCGCAGACGACACCAGCCCCGTCCCATACGCCTTGACCTCGCCCGCTTCCTTCAACACTCCGAACTCAATCGTGAACCAATAGGCGCGCGCCAAACGCTCCAACCCTTCAGCCGAAGTCGCGCGTCTGACCGCTTCGCCGACGAGCCGGTTAAGTTCGGCCATTCGTTCGTCGGCGAGCCACGCGGCATGTCCGAGCAGTTCGTGTACCACGTCAGGCTCAGGCGTGTAGAGCGGCGTCGAGTGGTGGCGTATGTACTGCGTGCAGAGGAAGACGCCGGAGGCCAGAGATTCGAGGAAGACGCGAGGCTCGACCAACCCGGCGACGGGTTCGAGCCGAAAGCCGCCGAGCCTTTGCGTCCTTTGCGAAACCTCTTGCAGTTGCGGGATGCGGTCAGTGGGGAAGTTGACTGAGCGCAAGGCCGCGAGGTATTCGGCGCACGCGTGACGACTGTGCTGCGGCGCAAGCGCCTCGCAGACGGTCTGCCAGAGCCGATGTTCTTCTTCAGTGTAAGGCGCAACGGGGACGGGCGCTCCCGGCTCGTAGTCGAGCGCGATGCGCGCGATGCGATTACGACGCGCGCGATATTCCGGGTCGCGGAAGCCGGGATGGTCGGGGTCGAGTTGGACGAGCATCCGTCGTTCGGCCGCCGCATCGGCAGGCGTCGCGGCGACGACCATTCTCATGTCCACGTGGTCGAGCAGGGGTTCGTGTCGTGTCTCTATCGTCATGGCTGGTGACTCGCTTTCGTCTGGTAAAAAAAAGAACCGGCCACCTCCATCCGTGTCGGAAGGAAGTGGCCGGTTCAAGAATCTCTGTCTTGCGCTCTTAGATGCTTGTCACGCGCCGACAGTCTTTCGCCGCCCCGCCTCTCCGACCGGAGAGCGAGCCGTAATAATAGTAGCGGCGGTAGATGCTGTAAGTCGTCGCGTTCATCTCGAACAGGTGCGCCCCGCGTTCGGGCAGCGCACGCCTAAAGTAGCCGCGCTCTCATGCGCCTGTCAAGCGGACGGATGGTGCGCCGCGCTTCGACGCGCGGCGATGTCGAGAGCGCAGGCGAGCGGCAGGTCTGCGAGCCGTTCGACAAGCCCCATCTCAAAAGCCTCCGGCGCGCCCACGCGTCGCGCCGTCGTGAACATCTCGACGGCACGCGCCGACCCGACGAGTCTCGTCAGACGTTGCGTGCCGCCCCATCCCGTGATGATGCCGAGACGTGCGCCCGGATGCGCAAAGACAGCCCCGCTCGAAGCGACTCGCAGATGGCACGACAGCGCAAGGTCGAGGCCGCCTCCCATGCAGTAGCCGTTGACGGCGGCAACCGTGAGCAGGCGCGCGTCCGAGATTTTCCGGAAAAGTCGTTGACCACGCGCGGCGAACTCGCGCGCCGTCGCGGGCGTTAGCGCGCTCAACTCGCGTATGTCAGCGCCCGAAGCGAACACGTCGGCCGTGCCTGTGAAGATGATGGCGTGCGTCTCTGCGCGGGAGATGAGCGCGGAGACAATGGCGTCCAACAATTCGAGCGTCGAGACGGAGAGGGGGTTGCGTTGGGCGGGGCGGTTCAGACGGACGACCGAGAGACCGTCGCCGTGTTCCTCGACGATGACAGGAGGCAAGGCGGCGTCGTCTCCGTCGCCGACGTGCGCGTCCTCATTCATGCGCGCGGGCGGACGTTGGTGCGTAGAAAGTTGACGATATCTTCGGTCGAAGTACCGGGCAGGAAGACTTCAGAGACGCCCTGCTCCTTGAGCTTCGAGATGTCCTCCTGCGGCACGATGCCGCCGACGAGGACGAGCACATCGTCCATCCCGCGCTCGCGCAGCAGTTGAATGATGCGCGGGCAGAGCGTGTTGTGCGCGCCGGAGAGAATCGAGACGCCGACGGCGTCCACGTCTTCCTGAAGCGCGGCGGCGGCAATCATCTCAGGCGTCTGGCGCAACCCCGTATAGATGACTTCCATGCCTGCGTCGCGCAGCGCACGCGCGATGACTTTAGCGCCCCGGTCGTGTCCGTCGAGTCCGGGCTTAGCGACGAGAACTCGGATTTTCTGTTCGCTCATGTTTTAAAACTCACCTGACAAATCTTTGCAGAAGTCCGTCACGTTTGATGTAGGGCGCGAGTTGGGCGTAGCTGAAGAGATAATCGCCTTCCGGCTCAAGCGCCTCTATGACGTGCGGAAATCCGGCGTCGAACATAAACGTCACACCACGCTCATCAACCATGAACTCGTCCAGATTCTCGACTGTGAAACGTAGTTCCGAAAGCGTCTCTTTGACCGCATCCTTCGCATCCGCATCAATGTCCGTATCCCGGCTTATCTCATCCGAGATTTGTTTCACTTCAGCCCGCAGCCTTGCATTGACGAGACCTGCCAACGTCTCCAAAGTCTCCGCACGGAAAACATCTCGCGCCCTGAGCATCTCGCCCGTCTTGAGGCTGATGGCGAAGTGTCTGGTGTGCGTGTCGGGATACGCCCCGACGCCGCTTTGGTAGAAAGAGATGTCAAGGATGTGATGCTTGTTGTAGTTGACGACGTAATCGAACTCGGTCAGCCACGCATCCTGCCGGTACTGCGCGAGCGAGGTCTCAAAAATGTTCTGCACGAGGAGCATCGCGCGCAACTTGTGCAGCACGGCGCGGTCGGGAAAGCTCTTGACGAAAGGATAGTTGACGACAGCCGTGCGCCGTTCGGGAAACTGTCGCGCGAGCCTTCCCGTCCTGACGAGGACGACCCTCTTGTTTTCGAGTGCGACCCGGTCGGCGGCCTGCGCGCGCGCCGCCGCCTGAGAAGCCGCCGCGCCCGCGCAGAGAACCAAGATGGTTAGATAAGTGCCGAGACATCGGCGCATAAACAGAATCTCTACGAGGACATCCCCTCCGGCCTACCACTTAGAAAGCGGGCTCTTCGTAGAGTCCGTAGACATCGCGCAGGGCGTCGCAAATTTCGCCGAGCGTAGCGTAGGCGCGCACGGCCTCGATGGTCGCGGGCATCGTGTTATCGCCCGCGACGGCCGCCTTCTTCAACTTCTCAAGAGCGTTTGCGACCGCACCGGCGTCGCGCCTAGCCTTCGCGCGTTCGAGTCGTTCGACCTGACGGTCGCGCACGCCTTCATCAATAACGAGGATGGGAACTTCCATCGTCTCCTCGTCCATCTGATATTTGTTGACGCCGACGATGGTCTGGTCGCCGCGCTCGACCGCCTTCTGATACTGATAGGCCGAGTCCTGAATCTCACGTTGAGGAAAACCCTTCTCAACCGCCTCGACCATGCCGCCCATCGCATCAATCTTCTCGAAGTAGTCGAGCGCGCCGTCTTCCATCTTCTTCGTCAGCGACTCGACGAAATAAGAGCCGCCGAGCGGGTCAACCGTGTTCACGACGCCCGTCTCCTCGGCGATAATCTGCTGGGTGCGCAGCGCGATAAGCGCCGCCTGGTCTGTCGGCAACGCGAGCGCCTCGTCGTAAGCGTCCGTATGTAGACTCTGCGTGCCGCCGAGCACTCCGGCGAGCGCCTGCACGGCGACGCGGACGATATTGTTCAAGGGCTGCTGGACGGTGAGTGAGACGCCTGCCGTCTGCGTGTGGAAGCGCAGTTGCAGCGTCCGTTCGTTCCGCGCATGGAAACGCTCGCGCATCGTGCGCGCCCAGATGCGCCGCGCCGCGCGGTACTTCGCTATCTCCTCGAAGAAGTCGTTGTGCGCATTGAAGAAGAAGGAGATGCGCGGCACGAACTCGTCAACATCCAGCCCGGCATCGACGCCCCACTGCACGTACTCGATGCCGTCGCGCAGTGTGAAGGCCAACTCCTGCACGGCCGTCGAGCCGGCCTCGCGGATGTGATAGCCGCTGACGGAAATCGGGTTGTACTTCGGCACATGGCGCGTGCAGAACTCGAAGGTGTCGACGACGAGTTTCATCGCCGGGCGTATCGGGTAAATCCATTCCTTCTGCGCGATGTACTCCTTGAGGATGTCGTTTTGCAGCGTGCCGGAAATCTTGCTCCAGTCAGCGCCCTGCTTTTCGGCGACGACCAGATACATTGCCAGCAGGACGGACGCCGGCGCGTTAATCGTCTGCGAAACCGTCACCGCTTCGAGCGGGATGCCATCGAAGAGCACTTCCATATCCGCGAGCGAGGAGACGGCGACGCCGCACTTGCCGACCTCGCCTTCGGAGAGCGGCGAGTCGGCGTCGTAGCCCATCAGAGTTGGCAGGTCGTAGGCGACGGAGAGGCCGGTCTGTCCCTGTTTGAGCAGGTACTTGAAACGCGCGTTCGTCTCTTCGGGCGTGCCGAAGCCTGCGAACTGTCGCATCGTCCAGAGTTTGCCGCGATAGCCCGTCGGATGTATCCCGCGCGTGTAGGGAAACTCGCCGGGGAAGGACGTGTCGCGCTCGAAATCTATCTCGGAGGTGTCGGCCGGCGTGTAGAGTCGCTTGACCTCTTCGAGCGAGACGGTCTCGAAACGCGTCTTGCGTTCGGGACGTTTCCTGATGACTGGCTCAAGCGTTTCCTGTTCCCAACGCTCGACGGCCGCTTGCTCCGGCGAACTGAGTTCTTTGGTTTCGGGCATGGCTTTCTCTCGTCGCTCCCCGCCTGCGCTCGACGCGCGCGCCGAGTGCGGCATTAAAACTCTTGATGGCTCTATAAAGATTTAGAGAAGTCGATATTAGTTGACGCTCGCGAGGGGTGTCAACCGCGTGCTCCTCAAGAGTTTCCGCGACTTTGGCTGTAGAGGGAAGGCGGCGCGGCTGCGGGTTCTTTATCGGAAACCCACAGCCGCGTGATAACTGGCAGGAGAAACTTCCGGCAGAGAAAGAGCGGGCAGCGAGCGGCGGGCGACGGGCGGAAAACTCGAAACCACTGTGACCTCAAACCTCGACGCGGCGCGCAGGCCGCCAGAGGCTATTCGACGGGGACGACAATCTCGTTGGCGCGCACCATGTTCAGACGCGCGCGCGCCGCCGCCTCGACGGCTCGCGGGTCTGTGCGCAGGCGCTCGACCTCCTGACGGAGCGCCTCATTGGTGTTCCTCAATTGCTCGACATCCGTATTCATGCGCTCGAACTTCTGCTCCGCGCCGCGCATCTCGGCGTGCGTCCGCATCGTGACTGTCGCGCAGAGGGCGAAGGTGGCGAGCATGATGGTGCAAAAGACGACCCAGGAGGGCAGCGGGTAGCTACGACGCGGCCGCGTCAGTTCACGCGGCGCGGCCGTTGCGCGCGCGGTCTCGCCGACGGGGGAGGGCAGGGCGAGTGCGCGCCCGGTCGGGCGCTGCGCGGCGAGACGTGTGTCAGTCCAGTAAGTGTTTGCGGCCTTGTTCAAGAAGCACCTCCAAATCCTTTTTCGACTCCGATTCAGCGTAGATACGGACGAGCGGCTCCGTCCCCGAAGGGCGCATCAGCAACCACGACCCATCTTCAAAAATAAACTTCACGCCATCGACGCGGTTCGTGCGTGCGACACGGCGACCGCCGATACTCTCCGGCTCGCGCGCCAACTTCTCCGGCAGCGCCGCGACCAACTCCGGCGTCAGACGCACGCCCACGCGCGCCCCTTCCAGACGACCCACGCGCGCGTACAAAGCTTCGAGCTGTTCCGTCAGGCTCGCGCCGCGCGCTGCGACGGCCTCGGCCGCCAGCAGACAGGCGAGGATGCCGTCTTTCTCCGGGTAATGCCCGCGAATCGACAGACCGGCCGACTCCTCGCCGCCCAGAATTATCTTGTCCTGATTAATCAACTCGCCGATGAACTTGAACCCGACCGGCGTCTCGTAGAGAGGAAGCCCACGCGACTCTGCGACGCGGTCGACCAGATGTGAAGTTGCGACAGAGCGCGCCACCCCGCCTGTCCACCCGCGCGACTCCGCGAGATAGTCGAACAGCAGCGCAATCAGGTTGTTCGGCGTGATAAACGTGCCGTCAGCGTCGAGTACGCCGAAGCGGTCGCCGTCGCCATCGGTCGCCAGACCGAGCGCGCACTTTCGTTCACGGACAACCTCGCGCAACTCGTCGAGATGGTCTTCGCCCGGCTCCGGCGAGCGTCCGCCAAACATCACGTCGCGCCAGTCGTGTATGGTCTCGACCTCGACGCCGCGCTCGCGCAGGGCGAAATCCAGATAGCCGCGTCCGGTTCCCCACAGCGGGTCGTAAGCATAACACCCACCTGCATTTGCGATGACATCGAAGCGAACCTTGGTTTCGAGGTCAGCGATGTAGGTGGCGCGCGGGTCGTAAGATTCGTAAGCGATATCGCTGCCAGCAGTCTCCGCGCTCGGCTCGGCCGCAGACTCGCCGATTTCGCCGATTAACGCCTCGACGCGCTTTGTCGCCTCCGGCAAAGCGGGCGCTCCGTCGGCCGTCGAAAACTTCATCCCACTGTATTCAGGAGGGTTATGCGACGCCGTGAAGTTAATCGCACCGGCCGCGCGGCGGTCACGGATGGCGTGCGAGATGGTCGGCGTCGGCGTCGGACGGTCGCAGAGCAGCGCGCGAAAACCGTAGCGCGCGACCTCTCTGACGGACTGCTCGGCGAACTGTTCGCCCAAGAATCTGGTATCGAAGCCGACCACCAGTGACTCGCCCCCGCGCGCCCCTTTCTCCTTTAAATACTCACAGATAGCCTGCGTTACCCGCCGCACGTTGGCGAAGGTGAATTCGTCGGCAATAATTGCCCGCCATCCTGATGTTCCGAAACGAATCGCCATCTGGAAATGCCTTGAAAAACGCTGATTGTCAGGTTCTAACTCAAGATAGTGTGCTTACGGACAGGAGCCGACACAAGCGAATGTAGTCTGTGGGCTTCCAATCCTTTGTCGCTCAAGAATTTAGCGACAAAGTGGCGGGAATGTAGCACTTGGCCGACAGGCTGTAAAGAGTTTTCTTTTCAACGCTTTATGCGGCTAAGTTCAATATTTACTTGAAGTAAGCCGAGTTTTGGCGAACGATTCGGCGAACACCGGGCGAACGAAAATCCGCCGTGAGGGCAATTCGAGGATACGGTTAATCCTGACAGTAAGATACGGACGGCAATGTGCGCTCACAGATGTGGAAAAGCTAGGGAGGGCACGTAGGCCCGGCAAGATGACAAAAAGACGGCTCCGCCCAGACGAAGGTGCGGAGCCGTCTTCTCAGTTTTGTCGGTCGCCTAGAAGTCGGTCGAGGTCAGGCGCGTAGACTGCGCCCCGTGAGCAGTCTGTAGACTGCGAGCACGATGACCGCGCCGACGACGGCCAGCAGAATACTCATCAGGAAGCCGGGGCTCGACGCCGAATCAGCGTCGCCTGAACTGAACAGGGCTCTGCCGATGAAACCGCCGATAAAAGAGCCGACGATACCTAACAGAATCGTCACTATCACCCCGCCGGGGTCTTTGCCGGGCATAATTGCTTTCGCCAGCGCGCCCGCAATCAAGCCGACGATAATCATTGCTATCCAGCTCATACTCTCACACCCTCCCGCGAATTGAGTTGAATGGTTTAAGACCGCTCAATTGCGGCCTTCCAAAATGCCTGTATGATTTCGATATCCAAAGACGCACGATACAGACATCTCTGCAAAAGATGCGCCACGTCTCCGACGCCGTCGCAAATCCCGCCACAGAGCCGAAAATCAGTCTCATCACGGCATCGTGTTTAAATCTGTTGACACCGACTCGGCGCGTGACTATGCTGGAATTATCCCGGTCGTGGCCGCTGCGAAGGTGGCCTACGACGCGACGACGAGACACTCCCCGTAAACGTTCGCTCGTCCTTCGAGCTTGCCCCGATGTTGAGCATCTCACCTTGAAAACGGGTGCTTATACGGCATTCGTCCGTCTACACGTTCGACCGTTTAACGACACAGCAGGGCTCAAAAAGGGGGCTTTATGTCCGGTTCGCCGTTTCCGTCTCAACCCGACAAGACTGACAACGCCGCTGCGGCAGCGTCTTTTCAGATGCCGCTGGCCTCGATGGTGCGCGCTCTCTGCCGCGCGGCCGCGACGGGCTCAGACATCCTCTACGACGTGATGATTAAGCTGGCGCTAATGGTGGACGCAACGGCGCAGACCTACGGGCTGGCAACCTTCGCCAATAAGAACGGCGAGCGGCCGCGTCTGAAGTGGGTTGAAGGACTCGACCAGGAAGAGATTGCCGAGGCCGAAGCGCGCGTCGAGGCGGCACTGACGGGGAGCGATGGTGCGCTTGAGATGAAGCCGGGCGACCACGTCATCTGTCTGGTACTGTCGAAGGCGTCTGCGCATAGAGAGGGCGCGGCCATCTACGGGCGCTGCGTGCGGCCTCTGACGGAGAGACAGGCGTGTGAGTTGCGCGTGCTCTCCGACGTGGCGCAACTCGCACATACGCACGCGCTGTTGCGCGAGGAGTTGCACAAGCCTGCGGCATCCCCCGCGCACGCCGTCGTCGCAGCGGCCTCTTTGCCAGGGATGGTCTTTGTCAGCCGTTCGATGTCTGAGTTGGCGCGTTCGGTCGAGCGCGTGAAGGATTCGGATTCGACCGTGTTGATTACGGGCGAGTCTGGGACGGGCAAAGAGTTAGTGGCGCGTGCCGTTCATCGTCTGAGTAGACGTGCGCCTGCTCCTTTCATTCCTTTTAACTGTACGGCCGCGCCGGCAGAACTCATCGAGAGCCTGCTCTTCGGCCATCGCAAGGGCGCATTTACCGGCGCGCACGCAGACCATGAAGGGCTTGTCCGCGCGGCCGAAGGCGGGACGCTCTTTCTCGACGAGATAGGCGACCTGCCGCTTGCATTGCAGCCGAAGTTGCTACGCTTTTTGCAGGAGGGTGAAGTCCACACGCTCGGCGAGCGTGCGCCGCGTCGCGTCAACGTGCGCGTCGTCGCCGCGACGCACAAGGACTTGCTGAAGGCTGTGCGCGAGGGCACTTTCCGCGAAGACCTCTACTACCGCGTCGCCGCGCTGACGATTCAAGTTCCACCATTGCGCGAGCGGCCTGAAGACACGGCCGCGCTCATCTCGCATTTTCTGACGCACTATGCGCGGCGCAACGACCGCGCCATCGCGGGCATCACGGCCGAAGCCATCAACGTGTTGCAGAACTACTCATGGCCGGGCAACGCGCGTGAGTTGGCGGCCGAAATCGAAAGGCTCGTGCTCTACACGGACGAGGGTTCCTACATCGGTGTCGAACACATCAGTCCGCGCATTCGTCCGGTCGATGCGCCTGCACACGCCGAGAGTGCTGCGACTCCGGCCAACCTCGAACACCTGCTTGAAGACTTCGAGCGACGCGTGATTACGGAGACGCTCAAGCGC
>DASZCR010000054.1:0-4715 GCA_035942915.1 Pyrinomonadaceae bacterium | reverse complement strand
GGCGATGTCTCCTTAGTTTTACGGAGGTTGAGGTCAAGCCACCGTTAATGTGAGTGAGTGGCAAGCGGTGTTACGTAAGTGCTGCGTGTGAGCAGCAGGAGGACATTGCTTATTCGACGATGAAGTTGACGCGTTGCGAGGCGCTGGATTTGGCGGCGCGGTCGATGGCCGTAACTTGCAGAACGTAGCGGCCGACGGGCAGCGTCTCCAACGGTATCTCGGCCGCGTAGGGAATACGCGCGAGGTCGGTCACCCCCGTCGTGTCCACCTTGCGTAGAGGCGCGGTGATGACCGGCTGGTCGTCGCGGAAGACCTGCACCTGCAAGGCCACGTCCATCTGGGCGGGCGTGCCCGACGCGGCGGCGTTGTAGATGTATGTGACGAAGCGAATCCAAGAGGTGCGCGCAAAGCGCCGGTCGGCGCTCAACATCACGCCCGGCGTCGAGCCGTCTGCGGCGGTCTGCTCGGCCTGCGCTTCGTTCGTGCGCTCGCCGAGAAAGATGCTGCTCAAGGCGAGTCGCTGCTCTTTGAGGTCTGGAATCTCCACCCACTGCATGGCGCTGCCCGTGCGCCCGCTGGTGCGGTCGCGCGCGGCAACGCGCACCTGAAAGAGACCGGGCATGAGCCTGTACTGCACGCTGTAGATGACGCGCCGGCCGTCGTTCCTCTGTTCGAGCGCGGTCGGCGAGATGCCGAGTTCGTGCTTTGAACTTCTGACGAGCTTCCCTTGGTCGTCGAAGACCGCGCCTATCACGTCGGCGACAGCGGTCTTCCCGTCCTTGCCTCCCGTAAAACTGAGCGACTCGCCCTCGATGTCTATCGAGGCCGTGAGCACCATGCCGAGGTTCGGCGCGTTGACGTATCCGAGCGCGAGCGAGGTCGGCAGCGCGTTGCGCGGGTAGGTCGCTTTGACGGCGTCGAAGAGTTCGGTTTCGATGGACTTGGCGGGCGGCGTCGTCGTCGCTGCGGCGTCGGCCGCGCCCTTGCGGTCTTTCGCGTCCTTCGGTCGCGTGAGCGGCGGTGGCGGCGTCGTGTAGAAACCGCGTCGGACGCTCACCTGAAGGTCTGGACGGTCTTTGACGCTCACCTCGATGCGGCGGAATTTCGCGTTACCGCCGCGCGCCTCGACCGCTTCGGGTCGCCACGCCAGCAGATAATAGACGGAGGTCTCTTTGAGCGCGCGCGTGACGGCGAGGTCGAGCGAGTTGGTGTTGAGAAGAGCGCGTCCGCCCGTCTCTGCGGCGAGCGTGTGGAGCGGCTCCTGCATCGCCCTCACTTCGCTGCTCCCGCCGATGCGGACGAGTTGCGCCGCCGGGTCGAACACGACGCGCTCGTCCGCGCCGGGCATCCCCGACGTGAGACCGCGCGCGTCCATCGTGTAGACGACGACGCCGGAGCGCGCGGCGGCGTCCGTGATGCGGCGCAGACGGTCGCGCACCTGCGCGTCTTCGACGTTGAGCATGAAACCGTCGGAGATGAAGAAGATGAGCTTGCGGCCGGGCAGCGCCGACGCGTTGCGAACGGCGTGTTCGAGCGCGACGAACGTGTTGAAGACGACGCGGTTTATTTGCTGCATCAGGGTGCGCGCGCGTGCGCGCACGGTGTTGAGCGCCGATTCGCGGCCGAGGTTCGGAAATTCCCTGAGAAGCTGCGTGACGAAATACTCCGTCACCTGCAAGTCGTTCTGCTCGACGGCGCGCGCCTGCACTTCCGTCATCGGTGTACGGTCTGCATCGCGCAGCGAGACGGCGTTCGACTTGACGCGTGAGAGCGCGGCGCGCAGCACCGTCCGGTCGCCCGTCATCTGTTGCAGGAATCCGACCTGCCCGGTCGCCGAGTAGATGGCCGCCTCGTCGTTCTGTTTCATCTCGTCGTCGATGAAGCGTTGGATGGTGGTGCGTGCGCGCGAGGCGCTCGGAGGCGACAGATGCAGGTCGTCAACGAAGAAGATGAGCGAGCGCCCCCGGTCGAGCGGTTGGACGACGCCATCGCCGGAGGCGGCCGACGCGTTGCGGTTTGCGCCTCCGCGCGCGGCGGCGAGTTGCGCGTCTTCGTTGAGCGTCCCGGCCTGAATGCGCTCAAAGAAAATGATGGGCTGCGGCTTGTCGTCCACACGCAACTCGAACTGTTCGGGCTTGAGACCGTCAACGAACTTCCCGCTTTTGTCGAAGACCATCACGTCCGTCTGCACCAACTCGGCACTGACGCGGACGACCTCTTCCGAGTCGTCTTGTCGCGGCGCGGGTGTCGGCGTCGTCGGCGTCTGGCTCTGTCGTGCGCGTGCGGCGGGCGCGAGCAGGCAGAGGCAGAGCAGGAGGGAGGAGGCAAGACGCTTGCTCGGTATAGGCTCTGTTCGCATAAGGTAAAAGACTCCGGCGGGAAACTTCTCCGGCATCTTAGCACGGGCACGCCGCCGACCGATACGTCAGTTGTAAAACTTTCGCCGCGCGGCCTCCGTATAAGAGCGCGTATGTCATCCATATTGACCCGTGAGACGCCCGCGAGGGCTGCGGCGGGTTGCCCGCCGCGAGGAGAATTCCTACCGTGAACACTTCAGACGGCACGCTCATGCTCGACCGTGTCACGAAAACCTTCGACGAATTCGTCGCCGTTAACGAGTTGAGTCTGAAGGTGCGTTCGGGGCGCATCTACGGCCTTTTGGGGCCGAACGGGGCGGGCAAGACGACCACTATCCGCATGATTACGGGCATCACCATGCCCGACTCCGGCCGCATCGAGCTCTTCGGCCAACCGATGAGCCGCGAAATGCAAGACCGCATCGGTTATCTGCCGGAAGAACGCGGGCTTTATAAGAAGATGAAGGTCGGCGAGCAGTTACGCTTTTTCGGAGAACTGAAAAGCATGAAGCCGCGCGCGGCCGAGGAAGCCATCAATCGCTGGCTGGAGAAGGTGAAGCTGACGGAGTGGAAGGACAAGAAGGCGACCGAACTGTCGAAGGGCATGCAGCAGAAGATACAGTTCATCGCCGCCGTCATGCACGACCCCGACCTCATCATCCTCGACGAGCCTTTTTCCGGCCTCGACCCCGTCAACGTCGAACTGCTCAAGGCGCTCGTCCTCGAACTCAAGGCGGCGGGCAAGACCATCATCTTCTCGACGCACCAGATGGAGGTCGCGGAAAGAATCTGCGACGACATCTGCCTCGTCAACCGCTCGCGCAAAGTGCTCGAAGGCAGCATCCGCGAAGTCAAACGCGGATTCGGTCGCAACTCTGTGGCCTTGCGCGCAGAGGGCGGAGACGGCGTGCTCGACGACCGCGAGTTGGTTGCCAAAATCGAACGCCACAGCGACGAAATCGAGGCGCTGCTGACCGAAGGCGCAGACGCGCAGGAACTTCTGCGACGCCTCATCGCGGCGGGCGCCACCGTCACAAAGTTCGAGTTGGTTGAACCGAGCCTGCACGACATCTTCATCGAAAAGGTAGGGGGTACGACGTATGAATAAATTTCTGGCCGTCGTCAAACGCGAATACATCCAGCGCGTGCGGACGAAGATGTTCATCGTCGCCACCGTGCTCGGCCCCGTCATGATGGCGCTCTTCACGGTCGTGCCCGCCATTCTGACGAACATGAAGACGGGCGGCCCCGTGCGCATCGCCATCGTTGACGAAACGGGCGTGCTCTACGAACAGGTGCGCGAAGCCATCCTCACGGGACGCCAAGATGAAGAAGAAGAGGAGCCGACCGGCGACGCGGCCGCCGCGAGTGCGGCCAACGAGAACAGCATGGAGCGGATGCGGCGCACGGGCGCGAAGGCCGAAGCAGGCTACGACGTGCGACAGGTTGCGCTCGGCGGCGAGACGGTCGAGGCCGTCAAGCGCAGGCTCGACGAGCAGGTCAAGCGAGACGAACTCGATGCCTATCTGATTCTGCCCGCCGACCTGCTGCAACAGGGCGAGGCGCGCTACTACTCGCGCAACACGGGCGACGTGTTCACGCGCGGCCAACTCGAAGACCGTCTGACGCGCGCCGTGCGCAACCAGCGCATGGCCGTCAACAACATTTCGCCCGCACTGATGGGCGCCATCAACAAGCCGGTCAAACTCCGTGCGGCAAGGGCGGGCGACGAGAGCGAACGCGAAGACAAGGGACAGGGCTTCGTGATGGTCTTCGTCGTCGGCTTCCTCATCTACATGACGATTTTGATGTACGGCCAGCTTGTCTTAGCCGCCGTCATCGAGGAGAAGGAGACGCGCATCTCCGAAGTGCTCTTCTCCTCCATCCGCTCTTTCCCGCTGATGATGGGTAAGCTCATCGGCGTCTCGCTCGTCGCACTGACGCAGCTTCTCATCTGGGGGCTTGCCTTCGCGCTCTTTGCGCTCTACGGCGCGGGGATGCTCGCGGCGGGCGGCGTCGAATTCTCCATGCCGGACATCCCTGCGAGCTTCATCCTCTACTTCTTCCTCTTCTTCCTGCTTGGCTACTTCATCTACGCGACCATCTACGCACTCGTCGGTGCGATGGTGACGACGGCGCAGGAGGGCGGACAGGTGGCGCTGCCCGTGATACTGCTGCTCGTCATCGGCTTCTACCTGGCGTTCCCTGTCATCCGTAGCCCCAACTCGGGCTTCGCCTTTTGGGTTTCGATGGTGCCGTTCTTCTTGCCCATCACGATGCTCGTACGCGTCGTCACGCAGACGCCGCCCGTCTGGCAGATTCTACTGTCGCTGTTCATCGGCGTGGCGACCGTCGTCC
>DASZCR010000053.1:0-2685 GCA_035942915.1 Pyrinomonadaceae bacterium | reverse complement strand
TTCGGCACGAACCTCTCGGCCGTCAACTCAGGACGATTCAAATAACCACGCGCTAATCCCTCTCCGCCGATATACAACTCGCCTATCAATCCTTGCGCGACAGGCTGCCACTCCGCGTCGAGCAGATAAACCTGCGTGTTCGCAATCGGTCGCCCGATGCTCGGCGCTTGTGTGCTGCCCTTCTCAATCAGCGCCCACGTCGAATAGGTCGTATCCTCAGAAGGGCCATACAAGTTCAAGACCTGTTCAATGCCCGGCTCGGCGTAAGCTCTCTGCGCCAAAGTGTTCTTCAGAGGCTCGCCTGCCAGATTCACGGTCACGACGCTTTCCGGCACTCCCTTGATGCGTAATAGTTCAGTCAACGCCGACGGCACAGTGTTGATTAAAGTGACCTCTCCTGCCGCTTCCAGTTCCGGCAGTTCGAGCACGTTGGTTGCCAGAATGACTGTTCCGCCCCATGCCAGCGGGACAAAGATTTCAAAGATTGACAAGTCGAAGCAGATGGAAGTGGAAGCTAGGACGCCTGCTAATTGCGCGTCTGTGAAATGCTCGCGCGCCCAGTGCAAAAGCATGGCGGCGCTGCGATGTTCGATGGCTACGCCTTTCGGTCTCCCCGTCGAGCCGGAGGTGTAAATCAGATAGGCGAGGTCTCTTTCGTCTGCGACGGCGGGCGGGTTCTCTGTGCTGTGGCGTGCGATGTCCGGCCATTCCGCATCGAGATTGATGATGCGTGCGTCGCAGGCCGGGACTCGCTCCTGCAAGTCCTCTTGCGTGAGGACAACGCCGGCCTGCGTGTCTGCCAGCATCAACTCAATTCGTTCGGCCGGATACGCGGGGTCGAGCGGCACGTATGCGCCGCCCGCCTTGAGCACTCCCAACAGCGCGACGACCATCTCGGTCGAGCGTCGCATGAGCACTCCCACCAGAGACTCCGCGCCGACGCCCTCCGCACGCAGACGATGCGCCAGTTGATTGGCTCGCCCGTTCAATTCCGCGTAGGTCAGACGCTCCGTCTGATGAATCAACGCGACGGCGTCGGGCGTGCGCGCGGCCTGTCGCTCGAAGAATTGATGGAGACATTGCGCCGACTCGTACGCGCTGCCCGTATCGTTCCACTCGACGAGGACGCGATGCCGCTCGGCCTCCGACATCAGTTCCAGACGAGAGATGCGCTCCTCCGGATGCGTGACGCTGTTTTCGAGCAAGGTCTGGAAGTGGCGCGCCATGCGGCGGACGGTTTCGCTATCGAGACGGTCTGTGTTGTATTCCCAAGACGCTTGCAGGCCGCCCGCGCGTTCCCTGAGAAAAAGAATCAGGTCGAATTTCGCCGCCGCCGCTTCCAGTTCAAGCTGCTGCACTTCCAGCCCCGGCAGGTTCATCTCCGGCAGCGGCGCATTCTGCAAAACCAGCATCACTTGAAAGACGGGTGGGCGGCTCAAGTCTCTGTCCGGCTGCAACTCCTCGACGAGCATCTCGAAGGGCACTTCCTGATGTGCGTGCGCCTCAAGCGTCATCTCGCGCACGCGCGCGAGCAACTCGTCGAAGGTCGGAGCGCCGGAGAGGTCTGTGCGCAGGACGAGCGTGTTGGCGAAGAGCCCGATGAGTTTCTCGGTCTCAAGTCGAGTGCGCCCGGCGATGGGCGTGCCGACGAGAATGTCTTCCAGCCCCGTGTAGCGATGGAGCAGAGTTTGAAAGGCGGCCAGCAGCGTCATGAAGAAAGTGACGCCGCGCTCGCGGCTGAAGCGTCTGACTTTCTCGCTCAAACTCGCGTCCAGCGGCCACGATTCGGTGGCGACGCGGAAGGTCGTCGCAGGCAGGTGCGGGCGGTCGTTCGGCAACTCAATGACGGGCAGACGCCCGCCGAGTTGTCGCTTCCAGTAAGCGAGTTGCGCGGCCAGAGCTTCTCCCGCGAGATGCTCGCGCTGCCAGACCGAATAGTCCGCATACTGTATCGGCAGTTCGGCGAGCGGCGACGGACGCCCCTCGAACGACGCACTGTAAATCGCGCTCAACTCTTCGACGAAGATGCCCATTGACCAGCCGTCGCTGACGATGTGATGTATGGTCAGCAGGAGCAGGTGCAGTTCCGTGTGGATGCGCCACAGGCGCGCGCGTACGAGAGGCCCGCGCGCCAAGTCGAACGGACGATGCGCTTCTTCGACGGCGAGGCGCAACGCTTCCGCCTCGCGCTCTGTCTCGGCGATGTCCGAAAGCTCTACGAGAGTCAGTTGCCAGAGCAGCGGCGGCTCGACGACCTGCACGGGACGCCCCTTGACGCTGGGGAAGACCGTGCGCAGGGCTTCGTGACGATTGACGATGTGGCGCACACTCTGTTCCAGCAGAGAGACATCGAGGCGGCCTCTCAGGTAGAGCGCCACAGGCATGTTGTAAGCCGCGCTCTCAGGTTCAAGCTGGTCGAGAAACCACAGACGTTGCTGCGCAAAAGAGAGCGGCAGGCCGCCTTCTCTCGGCACGCGCGTGATGGCCTGCGCGCGTGGCGCTTCGCCGATTCGCAGCATCGACGTGACCTGCTCGGCCAGCGCGGCCACAGTCGGAGACTCGAAGACCCTGCGCACCGGCATCTCAATCTGAAAAGCACGGTTGAGGCGACTGACCACCTGCGTCGCCAACAACGAATGGCCTCCCAACTCGAAGAAGTTATCTTCCACTCCGACTTCTGCTAAA
>DASZCR010000052.1:0-16050 GCA_035942915.1 Pyrinomonadaceae bacterium | reverse complement strand
GCCCCGTCTCGGCGCTCAAGCACAAGAACATCGCCGCCGTCTACGACTACGGCGAGACGGACGAGGGCCAGCCCTACATCGTGATGGAGTTGGTCACGGGACAGAGTTTGAGCGACCGTCTGATGACGAGCGGGCTGACGCTCGGACAGGCCGTCCGCATCGTCGAGCAGGTGGCCGAGGCGCTCGCCGTCGCGCACAAGCGCGGCATCGTCCACCGTGACATCAAACCCTCGAACATCCATCTGACAGAGCAGGACGAGGTCAAGGTGCTCGACTTCGGACTCGCCAAACAACTCGAAGGCGTGCTGCCGGACGACGGCAAGCGCGGCACGCTCCCGGAGTTTGCGATACGCACGAGGAGCGATGTCGTCATCGGCACGCCGCTCTACCTCTCGCCCGAACAGGCGCGCGGCGCGGCCGTCGATGGCCGCAGCGACATCTTCGCGCTCGGCGCGCTGCTCTACGAGTGCGTCGCCGGACGCCCCGCCTTCTCCGGCTCGAACGTCATTGAAATCGGCGCGCAGGTGCTCCACTTCGACCCGGAGCCTCCGTCGAAGTTCAACCCGCGCGTGCCCATCGAACTCGACCGCGTCGTGCTGCGTGCGCTCGCCAAGCGTCCCGAAGACCGCTACCAGAAGGCCGACGAGATGGCCGAAGACTTGCGCCGCATCGGCGTCCGCCTCTCGCAGTACGACACGGCGCGCACGCGACGGCTCACGTCGCCCGGCGCGACGCTCGGCAAGAGCGCGCTGACGACCATCTCCGACACGCTGAGGCGTCCGCGCATCTCGCCGCTCGCGCTGATGGCCGCCATCGCCGTCGTCCTCGCCGTCGTCTGGGGCTTCTCCTACTGGCAACGCACGCCCGCGCACAAGCCGCTCGACGCCGCCCTCGCCCTCTACAACAAGGGCGTGGAGGCGATGCGCGACGGCTCTTATCAGAAGGCCAGCACGCTGCTGCAACAGGCCGTCGAAGCCGACCCGAAGTTTGTGCTCGCCTACGCGCGTCTGGCCGAGGCGCTGACCGAACTCGACTACGTTGACCGCGCGCGCGACGAACTCCTCAGCAGCAACAGCCTCGACCGCAGCACGCTCTCCGAACGCGATAAGCTCTATCTCGACGCCATCACGTGGACGGTGACGCGCGAGTATGCGAAGGCGGTCGAGAGCTACAAAAAGATTGCGCAGCTTGAAGGCGCGCTGCCGCAGGCGCAGGTCGACTTGGGGCGCGCCTACGAGAAGAACAACGACTGGGAGAACGCTCTCGCCAGCTACACCAAAGCGGCCGAGGGCGACCCCAACTACGCGACCGCCTTCCTGCGTCTCGGCGCGCTCTACAGGCGCTTGCAGAACTACGCGGGAGCGGCAGAGGCTCTAGACCGCGCCGAGCAACTCTACAGCGCACAGGGCAACGAAGAAGCGCGCGCCGAAGTGCTCTTCGAGCGCGGCAAGCTCTTTCTCCATCTCGACAAGAGAGCCGAGGCGCGCCGTTGTCTGCAAGAGTCTCTGGACAAGGCACGCGCGACCGGGAATCAGGCGCAGCAGGTACAGGCGCTCCTCGAACTGAGCACCGTCGCGCAGAAGGAGAACGACCTCACGCAGGCGCTCGCCTTCGCGCGCGAGGGGACGGAGTTGGCACACTCGGCCAGACTCTTCAACCTCACGGCGCGCGGCTATATCATTCAGGGCACGCATTACATGACGCTCGGCAATCACGACGAGGCCGAGAAGCAGTTCAATCGCGCGCTTGAGTTTGCCCGCACCTACAAGGTAAAGCGGGTCGAAGCTCTGGCGCTCGTCAACTTGGGAAGTTTGTGTCTGCGCCAGAACCGAGGCGACGAGGGACTGCGCTACGTCGAGCAGGCGCGCCAGTTCTACGAACAGGGAGGCTACCGCGCCGAAGCCATCTCGGCCGCCATGCTTCTCGCACGCGAACGGCGCAAGCGCGGCAACTACGACGAAGCTCTCAAGACGTTCGAACCCTATTTCAACCCGGCGCAGCAGTCCGGCCAGACCACTCTGGTCGCCGAGTTCCAGCGCGAGATAGGTCTGGTCTTCTACGAGCAGGAACGTTTTCAAGAGGCGCTCACGCGCTTCGACGAGAACGTGACTATCTACAGGTCTAAAAAATCCCCACTCTACATCGCCTACGGTGTGCTCAATCAGGGACGCGCCCTGTGGCAGCTTGGGCGCTACGATGAGGCGCGCGCCGCGCTCAAGGAGGTGGCGGAGATTGCGGCCAATCCCAAAAGCCCGAACAAGGAGTTGCAGACGCAGGTGCACTCCGTCGAAGCCAACATCGCTTTGAGCGAGCGCCGCTTCTCGGAGGTCGTCACGAGAGCACGGCGTGTGCTTGAGATGAACGACAGCAAAGAGACCGAGATGGAGATGCGGCGTGCGCTCGGCGTCGGTCTCGCATACACGGGCGCGGTCGTCGAGGGCGTTGCCGAGTGCAGAGAGTCTGAACGTGTGGCAACGGCTTTGGGCTATCCCTGGCACATCGGACTCTCACGGTTGGCGCTGGCCGAGGCGCTCTACGCGGCCGGTGATTTTCATGGCGCAATTGACGCGGCGCGGCAGGCACAGGAGATTTTCGCACGCTACGGCCACGCCGAATCCGAATGGCGCGCTCATGCCCTGCTCGCTCGCGCGAGTCGGCGCACAGGCGATGCCGCCAGCGCGCGCGAGCACGTGGCTCGCGCCGCAGACGTTCTCACGAGACTAGAAGCCTTGTGGGGCGCGCAAACGTGGGATACCTACACAACGCGCCCCGACGTGCGGCAACTTCGCAAGGAGGTTGTCTCTTCTGCCCCTTAGCGAACGGCTAACTAATCCTAACCTCAAAGGAGAACAAACTATGACAGGCGAGCCACCAATCGTCGTGACCGGCGGTTCCGTCACGATAGACTTCGACGAACAGACCTTCCCGAAGCAGAACGGCAAACACTCGAACTCCAACAAGAAAATCAAAAGCGTCGAGGTAACTGACGCGAACGGACAGTCTCTCTTCTCCTACACCGTGCCGAACGGTAAAATCACGATTACGATTGAGGTCGGTTCGTGAGGCACGATTAAACCTCAGACAGTTTCGCCCCGGAGTGTCCCGCGTCAGACACTCCGGGGCGAACCCGTTTACCACACTTTTTCCGACGGCGCGGGCGCGGCTTTAACGGTCGCCCGCGCCGTCGCCCTGTTTGTAGAGCGCGGCGTAGCGCGCGAACTTGCGCGCGGGCTCTTCCGTCTGCTCTCTGGCCTCGTCGAGCGCGTCGGGTTCGTCGCCGTTACCGCCGCCGCCGCTACTACTATTACTACTACTACCGCGCCTGCGTCTTTCGCGCCAGACGGCCTCGGCGATGTCTGCGAGCCACCAGAAAGTGCCGCGCGCGCCCATGTGCTCGCGGACGCGGCCGAAGATGCGCGGGTAGAGTTTGGCCGTGTGGCCTAAGAGGCTGCGCAGGCCGCTGAAGGTCATGCGGTCTTGAAAGAGGTCGCGGCGCACGCGCTCGTCGAGCGTATGCAGCGCGGCCATCACGGCGTTGAGCGTCTCGTTGACAGTCGAAGGCGCGCTCTTCGGCGCGGGGCGCAAGAACTCCGCCAGACCGGCCACCTGCGCCACGCGCGTTCCCTCCGACCCGATTTCGGAGAGCGAAGCGGCGTCGAGCAGGTCTGCCGCGAGCGCAAGGTCTGTCAGATGCGCGCGCCGACGCAGCGTGCGCAACTGCGCGCCGAAACTGCCGAGCGTCAGAGGGCTGGCCGCGCCCGCCGCGTCACCCAACAGCAGCACGCGCTCATCTGCCGTGCGCGCCGCGACGCGTCGGCGCAAGCCCTGCGGCTGAAAGGCCGGGACGTGCCCGAACAGCGGCCGCTGCACGCGCCACTGCGCGCCCGTGCGCTTATAAGCGGGCAGCGTCTCGAAGTAACGCTCGAAGAGCGATAGCAGAGACTTGTCGGCCTGCGAATCGACGGAGTCGTAGAAGAACAGGTAGGTCGCATACTCGTCACGCGCGGGCGACCCGGCGAAGCCTTCCCAGACGAGTTGACGGCTCTCGCTGGCGTCCTCGGTGCTGACGAGAATCTCGCCCACACGGAAGTCCGCGCGTCCCGGTTCTTCGCCGCGCAGGAAGCCGCGCGCAATGGTGCCGACCGTCGGGCGGACGTGCGTCGCCGGAGTCGAGGCGTTGAGTTGTCGCGCAATGGGAGATTGTGACGATGTCGAATCAACGAACAGACGCGCGGCGAACAGGCGACGCGTCCCGCGCCGGTCGCGCGTCTCGACAGTTACACGATGCGGTTCGACGTAAGCGCGCACGAAGCGCAATCCGTCGATGACGGCGCTTCCCTCATCGGTGCGCGCGCGAATCTTCGCGGCGGCGGTGGCTAAGAGTTTGTTGGCATCGACGCCCACGTCGAGAACGCCGCTCATCCATAGCCGCTCCGCCTTAACGCGCGAACCGGCGTCGTGGAACTTGACGAACCCGCGCTCGTAGCGGTTGACGACGGCCGCTTCTACCTCCTCCTTCGTCAACAGCCCTGCCCGCTCGAACTCCTCAAGGTCTTCCGTCGAGACGTTGCGGCTCTGCTGCGGCGATGAGGCGGAAGCGACGGCCGCGCCCGGTGCTTCCTCGCCGAAGACGAGCACGCGCCGACCGTAACGGCAGGCCATCAATGCCGCGTGCAGGACGCCGAACGCGCCGCAGGTGTAGATGATGTCGAACTCGGCTTCGACTGCGAGACCGGCGGGCGGCGCGCCGCGCACAAGCGCCTCTTCATCGACGCGCACGCGTCCGCCGTGCGTCTCGGTCTCGCGCTGCCAGCGCGCGTCCTCCTGCCAGAGACGGCGCAGCCACGCCTCGCGCTCTGGCAGCGCGCCGAAGTGAGCGACCGTCGCCGGGAAGTGTTGTCGGAAGTAGCTGAGGTCTGGCTCGCGTTTTTCTTCGCGCGACGCCGGAGCGATTGTTGACGGGGAAGTCATAAAGCCAAAACCAAAACCTTGCGAATTAAGCTATGAGCGCGAGTGTACCCGACGCGCGCCTCGGCGCTCAACCCCGCCCACGCGAAATCAGATTGATGACGGCGACAAACAGCGCCGCGCCGATAATCGACCACACGAGCGGAAAACTGACCGTCCCAATCTGCACGGCGAACCGCTCGTTGATACCGAGTTTGCGCGCCAGCCAGACGCCAAGAAGCGCGCCGATGAAACCGAGCGCCACAGAGACCAGACAACCGCCGCGCGTGTATCCGCCGATGGCCTGACCGAGCGCGCCGCACAGACCGGCGACGACGAACAGAATAATCCATTCAAACAGTGTCATCTCTCAAACTCCCCTTTCTCCTTTGCGCCCGTGCGCCAAGAAGACGAAAGAAGTGTTTGCCAACTGTCTTATAGCAGACGTGTGAGGAAAACGTTTCTCATCCGTCTGGCAAACTCGTCACGCCGCAGCGCGCCGCGCCTGTCCCGTCCCGTTACCGTTCGCGGTGTGCAAAAAATACTCTTTCCAAAGCCCTGCCGCAAACATATAATTTTCATCGTGAGCCGCCCTCAGAGGCGCGCTTGACCGACACGCCCGGAACGTTTTCCGCGCCCGCCCCCGAAGCAACTTCCGAGCACTTTTCACCATCTTAGACTGGCACGTTTGAAGCGACCGTGCGCCCCCTCAGAGAGTTGTCGAAGTCGCCCGATTTGCCCGTCGAATGTTTCCGTCACACAGTTAGGAAGACCGAAGAATCACAGGAGATTTTTGCATGCGTAAACTGTTCCTCGTCGCACTGATGATTGTCGCCTCCGTCACCGCTTCCTTCGCGCAGGACTCCACCTCCGCGTCGCAGAATAACGGCGAAAACATCCCCAGTCAGGGTCGCGCGCCGAGCGCGCCCGATGGCGTCGGACGCCTCGACCTGAGAGTCGTTGACGAAGACGGCAACCCCGTCAAGGGCGTGCGCGCCGACCTCGAATCGCACCGCGCGGGCGGCTTCGTCTGCGAATCGTGGAACTGGACGGACGCGCGCGGTGTGGCCGTGCTCCCGCCGCTGCACATGGGACGCCTCGTCCTCAAACTCAAGGCCAACGGCTACCAGACGCAGAAGCTCGAAGTTCCGGCCAGCAGCCTCAATGAACCCGTCCGCGTGACGATGGTTCGCAAGAAGTAAAAGTTCAAGACCAAAAGTAGAAAGGCAAAAGTGAAGATGAGAGGAGGCCTCCTCCTTCGTCTTCACTTTTGCCTTTCTACTTTTGTTGTCGCCATTCGCGTACCACGTCAGCGGGCGCACGCCCGTTCTTGTCCACTTCGTAGTTGAGACGCCTCATCTCCTCGGTCGTGATGGCTCCGCTTAAGCTCTCGAAGACTTCGCGCGCGGCGCGGTGGCGCGCGAGCGTGTCGCGGCGGAAGAGCAGGACGGCTTCGTAGGGCGGGAAGTAGCGGCGGTCGTCTGCGAGTTGCGTGAGGTCGAGCGCGGAGATGAGGCCGTCGGTCGAGTTGCCTGCGATGAGGTCAACCTGTCGCTCGGCGAGCGCGCGATAGGTGAGCGACAAGTCCATCTCGCGTGGCTCGGAGTCGAAGTTGAGACCGTAGGCGCGCGCAAAGCCTGCGTAGCCGTCCGGGCGCGACTTGAAATCCTGACCGAAGCCCGCACGCCACGCACGCGCATAAGGGACGGCGTCGGAGACCGTACGCAGGTTGAGGCGTCGCGCGTCCTCGCCCCGAACGAGGATAGCGAAGGTGTTCTCGAAGCCGAGCGGCGGGCTGACTTCAACGTCGAAACGTTCGGCGTAGTCGCGCTTGACCTGCTCGTAGACGGCGCGCGCATCCGAAGAGGGCGGGCGCTTGAGAATCGCCATCAGAGACGTGCCTGTGTACTCCGGGTAGACATCGACCTCGCCCGCGACGAGCGCGTCGTGACAGAGGTTTCCGCCCAACTCGAACCGCCGCTCGACGCTCAACCCACGCGCTTCGAGCGTCTGCGCCAGCAACTCACCGAGAATCACCTGTTCGGTAAAATCCTTCGAGCAGACGACCACGTCAGCCCTCCGCGCGCCGCGCCACAGACCGAAGGCGACGACGAGCACGAGGCCGAGCGCAAGCGACGCCCACGCGACGCGCCTGAAGGCTGTGCGCCGCGCGTTCGACTCTCTGCTGCGTCGAGAGCGCGCGTCGAGCCGTGTTTCGAGCAGACCGATAGCCCAGTCCACCGCGAGCGCCAGCAGCGCCGCCGGGACTGCTCCGGCCAGCGTCAGCGCGTTGTCGTTCTGTCGGAGTCCGCGAAAGATGTACGTGCCGAGACCGCCCGCACCGATGGCCGCCGCAATCGTCGCCACGCCGACCGAGATGATGGCCGCCACCCTCACACCTGCGAGAATCACGGGCGCGGCCAGAGGCAACTCCACCTGTCTGAGAATCTGTCTGTCCGTCATCCCCAACGCCTCCGCCGCCTCGCGCACGTTGCGGTCAACGCCCTCGACGCCCGTCACAGTGTTGCGCACGACCGGCAGCAGAGCGTAGAGCACAAGCGCGACGATGGCCGAACGCGCTCCGATGCCGCCGACAAAGGGCAGTGGAATGAGGAAGCCGAAGAGGGCGAGACTCGGCACGGTCTGCAAGATGCCTGCGACGGCGAGCACCGGCCGTTTCAGAGCGGCGCGGCGCGTCAACCAGAGGCCGACGGGAAGGCCGATGGCGACGGCGACGGCGACCGAGACGGCAACCAGCATGACGTGCTCCGCCGTCAGTTGCAGCAACTCGCGCCAGTGCGTCGAGAGGAAACGAAGCGCAGTGTTCATCGCGCCTCCTCCGTCGCCGACGGGTCGCGCGTCGCCTGCGCGATGTGCGACGGCAGACGCAGAGTCTCACGATAGTCGCGCGCAAGCGGCTCATCGGAACGCAGAAAAGCTTCGGGCGTCTCGACGAGGAGGAGGCGACCCTTGTGCATGAGGCCGACGCGTGTTCCTAACAGCAGTGCTTCGCGAACGTCGTGCGTGACGAAGATGACGGTCTTCGAGAGCCTCTCTCTTAAGCTGGCGAACTCGCGTTGCAGGGCGGCGCGCGTCAACGGGTCGAGCGCGCCGAAAGGCTCATCCATGAGCAGCAGCGGCGGGTCTGCGGCGAGCGCACGCGCGACGCCGACACGCTGTCGCTGCCCGCCCGAAAGCTCCTGCGGATAACGCCGCGCAAACTCTCGCGGCGGCAATCCGACCAACTCCAACAATTCCGCGACGCGTGCGCGGACGCGCCCCGCCTCCCAACCTTCGAGCGCGGGGACTAATGCGACGTTGCGCTCGACGGTGAAGTGCGGGAAGAGTCCCGCCTCCTGTATGACGTAACCCGTGCGGCGTCTGAGCGCGGTCTTGTCCCACGCGCGCGTATCACGCCCGTCAACTAAGACCTGCCCGGACGTGGGCACGAGCATACGGTTGACGAGCCTGAGCGTCGTCGTCTTCCCGCAGCCCGACTCGCCGAGCAGGACGAGCGTCTCGCCGCGCCGCACGTCGAGATTGAAGTCCGACAGGATGGCGCGCGTCTCGCCTGCGCCCGGCGCACGATAGCCGACGCCGCTGAAGCTCACCATCGTCTCTTCGTTCGCATGAGCAGCCACGATAAGTTTCCCGTTCCGGTTCTGCGAGGCGTTCAGAGTGGTTCAAGCGATGCGCAGGTATTCGACGACGCGTTGCGACGAAGCATGCCATGAGCCTTCCCAGTTACGCAGCAGGATGTCGGCCGGACAGACGCCTTCGTCAACCACATGCTCGCGCAGCACGTCGAGATAAGAGAGCTCTTCGGGAGCGATGCGACGCAAACCCTCTGCGGCGAGCGCGACCGTCTGGCGCGCGAGCGCCAGCACGTCAATCTCTGCGTAACGTGCCTGCAACGCGTCGCGCGCAACGGCTACGCGCAGTTCATGTGCGTCGCGGGCGTCGAGTTCGGGCGCGAGACGAAGCGCCTCATCGAGCGTCTGTGCGTCGTAGAAGAGCCCCTTCCAGAGTGCTTGCAGGGCGAGCACCATCGGGAGCGAGCCACAGTCCGCGCTGCGCAGTTCGACGTGCTGTTTGAGACGCGCATCCGTGAAGAGCGTCGTCAGGTGGTCAGCCCAGTCGCCGAAGACCGGCTCGACGTGTTCGCAGCCGCGTTCGAGAAAATCGCCGAACTTCATCCCGCCGGGTTCATCGAGATAACGCCCCTCGCGCTGCGCGAAAATCATCGGCACTTCGAGCGCATAGGCGACGAAGGCTTCGGGCGAGAAGTCGTGCGCCAGCGCGGGCGGCGAGATTCCGGCGCGCGCGTCGTCGGTGGCAAGCCAGGCGGCCGCGCGCGTCGATTTGTATCCCGAAGGCTTGCCGTCCTCGAAAGGCGAGTTGGCGAAGATGGCCGTCACGACCGGCGCGAGGCGATTGCCGACGAAAAACTTTTTGACGAGGTCGTCTTCCGCGCCGTAGTCGAGATTGGATTGCACGGCGCAGGTACGCGCCATCATGTCCCAAGCGCGTCGGCCGCGCGCGGCGAGAAAGGGGCGCATCACGTCGTAGCGCGCCTTGGGAAACCATTGCTGCTCGGCGACGCTGCGCAGAGGGTCGAAGCCGCAGGCGAGGAAGACAAGCCCTTCGGCTTCGGCGATTTCGTGCAGACGCGCGAGATAACGCCGGATTTCGCTTTCCACATCCGCGAGGCGACGCTGCGGCGCGCCGGAGAACTCAACCTGTCCGCCCGGCTCGACCGTCAGACGATTCATCTGCCCGGCGTTGACCTCGACGAGCGTCTTGCCTTCGTAAACCAAGTCGTTCGACGACGGCGCGAAGCCTGCCAGCACGCGCTCGACCTGCGCCGAGTCGATGCGACGCATGGCACGCGTCGCGTCGTAGCCGAACAGTTCAAACTCGACGCCGCACATCCAGTCGGCGCGCGGCTTCGCACCCCGCCGCAGGTTCTCCGCAAAGAGCGGCGCGGAGGCTTTCGACACGGGGTCTGTGAGGAGCGGGAAGACTCCGCGCACGGCTCTGTTTGTCGTCGGTTCAGCCAATGTTTTTATCGTCCGTGAGGAAGAGGTTGCTGCTGAAGCGCCCCTCGCTATCAAGCCACGTGCGCGTGAGGCGAAAGCCGGTCTCTGCGGCGAGTCGTCGCAGTTCTTCCGCGTCGTACTTGTAAGAGTTTTCCGTATGCATGCGCTCGCCTTCGTCGAAATCTATGTCGAGGTCGAGCGCGCCGAGATGCACCCTCTGCGCTCTGAGACTTTCAAGATGCATCTCGACGCGACCCGCCGCTTCGTTGTAATGAGCGACGTGGCGAAAGGCGCGCAGGTTGAAGTCGGCATCCAGTTCACGGTTGAGGCGCGCGAGGAGATTTAAGTTGAAGGCGGCCGTCACGCCGAGCGCGTCGTCGTAGGCGGCTTCGAGCGTGGCGGCATCTTTGCGCAGGTCTGCGCCGACGAGCAGCGCGTCGCCCGCACGGAGCACGCCCCGCAGGCGTCGCAAAAAGGCGCGCGCCTCCGTCGGGTCGAAGTTGCCGACGTTCGAGCCGAGGAAGAGGACGAGAGAGCGCGTCCGCTCGCTCACGTTCTCGCGCAGGCGCGGCAGCGCAGCATCGTAGTCTGCGGCGTAGGCCGACACGTCAAGCCCGGCATAGGATTGCAGCAGCACGCGCGAACTCTCTTCGAGCGCCTCGTGAGAGATGTCAACCGGCACGTAGAGCAGACGCTCCTGCCGTGCCAGCAGCGCCTCGATGATGAGCCGCGTCTTGGTGGCGCTGCCGCTGCCGAGTTCGAGCAAGGCCACCTCGCGCCGTTCGTCGGCCTTCGCCTCTGCGGCAAACGCTTCGACTATCTCGACGGCGCGACGGGCGAAGATTTCGTTCTCTGCGCGCGTCAGGTAATACTCCGGCAGCAGGCAGATGGCATCGAAGAGCCGCGAGCCGAGCGCGTCGTAGAAGTATTTTGGAAAGAGCCGCTTGGGGCGCGAGATGAGACCGGCGCGCACGTCCGAGGCGAAAGAATCGGACGCTTCACCCGCCGAGAGTCGCGTGATGCGCAGACGCGTGACGGCCGCCGCAGTCGTCGGGTTTGCGTGGTCTGCCATTACGTCGTCCTCTCGTCCGTCTCGTCTTGGCCTCTGTGTACGTTTGCGTACTGTTGGCCTGCTATAATAACCGAAGCCGCTTCGATATCAACTCGGCGCGACGACCGAAGGCCGGAGACGAGACGAGATGCCCGACACGCCAGCCGCACAGATTGCGCGCGAGATGGAGAGCGCACGCGCCGCCACGCTACGCCTCTTCGACCTCGTGCCGGACGAGCGCGTGCTGCACCGTAGCCCCGGCTTCGGCTTCCGTCCCATCATCTGGCATCTCGCGCACATCGGCGTCTTCGAGGGCTACTGGCTGCTCCAAAAACTGCGCGGCGAACCGCCCGCCGATGCGCGCTACGAACGCGTCTTCGACCCCATCGCCACGCCGCGCGAGGAGTCGAAAAACCTGCCGACGCGGCGCGAGATGGAAGACTACCTCACGAGCGTCCGCCGTCGCGCGCTCGACGCGCTCGCAGAGGCGCGGCTCGATTCCGCCAACCCGCTCCTCACCGATGCGTACGTCTTTCGCCTCGTCATCGAACACGAACGACAGCATCAGGAGACGCTTCTTTACCTGCTCCAAATGCTCGACCCATCGCAGAAGCGACGACCGACGGCGGCGGCGACGTTCGTCGAAGATGAAGTTCATGCTGACACGGCGTCCGACCGAGAGGCGCAGGAGGAGATGTTGAGCGTCCCGGCCGGAGCTTTCGAGTTGGGCGCGAGCGGTCGCGCTTTCGCCTACGACAACGAACAACCGGCGCACGAGGTCTTCGTCCGCGAGTTTCGCATCGACCGCCTGCCGGCGACCAATGCCGAGTTCGCAGCCTTCGTCGCCGAAGGCGGCTACGAGCGGCGCGAGTTTTGGAGCGAAGAGGGCTGGACGTGGCGCATGAAAGAAGGTTGGACGCACCCGCTTTACTGGAGGCGGGATGGAGTGTGCGGCGCGGGCGGCGATGTCGAGGGGTGGACGGAGCAGACGATGTTTGAGACGAGGCCGCTCGCGCCGCGCCATCCGGTGACGGGCATCAGTTGGTACGAGGCCGAAGCCTACGCGCGCTTTCGCGGCAAGCGCCTGCCGACGGAGGCCGAGTGGGAGCGTGCTGTCGCTTGGGATGAGGCGCGGCGGACGCGGCGTCGTTATGCGTGGGGCGACGCTGCGCCCGACGGCGCGCGCTGCAACTTCGACGCGCTCTTCTGGGGCACGACGCCCGTCGGCAGTTTCCCGGCGGGCGCGAGCGCAACCGGATGTCTCGACGCGACGGGCAACGTCTGGGAGTGGACGGCCGACCCGTTCGACGGCTTCCCCGGCTTCGAGCCGTTTCCCTATCCTGAGTATTCGCAGACGTGGTTCGACGGCGACCACCGCGTTCTCAAAGGCGGCTCTTGGGCGACGGGCGCAAGTGTCCTGCGCGCCTCGTTTCGCAACTTCTTCCGACGCCAGTTCCGCATCGCCTTCGCGGGCGTGCGCTGCGCGGCCGACGCCTGCCCCCCCGCGCGTTGAACTTTACGGCGGTGCTCGTCGTAACTCGTGCGGACGGCGCAGCGGCGGCCGGAGCACTTTCGTTTTCGACTCTCGACACTTAAAATCATCCGGGTTGGAGTTTCACGTCGATGCACTGTCCAAAATGCGGCCAGCAACAGATTTCTGAAGAGGTGCGCTTCTGCTCGCGCTGCGGCTTCCTGCTCGAAGGCGTCGCGCACCTCGTCGCCTCAGGCGGCATGGTCTCCGTCCCGCCCCGCCCGATGATGGCCGCGCCCCCCGCCGTCATGCCGCAGGAATCGGCGACGAAACAGCGCGCGACGCAGCGCGGCACGAAGATGGTCTTTTGGAGCGTCGTGCTCTTCCCCTTCTTTCTGGCCTTCTCGATAGGGGCCGACTCGCCGGGGCCGCTGGTCGTCCCCTTCACGCTCTTCTTCCTCGGCATCATGCAAATCATCTACGCGCGGCTCTTCGGCGAGCACATGCTGCCTTCGCGGCGCGAGCGGCGCGAGCGACGCAAGCAGGCCGAGGTGGCCCCGCCTTACCAGCCGCCCAATTCGCTCCCGCCCATGCAGTCCACGCCCGTCGCCCCGCCCTCTTTCCGCCAGCGCGCCGACACGGCCGAATTCATCTCGCCGCCCGGCAGCGTCACAGAGAACACGACGCGCCTGCTCGACGACCAATAAATCTGCACGGCCGATGCCTCTCGCGGGTCGCCTTTCGACCCGACCTTTTTTCTCGCCTTCCGCCCTGTATTTGTAAACATTGCCCGCGCCGCGTGCGTATAGCCCTCTGTCCCGGCAAAAGTTCGTCTCGTGTGCGAGGCGGCCGAAGCGCGCCGGAAGCGCCGCTTCGTTTCACCCACATTATTCCTTATGAAAAGCTTCTACACGTTCTACTCCGACGCGGCGCGCATCGCGCTTCAGTCCATCTTCGCGCACAAGTTGCGCGCCTTCCTCACTCTTATCGGCATCATCATCGGCGTCGCCTCCGTCGTCGTCGTCGGCGCGGCCATCTCCGGCTTGAACACCTACGTCATGGAGAAGGTGACGGCCATGCTCGGCACGAACCACTTCATGATTGCGCGGATGGCGCATCAGGGCGAGTTGTCTGAGGAGGAGTGGGAGCGGATGAACCGGCGCAACAAGCGGCTCGAAATCGAGGATTACGAGTGGGTGCGTGCCCAGTGCACGGCCTGCACGGAGGTCGGCGCGCAGTTGCAGAACAGCGTTGACCTCAAGCAGAACGGCGAGGAGTTGTTCGGCGTGCAGGTCGCAGGCGTGACGGCGAACATGGCAGTCATCGAGGACAAGACCATCGGCGACGGCCGCTTCATTCTGCCGCAGGAGGTCGATACGGCCGCGATGGTCTGCGTCGTCGGCGACGAGGTGAAGGAGAAGTTCTATCCCGGCGTCGATGCCATCGGGAAGACGATTAATGTGCGCGGGCTGCCGCTGCAAATCATCGGCGTCGAGGAGAAGCGCGGCTCGATGTTCGGCCAGTCGCTCGATAAGGTCATCTACATCCCGCTCTCGACTTACAAGAAAATCTACGGCGCGCGCCAGTCCTTGCAGATTCACGGCAAGACCGACACGGCCGAACGCTTTCCGGCGGCCATCGAAGACGCACGCAACGCGCTCAGGAACAAGCACCACTTGCAAGCAGGTGAGGACGACGACTTCGGCCTCGTCAACACGAGCGACCTCGGCAACGAGGTTGACAGCTTCACCGGAGCTATTGCGATGGTCGTCACACCCATCACGCTCATCTCGCTCGTCGTCGGCGGCATCGTCGTGATGAACATCATGCTCGTCTCGGTGACGGAGCGGACGTTTGAAATCGGACTGCGTAAGGCGCTCGGCGCAACGCGCAAGCAGATGCTCGTGCAGTTCCTCATCGAGTCGGCCTGTCTGACATCGTTCGGCGGACTGCTCGGCCTCGGACTCGCCGCCGCGCTCTCGTGGCTCGTCGCCGCGACGACGCCGATTCCGATGACGATTACCATCGGCTATATCCTGCTCTCGATTATCGTCTCGACGGCTATCGGCATGATTGCAGGCATCTACCCGGCCTTCAAAGCCTCGCGCCTCGACCCGATTATCGCCCTGACGCGCAACTGACGAGGCCGTGCTCAGTGATAAGTGATAGGTGATAAGAAAATCCGTCTTCTCTGCTCACCCATCACCTATCACCTATCACCTATCACTTGTCTTATGAGATTACCGAAATTCGTCCCTAAAGAAATCTTTGCGATGGCGTTCGACAGCATTCGGGCGCACAAGTTTCGCAGTTTCCTGACCGTTCTCGGCATCGTCATCGGCGTCACGACCGCCATCACCATCGCGTCGATTCTGACGGGGCTGCGCAGCAACATCATCCAGATGGTCGAGGAGTACGGGACAAACAACATCTACGCCTTCCACCTGACGACGGGGCCGAGTCTTGGGCCGCGCGACGCTCAGGAGCGGCAGCGTAAGCCCTTGAACGAGGCCGATGCCGACGCCATTCGCGCGGGCGCGACGGCCGCCGAGGAGGTCGCCAACGTCCTCTTCATCGCGTGGTGGGACCGTAACATCACCTACAACGGCACGAACTACCGGCGCGGCGACATGCAGGGCGTCTCGGCCTCTTACGCGCGTGCCGCCAACGTCTCCGTGCGCGAAGGCCGCTTCATCACGGAGGCCGACGACCAGCAGCGCCGCGACGTGATGGTCATCGGCGTCAACGTTGCCGAGGCGCTCTTTCCCGGCCAGCAGCACGTCGTCGGCACGGAGGTTAAACTCGGCGGCAAGCCCTTCGAGATTATCGGCGTGCTTGAGAAACGCAAGAGCGGATTCTTCGGCGAGAACGAGGAAGACAACGCCGTCTTCATCCCCTTTCGCACGGCGCGCAAGGTCTCTCCGGGCAGCGAATGGATGATGATTCTCATCCGCGCGCGTTCCGGCCAGTTGCGTACGGCCTTAGACGAGGTCGAAGAGATACTGCGCCGCCAGCGCAACGTGAAATTCAACGAGCCGAACAACTTCGACCTCGGCACGGCCGACAAAATCGTCAGCCAGTTCGACAGCATCACGGCCATGATGGGCATCATCGCCATCGCCATCTCGTCGGTCGGCCTGATGGTGGGCGGCATCGGCGTCATGAATATCATGCTCGTCTCCGTCACCGAGCGAACGCAGGAGATAGGCGTACGCAAGGCCATCGGCGCGCGGCGCAAAGACATCGTCCGGCAGTTTCTCTACGAAGCGATGACGCTGACATTCTTCGGCGGCGTGCTCGGCGTCCTGCTCGCCGTCGGCATCAGCCAACTAGTGATGTTCTTGATACCTTCACTGCCCGCGTCGATACCGCTCTGGGCGGTCTTGGCGGGACTGCTCGTCTCTGTGGGCGTCGGACTCGTCTTCGGCGTCTGGCCTGCGCGCAAAGCTTCGCGGCTCGACCCGATAGAGTGCCTGCGATACGAGTAAGACAGAACTGCTAGCGACCGAAGGCGTCGGCGAAGATGAGAAGGAGCCTCACTC
>DASZCR010000051.1:0-5504 GCA_035942915.1 Pyrinomonadaceae bacterium | reverse complement strand
GCACACGACCGGGATGCGCAACCTCGAACTCATCAAGTGGTGTACCTATTACGGCATCAACAATCTCTACAACATCCTCGTGCGTTTTCCGGGCGAGACGGTCGAAGACTATCAACTTCACTGCGAACTCATCCCGAAGATTCACCACTGGCAACCGCCCTGGGCTGTCGCGCGTGCGCGCGCCGACCGGGGTTCGCCGATGTTCACTGAACCAGAGACGCAGTCCATCACGCGCCTGCGCCCCGCGCCCTGTTACGATTTCCTGTTTCCCAAAGACCGCTTCGACTTGCAACGCGTCTCCTATTACTTCGAGCACGACATGGCCGACGCGCTGCCCGACGAAGGCCACGACGACCTCTTCCGCAGCGTCGCCATCTGGCAGCAACGCTGGCAGGAGCGTCCGCGCCCGTATCTGAGATATCGCAAGTCTCTCTCAACCATCCGCATCGAGGACGGGCGCAACGGGCGACCGCGCGTGCACACCTGTTCGGACGAACCGGCCGCGCTCTACGAGTTCTGCGCCGACGCGCGCACGCGCAAGGAGATTGACGCGCGGTTCGACGGCGCGACGTGGACTGAAGAGGCGCTCGGCGACTTCCTCGAACGCAATCTGATGGTGCATCTCGACGGCCGTTATCTGAGTCTCGCCCTGCCGGAAAACACGTACTTCTGAAACCTCGAAACGTCTCATCATGCTGCGCGAGCCGATGTCAGCCGCCCTCTCGTCGCTCCCTGAGAGCTTTCACGCCGAGCGCGAGGAGTTATTGCAACTCCTGCTGCGCGACGGCATCCTCTATCGCACGCCGACGCAACCCGTACTCTCGCGCGATGGCACGTCTGCGCGCTGGATGCTCGACACGCTCTCCGTCACGCTCAGCCCGCGCGGCGCTGAACTGGCCGGACGCTGCCTCTTGAAACTGCTCGAACGCTTCGACGGGCGACAGATAGCCACCTACGGCCTGACAGCCGTCCCCATCCTCCAATCCTGCATCCTCCAATCGGGCGGGCGCTACAGCGGCCTCCTCGTCCGCAAAGAACGCAAGGCGCACGGCTCTCTCAAACTCATCGAAGGCCGGATTGACCCGGACGAGCCGACCATCCTCATCGACGATTCCATCAGTTCGGGGACGTGCATGATGGAGGGCAGCGAGCGTCTTGAGGAGGCCGGCCTGCGCGTCGAGGGCGGCGTCGCGCTCGTGCGTTTCGGTTGGTACGGAGGCTACGCGCGGATGCAGGAGCGCGGCTATCACGTCGAGGCCGTCTACGACATCTGGGACGACTTCATCGCACGGATGGAAGACGAGCAGAAGCCTCTGCAAAATCCGTCGAAATACTTTCCCGCATTTGAGTGGAGCGCGCGACGCGCGAGCGAAGGAGCGCACCCGGCGCGTCTGGCGCGAGAGGTCTTGACCGAATACCTTGCGACGGGGCAACTGCTCATCGCGCCCGAACGGCTCGGCGGCGACTACGACTCATCGGGCGGCGTCTGGATTAGCGTCCGCGACCGTCGCAACATACATCTGCGCCATGCGCGCGACGGCTTCTGGCATTTTCCCGGCGAGCAACGCGGGACGACGGCCGAAGACATCGTGTTGGCGGCGCTCAGGACGGCCGTCCAGATGCCGCAGGGTGAAGCGGGACTCAAGGCTCTCAGTGAGAGCGCCGTTGCCGTGACGTTCTTTCCCGCGCTTGAGCGTTGCGAAGTCGGCGCGCTCGACAACGACCGTTACGGCATCGTCGTCCGCAGCGCCGAGCGCGCATCTTGGATGGGCGGCGCGCTGCCGCGCATGCCGGGCATCGGCGGCGAGTGGGCGCAGTTTCAGCACGCTTGTCGGAAGAACGGAAAGCTCGTCTCGTTCGAGCCTTACGAGCTCTTCCGTCATGATGTCGTCAAGGCAGTCGAACCGGGCGAGGACTGGCAACCGACCGGCGTGCCGACGGGCGAAGACATACTTTGGCACAAGGACGAGCGCCTCTGCGGCCGCGTCGCCGCACATGCGCGCCGACTCGTGCTCTCGTACCTGTCAGGCGGCGCGGACGCAGAACCCGCACCTCTGCCCGCCAATCTGATTAACGCAAAACTCGATTCCGTTTATCTGACAGTCTACGTGGACGGGCGTCTGCGCGGCTGCATGGGTGCGGTCGTGAGCAATCTCGAAGAAGACTTGCGACGGCTGGCGCGTGCGGCGCTCGACGATAACAGGTTCGAGGCGACGCGCGTCACAGACCCCTCGCGCGTCGCCGTCACCGTTTCGTTCCTCTTCAATCAACTCGTCCTCGGCCATTTCACGCCCGAAGAGGTCGTACAGCGCGTCCGTCACGGCGAGCAGACGTTGATGGCCTACGCAGACCAGCGCATCGGTCTGCTGCTGCCTTTCGTCGCCTCGATGCACAACCTCGACCGTCTGCGCTTCGCATATGCCGTACTTGAGAAGGCACGCATCGAAGCGCCGCCCTATAATTGGTGTCGCTTCGACTGTGCGACGTGGCTCGCCGACGCGAGAGGCGCGCGCCCGCTCGTCGGCGGTTTCCCGTCTGACGGCAGAACGGACGAGCCGACGCAGGATTTAGTGTCGCGCCTCGCCGCGCTCCACACGGACTATCTCATCCGACAGCAGAAGCCCGACGGCAGTTTCTACCTCCGCTATGAGCCGTTCCAGAATCGGCTCTACGAGGGGCTTGACCTGCCGCGACTCGCACATGCCGCGTGGGTCTTGACGCGCGCCGCCGCGCGTTTCAAGAGCGACGCGCTCGCGGACGCAGCCGAAAAGGCCGTCGCACATCTTGTGCAGAAGGTGTCGGACGACGGCGAGCGCGCGTGGCTCGAAACGGAAAAGGAGGCGTCGTCGGTCGCGGAAGTTTCGTTCCTGCTGCTGGCGCTGCTCGAACTCGGCAAGGACGATGCGCGCCGTCAACTCATACCGCGTCTGACGAGAACGCTCGGCGAGAGCATCGACCGGCACGGCCGCATCTCGACGCACCGCGCACCGGCCGCTTCACCCGAAGCTTTTCAGGATTACTTTCCCGGCCAAGTGCTGCTCGCGCTCGGCGCGGCGGCCGAAGCGGGCGAGACCGCCTGCGACCCTGCGAATTGGCGCAAGGCTTTTCGCTTCTACCGACACCGCTTCCGCTACCGACGCCACTTCGGACAGGTCTCCTGGCTGATGCAAGCCTGCGCGAGTTGGTGGCGCGCGACGCGCGACGAGGAGCCGGCCGCCCTCGTCTTCGAGATTGGCAACTGGCTTCTCGATTACCAACAGGAGAAGACGGGAGGCTTCATCAACGACCATCAACCGGACGCGCCCGGCTACACCACCGCGCTCTATCTGGAAGGCGTCTGCGCCGCACGCGCGCTCGCCGCAGCCATCGGAGACGAGCCGCGTCACGCGAAGTACACGGCCTCCGCCGCGCACGGCTTCCGCTTCCTCGAACAACTAGTTATCCAGCAACGCGACGCCACTGTGCTGCCAAACCCCGCGACCGCTATCGGCGGTCTCCGCCAGAGCGTCCACCGCAGCGAAGTCAGAATCGACTTCGTCCAACACGCCCTCTCGGCGCTCCTCGAATTCCTTGATAAGTAAAGAAGTGATAGGTGATAAGTGATAAGTGATAGGAAAAATCCTGTCTTCTCCTATCACCCATCACCCATCACTTATCACTCTGTTCCTCTCACTTATCACTTGTCTCCCATTGACAATCGGCGTGGTCATGTGGAGAATGAGCGCGCCTTTTTGCGATGGCCGCATCCGGCCGGGTCAACCTCGTCAACCCTTCCCAAAGCTTCCCGCTTTGGCTTCCCGACCGAAACGAAAGCCCCTTCAAACATGTCCGACTGAAAGGAAGTCCCCCATGAAGTTCATCCGCCTGCTCCTTGTTGCGCTCGTTGCGCTCTCGTTCCTCACTTCTCAGGCCACGCTCTCGACCTCCGCCAAGCCGACGGAGGTGAAAATTCGCGGCTACATCACGGCGCTTCAGTCGCCCACCTCGTTCGAGATTGAAGATTACCGCGTGACGAATGACGAGACGTTGGTGCTGGAATTCGAGAACCAGACGCCCGGCCTGTCGTTCAAAAAGGAAGACCTCCGCGTCGGCACGCTGGTCGAGATTCGCGGCCTCTTCGATAGTGAGACGAACGAGTTGAAGGCGAGGAAGATAAAGATTGACCTCGCACAGTTCCGCGCGCTCAAAGTGACCACCGTGCTCGACAAGAAGCCGCTCGAACTCAGACAACTCGACGGCGACAAGTGGGGCGGCGTGGTCGCGGCCGACGGCCGTCGCATCCGCATCGAACCTGACACGCGTCTCCTCTTCAAATTGAACAAGGCCGAGCAGAAAGAGGCCAAAAAGGAGGCCGAGAAGAACCGCAAGCAGGAGAAGGCCAAGGCCAAAGAGGAGAAGACGACCGCGAAGGACAAGGCACAGGACGAGACCGCGCAGCAGCAACAGGAGACGCCCGCGCCCGCCCCTGCTGCCGACGCAAAGGCCGCAGATGATGACGACGCCGACTCGTTCGACGAAGACCGCACGGGCTTCGGGCCACTCAAGTCGCTCGCAGATATCGGCCCCGGCGTGACGATGACTTACGAAGGCAAAGAGCAGCCGGATGGGACGGTGCTGGCTTCCACCGTCGAGTTCGTCCGCAACGAGAAGGAGAAGGGCGAAGAGAGTCTCTGGAAGCAACTCAAGGTCAAGGAGAAGCCTTTCAACTTCGCCGAAGGCAAGCCGGGCGAACTGAAGGTGGGCAACGACAAGTACAAGGTGCTGCCCAATCAGGAGGTGCAGGAATACGTGACGCGCCTCGGCGAGAGTCTCATCCCAGCGCACCAGAAGTCGCTCGCGGCCGACGACCCGCAGAAGATTCCTTTCCGCTTCACGGTGATTGTCGAGAAGGGCTTCAACGCCGCCGCCTATCCGAACGGCGTGGTCGTCATCAACTCCGGCGTCTTCGAGGTGTTGGAGAACGAAGCGCAACTGGCCGCCGTCATCGGCCACGAAATCGCGCACGCGACACAGGAGCACACCTATCGCCGCATGCAGAAGCACAAGAAGAAGCGGACGGCGCTGATGATTGGTGCGCTCTTTGCGAGCGGCATGGGCTACGGCGGCATCGCACAGATTATCGAACTGACCGTGATGGCGATGGTCAACGGGCACGGCCGCACGATGGAGAATCAGGCCGACCGCGTCGGGCTTGAATACATGGTTGACGCCGGTTACGACCCGCGCGAGTCGCCGAGGGTCTGGAAACTTGTCGCGAAGAAGTATGGCAACCAGCGGACGAACTTCTTCTGGTCGAGCCACGATGCGGCCTCCGAGCGCCGCTCCTTCCAGATGGTGCAAATCAGGAACATCTTCTCCGAACTCGACTACGCGAAGCTGAAGAAGAACGAGGAGGAGTATCAGAGGATGGCCGCGCTGGTGAAGGACGCGGCGGCGAAGAAGAGAAAGGTGAAGGTCACAACCTAGCTGCGAACCGTAGCGCAGAGAAAGAATCCCGCCGGCTG
>DASZCR010000050.1:0-11061 GCA_035942915.1 Pyrinomonadaceae bacterium | reverse complement strand
GCGCCGCTCCACGTCGCGCCGCCGGTGGCGCCTGCGGTCTCGTCGCCGCCACCTCCTGCGTCGCCACCGCCGCCCGCGCCGCCGTCTTCGTCACCGGCTCCGCCCTCACCGCCTGACGTGTCTGCGCCGAAGCCGGTCGTGCGTCCGATGGCCGTGCCGCCGTGCGTGCCGACGCCGCCACCTCCGCCGCCGCTGCCCGTCGTCGCATCGTCAGCGCCCCCGGCTCCCGCACCACTCTCGCCGCCTGTCGCGCCGCCGCCACCACCGCCGCCAATCATGTCGTCTCTGTTATCGCCAGAATCCCTTTCAGACATCTCCTGTGCTCCTTTGTGAGAAGAGAAAACCACGCTGAAGGACATGCCTTCGAGCGTCCAGCAATTCCGTGCGAAAGACCTGTGCAAGTTTGCGGCGGAGCATAACACAACTACACGCGCGTTGAACCACACTTTCAACCGTTGCAGACGATTTTTTCAACCTTCTGACATGATAAACCCGATGCCTTGCCTGCGATGCGTTTGCCCCTGTGCTCCACAAGCGTTATAAATGGACTTCACGCAACCAACCGAGGCGCGCGCAAGGAAGACATGGATGCACTCTCTTCAGCTCTGGCCGTGCTGACGGCGATGATTACGCCCGCCGTCCTCATCTCCGCCTGCGGCACGCTCATTCTTTCGACCTCGACACGGCTCGGACGCGTCGTTGACCGCGTGCGTACGCTCTCCGACCGCTTCGAGGAGTTGATGGAAACGGGGCGCGAGATGCAACTGTTTGACGAACGCCGCGCCGTCATCTTCGACCAACTCAATCGCCTGACGACGCGCGCACGCTTGCTCCAACGCTGCATGACGACCTTCTACGTCGCGCTCGGCATCTTCGTCTCGACGAGCGTCGCCATCGGCATCGTCGCCGCCGCCAACGGCCGTTACGGTTGGGTGCCGGTCGTGATGGGACTCGTCGGCGCGTCGTTTCTCTTCTACGGGAGCGTGCTGCTCATCTTCGAGGCGCGTCTGGCGCTCTCGACCATCAGCGCCGAGATGGACTTCATCTGGCAACTCGGCAAGACGCTCGCCCCGGCAGACCTCGTCGAACAGCACAGCCCGCACTACAACCGTCTCACGCTCAAGCGCGCACACGAAGCCCGGAGAGGTCGCACATGAAGAACACGCCCTCCTATCTCGCGCTCTACGAGTCGGGCGAACTCGTCCGGCGCGTCCACGCGCTCGAAAGCATGCTCGCCAGTTGCAACGTCTGCCCGCTCGACTGCGGCAACAACCGTCTGCAAGACGAAATCGCGCGTTGCTATTCGGGACGCCTTCCCATCGTCTCCTCCTACACGGCGCACTTCGGCGAAGAGCCTGCCCTGTCGGGGACGCGCGGCGCGGGCAACATCTTTTTTGGAAATTGCAATCTGCGCTGCGTCTATTGCCAGAACTACCAGATTTCGCAGACGCACAAACAGCAGATAAAGAATCAGGTGACGCACGAACGGCTCGCAGAGATGATGCTTGAGCTACAGGCGCGCGGCTGTCACAACATCAACTTCGTCTCGCCGACGCACTTTGCGCCGCAGTTGGCGCGCGCGCTGCTCATCGCCGTCGAGCGCGGGTTGCGCCTCCCTATCGTCTACAACACGAACGCCTACGACTCGGTCGAAGTCCTGCGCCTCCTTGAAGGCATCGTTGACGTTTATCTGCCCGACCTCAAGTACGCAGAGTCCGAAGCGGGCTACGCCTACTCGAAAGTTCCCGCCTACACGGAGCGCGCGCGTGCGGCCTTGCGTGAGATGTACCGGCAGACGGGCGACGAGCTTTGTTTCGACGAAGCGGGCTTGCTGCGGCGCGGCCTCGTCGTCCGGCTCCTCGTGCTGCCGAACGACTTGGCGGGCGTGCGCGAGTCGCTCGCATGGTTAAGAGAGGACTTAAGCCCGCGCGTCGCCGTCTCTTTGATGGCGCAGTATTACGCGACGAACAAGGCGGCAACCGACGAGCGTTTCGTGCTGCTCTCGCGCCGCATCACTGAGGGCGAGTGGATGAAGGCCGTCGCCGCGCTCGAAGAACTGGGCATGGAGGAGGGCTGGATGCAAGAGTATGACGGCGCGGCTCATTACTATCGCCCCAACTTCGACGACCGCGAGACGCCTTTTAAAGACATCAGAGACTTTCAATCGTGACCAGCCCTGCGAAAGAGCAAGCGAGTGCCCTGACGGTCGGCGCGCACGCGCCCGACTTCACGCTCAAGGACGGCGACGGCGCTGACTGGCGTCTCTCTGAGCAGCGCGGCCGGACGGTCGTCCTCCTCTTCTATCCCGGCGACGAGACGCCCGTCTGCACGCGGCAGTTGTGCTCGGTGCGCGACCGTTGGGAAGACTACAGGGCGACGGGCGCGGAGGTCGTCGGCATCTCGACCGACACCGTCGAGTCGCACCGCAAGTTCTCGGAGCATCACGCCCTTCCGCTGCGTCTGCTGGCAGACCCCGGCGGTCGCGTCGCACGCCTCTACGGCGCGTCCTCGTGGCTGCCGAACCGCGCGGCGCGCGCCGTCGTCGTGATTGACCGCGAAGGCGTCGTCCGCTACCGCAGAGTCCAGCCGCTCTCGCTCTTTCGTCCGAAGGATGAAGAGGTGCTGGCGGCGATTCGTGCCGCGTCCGACTAAAGCGGTCGCCGCGTTGTGTTATCGTTGAGGCAACGCGTCTCTCCGGTCTAACAATATTTTCGAGCGAACTCTTTGCGAGGGAGAACTTCCGATGGCTGACGAAATCAAGTGCGCGCATTGCGGCCGCAAGGCCGCGCCTCTCGGCTACGCACCTTATCCGGGCGAGTTGGGACAGAAGATTGGGACGGAAATCTGTCAGACGTGCTGGCGTGAATGGTTGCAGAAGCAGCAGATGATTATCAACCACTACGGCCTCGACCTGATGAATCCAGACGCGCAAAACTTCCTCCTCGACAACGCCAAAGGCCACCTCTTCGGCGCGCCGACGACGCAGACGGCCGAGATTGACACTTCGCAAGAGGGCACCATTAAGTGGTGAACAGACGGCCTCCGTACGGTCGCAGACCATCCTGAGACCGCAAAGGCGTGGTGACCATCACGCGCGCAGTGTGGATATCCACACCGGGCTTGCGGCGTGTGCGCAGGGGTCGGCTTTTCGGGCAGTTTTTCGCTTGCTCTGAGCGCCTTGACTGACTTAATATGCCGCGCGGCAAACAGCCAATAGAAGCTTTTTTGCAGTTCTCCCCGGGGGCGTGCGCCGAAGACGGCCATGACAGCGCCCGGCGGGTTCGCAACGGGTTCCGCAAAAGCTAGTTCCAAAACATCACAGTTAAGTCGCAGGAGAAAACATGAAGAAGAGCAAACTCGCAGCAATCGTCGCCGGTACCGCTTTGGCCGCTTTCACCGCCGCGTGCGGTGGTGATGCCAACACCAACAACACCAACGCGAATACCAACGCGAACACTAACGCGACCAACACGACGACGACGAACACCACCAACACGACGACGAACACCGCCAACACGACGAACACCACCAACACGACGAACACCGGCAACGCCAACACGGGCGGCACGACGGCCGGCGGCAACACGAACACGGGCGGCACCACCGCTGGCGGCAACACCAACAACCGTAACACGAACACGGGCGGCACGACGGCCGGCGGCAACACCAACACCCGCAACACCAACAACAAGTAGTTTCGTCGACGTTCACTTTCGTCAGCGTCAACATGAATAGCCACCGTCCTTTGAGTACGGTGGCTATCGTCATTTGTGGTGCAGGCTGCTCGCGCGTCTCAGCGCGCCCGTTTTTTCTTTCTTGTTCGCGCGCCCCGTAGGCGTTAATATACGCCCCAGACTCGAACCCCCTTTTCGCTTGAGGATGTTTTTCGACGATATCGTCGCGGCGCGCCGACGCGTCCTCAGTCCGCTTTCGAGCGTCTCGGTCGCCGTCTCTGCCGTCGTACTCCGCAGGGAGATTCGAGCAAAAACCAGATTGACACAGGAGATGACATGAACAGGAAGAAACTTGCGACCCTTGCGCTCTGTGCTGCGCTCGCGTCGCTGGCAAACGCATGCGACGGCGGCGACCGCGCCAACACGAATACCAACGCGAACACCAACGCGAACAACACGGCCGTCGTCACCAACAACGCCAACACCAGCGCCAGCGCGAACGCCAACGCAAACACCAACGCGAACGCCAACAGCCGCGCCAACTACAACACCAACATGACCGAGGAGGAGTTCGGTCGTGAACGCGCCCGCTACGAGAGAGACGCGAGAGAAGCCGGGTCGAAGATTGGCACGGGCGCACAAGACCTCTGGCTGTGGACGAAGGTGAGAGCCGCGCTCCTCGCCGCCGACGACCTGCGCGACTCGTCCATCAATGTTGACGTGGACAACGGCAAGGTGACTCTGAGCGGCACGGTCGCCAGCGGCCAGCAGCAGGTGAAGGCCGTCTCGGTTGCGCGCGGCGTCGAGGGCGTCAAGCCGCCCATCGAAAACAAGTTGCAGGTCAGGAGAGACGGCGACGGCGGCGGCGCTAACACAGGCAACAACGCCAACACGAAGAAGTAGTCTCGACAGATGCTTTTTGTCCGCAGCGTGCGGCGCGACCAATCAGGAGCGCGCCGCACGCGCACCGGAAACTTTCCTCGCGCCCGGCGCGTAAGCAGCCTGCGCACGAGACACAATCGGAAGCAAGTTAGCCCTCATTCTTTCGCTCTCAAACAGTCTGTCGGTGAGCATCCCGGCTCCTTCCTCTAGCCTCGCACGTTGAGGACAGAAGCGAGACGGGATGCGCAAACCCGAATTGTCGGAATCCCAATTCCTAAGGCTCAAAGTCTATGCGAAAACGCCCATCAGAAATTCTCGCCACGCTCCTGACAGCCTCGCTCGTCGTGTCGCTCTGGGTGGCCGCTCCCGCACGTCGGGCAGGCGCGCAGAACGTCCCCTTGCCGCGCAACACCGGCACGGACACTTACGCCATCACGAACGCGCGCATCGTCACCGTCTCCGGCCCCGTCATCGAACGCGGCACGGTTGTCGTCCGCAACGGTCTTATCGCGGCCGTCGGTGCTAACGTCGCCACGCCTGCCGACGCGCGCCCCATCGACGGCACGGGGCTGACCGTCTACCCCGGCCTCTTCGACGCCAACACCACGCTCGCCATTCCGCGCCCGACGCCGACTCCCGGCGCGGGCGGCGGCGCAGGCGGCGGCCTCGCCGGACTCTTCGGCCCGCCCGTCGCGCCCTCCGCCGTCTCTCCAAACTCGACGCAACTGCCCGGACTCCAACCCGAAATCGTCGCCGCCGACATCATCCGTCCGGGCGGCACGGAAATCGAGTCCGAGCGCAGTGCCGGTGTGACGACGGCTCTGACTGCGCCGCGCGGCAACATCTTCCTCGGACAGTCGGCGCTCATTAATCTCGCGGGCGAGACGCCGCAGCAGATGATTGTGAGCACGCCCGTCGCGCTCCACGTCGGCTTTACGGCGCTTGGTTCGGGACAGTATCCCGGCTCGTTGATGGGAGTCTTCGCGTCCATCCGTCAGGCGCTCCTCGACGCGCAGCGTTATCGTGAATCTAACGCCCTCTACGAGCGCAGCCCGCGCGGCCTGCGTCGTCCCGAACAGGACAAGTCGCTGGCGGCTTTGCTGCCCGTGCTCGCGCGCCAGATGCCCGTCGTCATGCAGGCCGACCGCGAACGCGAAATCGTCCGCGCGCTCGACCTCGCACAGGAGTTCAACCTGCGACTCATCATCGCGGGCGGCGCGGAGTCGCACAGAGTCATCGACCGTCTGAAGGCGCAGAACGTGCCTGTCCTGCTCTCGCTCAACTTCCCGCGACGCACGACGGCGCAGACCGCTGACGCCGAGCCGGAAACCTTGCGCGTGATGCGCGAGCGTGTCGAAGCACCGCGCACGGCCGGACGCCTCGCCACCGCAGGCGTCCGCTTCGCCTTCCAGTCGGGTCAGATGGCGAACATCTCCGACTATCTGGCGAACGCGCAGCGCGCCGTCGAAAACGGACTGCCGCGCGACCAGGCGATTCGTGCGCTGACGCTCTCGGCCGCCGAGATTCTCGACGTGGCAGACCGCCTCGGCTCCATCGAAGTCGGCAAGATTGCCAACCTGACCGTCACGCGCGGCGACCTCTTTGCACGCGACCGACGCATCACGCACGTCTTCATCGACGGTCGTCCCGTTGACCTGCGCCCGGCGACACCGCCCGGCGGCGCCGGACAGCAAGGTGCGAGCGGCACTTGGACGCTGCGTATCAGGCTCGGCGGCGAAGCCGGAACGGAACAGGACTTCACCGTCACGCTCAATCTGCGTCAGGAGGCCGAACGCCTGACGGGCGCGATTCAGGGTCAACTCGGCTCGAACCAGATTACGAACGGTTCGGTGAGCGGCAGCGACGTGCGCTTCAACGTGGCCGTCACGCTGCCCGGCCCCGCCAGTCAGACCACCGACGCGCTCTTTACCGGCACCGTCTCCGGCAACGAGATGAGCGGCACGGTGCAAGTCATCGGGCGCGGCCCCGGCTCGTTTACAGGCACGCGCGCGCCGGGCAGCGGAGGCACTACAGGTACGTCGCCCGCGCCCGGCACGACGCCCGCGCGCACCACCACGACGCCGCCCGCCGCACGCCCCTCGCCGACTCCCGACGGCGAGTCGCAGACGCCCGTCCCGCGTCCGTCTCCGACGCCGACGCCCGATGAGGAGGCTGCTCCTTAAAGAGTCTGGAAGATTTCGGGAGACGACCGTCAGCGGTCACCTACGGGTCGTCTCCCGAACTTTCGGCGCTTCAGACAAGCATTGATACGGAGAGCAATCATGATGAGAAAATTCTTCAGACTCACGACGACGCTCGCGCTCGTCTGCGGACTGCTGGCGGGCGCTTCAAGCACTGTCGCCGCGCAGACGCGCGCGCGCACAAACGAGGCGCAGGGAGGCGAAACGCTCATCCGCAACGCCACCATCCTGACCGTCTCGCGCGGCACACTTCAGAACGCAGACCTGCTCGTGCGCGGCGGCAAAATCGTCGGCGTCGGCCCGAACCTGCGCGCGCGCACCGACGCACGCGTTATCGACGCCACCGGCAAATACGTCATGCCCGGCATCATCGACGCGCACTCGCACTCGATGTCGGATGCTGTCAACGAATGTACGCTGTCCGTCACCTCGATGGCGCGCATACAGGACGTGCTCAACCCGACCGACGTAGACCTCTACCGCGAACTGGCAGGCGGCGTTACTTCGCTCAACATCCTGCACGGGTCTTGTAACGCCATCGGCGGACAGAACTCGGTCGTCAAGATTAAGTACGGGCGACCCATCTCCGAGTTCCTCTTTCCCGGCGCACCTCCGGGCATCAAGTTCGCGCTCGGCGAGAATCCGAAGCGTTCAAACTTCAACGCGCCCGGCATCCCGCGCCGCTATCCGGCGACGCGCATGGGCGTCGAAGAGGTCATCCGCGACGCCTTCACGCGCGCACGCGACTACAAGCGCACGTGGGACGACTATCGCGCCGCTACTTCGCGCGGCGAGCGCAACCTGATGCCGCCGCGCCGCGACCTCCAACTCGAACCGCTCGTGGAGATTCTCGAAGGCAAGCGACTCGTCCACGCGCACTGCTATCGCGCAGACGAAATCGTCATGCTCATCAATCTCGCAGACGAGTTCGGCTTCAAGGTCAAGACCTTCCAGCACGTGCTCGAAGGCTACAAGGTGGCGAAAGAGATTGCGCGTCACGGCGCGGGCGCTTCGACCTTCGCAGACTTCTGGGGCTACAAGGTCGAAGCCTACGACGCCATCCCGCATAACGCCGCCATCATGACTCGTCACGGCGTCAACGTCTCCATCAACTCCGACTCGGACGAGCGCGCGCGTCGTCTCAACATCGACGCGGCCAAGATGATGCGCTACGGCGGACTCTCCGAAGAGGAGGCGCTCAAGCTCATCACGATGAACCCTGCGTGGCAACTCGGCATCGACCACCGCGTCGGCTCAATCGACGTGGGCAAGGATGCAGACTTCGCCATCTGGACGGGACATCCTCTGAGCGTCTATTCGCGCGTCGAGATGACGTTCATCGACGGCGAGGTCTTCTTCGACCGCCAGCAGGACATCGCCAATCGCACGCGTCTCGAACAGGAGCGCCGTCTGCTCGAACAGGCAGAGGTCAACCGGCCGCCCGCGCAGGGCGGTACGCCCCCGCGCCCGCCCGCCGCGAAGCGCACGGCCTACTCGCACGACGACGACGTTTGGGACGGGGAGGACAACCAGAGATGAGAACCACAGACCACTTCACACCGGCCTTCGCGTCGCTGCGAGAATTCAGAAGGACGCTCGCGCTCTCTCTGGCCGTGCTCCTCGCCGCGCTGCCCTCTCTGGCGCAACAGACGGGCAGCGTCTCAGTCCAGACGATGAGCACGCCGCAGGGCACTTACGCTATACGCAACGCGCGCATCGTCACCGTCTCCGGCCCCGACATCGAACGCGGCACGGTCGTCATCAGAGCCGGACGCATCGAGGCCGTCGGCGCTAACGTCAACGTGCCTGCCGGTGCACAGGAGATTGACGGCGCGGGCTTGACCGTCTATCCCGGCATGATGGACGCAGGCACGAACATGGGACTCGTCGAGGTGAGCGCCGTCGGCGCAACCGTCGACACCAGCGAGTTGGGCGAGTTGAATCCGAACGCGCAGGCGCTCGTCGCCGTCAACCCGCATACGGCACACGTCGATGTGACGCGCGTCGCCGGAGTCACCAACGTCGTCACGCTCCCGTCCGGCGGCTCTATCTCCGGTCAGGCTGCCATCCTCAATCTCAACGGCACGACGCCGCGCGAGATGGCCGTCGTGCCTACGGCCGCGCTCGTCGTGACCGTGCCGCGCGCACCGGGCGGCGGCTTCTTCGCGCAGGCGCAAGCGACTCCGAACCCCGAACAGGCGGCGGCGCGCGAGCGTCAGACGGAACAACTCCGCAAGATGTTGCGCGACGCCGAAGCCTACGGACGCGCGCAGGACGCATACCAGCGCGACCCGCGCAACGTGCCCCGCCCTGATACGGACGTGGTTCTCGCCTCGCTCGTCCCGTACGTGCGCGGCGAGCGTCCCGTCATCTTCCTCGCAGACCGCGAGCGCGATATCCGCGCCTCCATCCGCTTCGCCGAAGAGATGCGACTCAAGCCCATCATCCTCGGCGGCGATGATGCATGGAAAGTCACTTCGCTGCTCAAGGAGCGGAACGTGCCCGTGATTCTGACCGGCACATTCGACCTCCCTCTGCGCGAGGACGACCCGTATGACGTGCATTACTCGAACCCGGTCGCGCTCCAACAGGCCGGGGTGCGCTTCTGCATCTCGACGGGCGACTCCGGCGCGCACGTCCGCGACCTGCCGTTTCAGGCGGGCATGGCCGCCGCCTTCGGACTGCCGCGCGCAGAGGCCATCAAGGCCATCACGCTCTATCCGGCGCAGATTATGGGCGTCGCAGACCGCGTCGGCTCGGTCGAAGTGGGCAAGCTTGCCAACCTCGTCGTGATGGATGGCGACCTGCTCGAAGCGCGCTCAAACGTCCGCTACGTCTTCATCGAGGGGCGCATGATTCCGCTCGTCAGCCGGCATACGCAACTCTACGAGCAGTTCAAGGACAGGCGTTAGCAGACGACGCGGCGAGCCGCGCGCGCCGGACAGACCTCAGACGCGAAAGCCGAAGCAGGCCGACCTGATTTCAGGTCGGCCTGCTTCGGCTTTCAACCTTTCAGCCCGGCACAATCAATTTCGACGGCGGCAGCATGGCCGGTCGGCCGCGATGCTGCCAGCAACGCCCGACGCCGCGCACGCGACGCGAGCACGGCGTTCCCTTCTTCGTGCGTGCGCCGCAGATGGAGACTATCTCTTGCGGGTCGGTCGCAGGCTCGCGCGCCTTGCCGCCCGCGCCGTCTCCGACGCTCGTCACGTCCGCGCGCGAGGCGTGCGCGTCGGCAGGTGCGTGCGCGTGCGTCTGCTCTGCGCGTTTGACGACGAGGGGCGGCGCGGGCGCGTGTCCTGGACGCAGGCTGCGACCGGCGACGAAGCCGACCGATAGCAGCGATGCGCACAGCGCCGTCGCCAGCAGCCGACGACGAAGACGAAAACGCGCCTCGCACGCCGTACAGAAACGGCCGCTCGTCCACCAACGCCAACGCTCGCGCACGACTCTCTCGCCGCACTCCGCGCAGAAGTTCGGTCTGTACACGTTCCCTGTCTCTCCTTACGTGTCGCGTCTGGCGAAGCAGCGGGGTGGGCGCGAGGCGGCGCGGCTTCCTGAGAAGGCTCGTCATTATACGTCCTGCGAGGCGCGTCGGGACATCTCATTTTTGTTTCATGTGCAGTCGTCCGTTGCACGTGCGACACAAAGATGTTATAGTCATCTCTGCTCTCGCAAGCGAAAGTTACCCGCTCCCGGTGCAGGAAGTCCGATGGGTCTGAAGCTTTATTGCAACCGTTACACGCACTTCAAGGACGCGCTCGTCTGCTCGGTCAACTGCGTCTACCGCACGCGCTGTCAGGACTTTGCGCTCTTCTACGACGAGCACCGCGCCGAGGTCGATGCGCTCGTCGCAGACTATTACGCGGCGCGGCTCGCACAAGGCACGCGCACACCTTCGGAAGCGCAGGCTGAGTCCGAGAGCCGCCATTTACCGCTCGCCCCGGTCGCACGACCGACCGACATGCGCGCGCTCATACGTCTGGAGGTTAAAAGAGAGATGGCAGAGGCCATGTTTATCTGGGTCGATAAGGAAGACCGCGCCGAACTACTCGAACTCGAAGAGGTCTTGCGACGCGCCGAGCGCGGGTCGAAGGCCAAGAGCATTTACAAGGTGGCGCAGGAGATGGAGTTGCGTTTCCAGCTCGTGCCGCGCAAGCGCATCGACAAGGCGAAGCGCGCGGCGGCCGTCGAAGCCGAACGCGCACAGGCGCGCCGCTCGCGCAACTCGAAAGTGACGCCCGCGCCCGTGCCCTTCCCCGCGCCCGTCGCACCGGCCGAGCCGCCCGCGCCCGCCGCCGCTG
>DASZCR010000049.1:0-3193 GCA_035942915.1 Pyrinomonadaceae bacterium | reverse complement strand
ATTCGCAGGTCGCGCACGTTCGTGCCGGTCGCGCCGGTCATGACGGCATCGCCGAGGGCGTCGAAGAGCGTGTAAGCGTCGCTTCGTTCGAGATGCCGATGCGGGTCGAGGCGCAGGGCGCGTGCGCGTGCAAGCGTCGTGAGGTCGCAGAGCGCACCGGCTGCGGGGCTGTTGCCGTCGCGCCCGTCCGTACCCGCGCACAGCGCGACGACGCTCTCCGGCACGCGCTCTCCCTCCACACGCCGCAACTGCTCCGCAAACTCGAACGCGATGCGCAATGCAGTCTCCGCATTACGGCCACCCGTCCCCTCGCCGCGCACAGGGCAAGAGAACTCGCCGCCGGAGACGAGACAGACGCCGCTGCTGCTACTGCCCGCGCGCCCGTAAAGTTCAAAGAGACGCGCAACCAGCGTGCGCGCACCCTCCGCCACGTCCTGCTCGTCTATGTCGTGCGCCGTCTCGACCATGAAGCCGCGTGCCTGCGACGCGCTCGCCGCTATTTCCAACGCGCGCGCGTTGTCCAACAGAACGTAGTGACGCCGCGACGCGTCTGCCTGCATCCACTCGACATCCTCCTCGTCTTCACACGCCTCCTCCAACGCACGCACAACGCGCGCCGGAAGTCTCGAAGCCAGTTCGTAGCGCGCAACGATTTGCGCGGGCGTGTCCGTCTCTATGGGCGCGGGGATGGACGGGCCGGAGGCTACGTCGAAGGGGCGGCCGGGCGATGTGTCGGAGATGATAAGCGTCGCCTGAGAGGCACGCGGGGCGAGGCGGCTGAGACGGCCGCCCTTGACGGCCGAGAGTGCGCGGCGTACGCAGTTAATCTCCGCGATGGACGCGCCGCAAGAGACCAGCACGCGGTTCGTCTCACGCAAGTCGTCGAGCGTCAGACGCGGGTCGCGCGGCCACTCCAACATCGCCGACCCTCCGCCCGAAATTAAGAAGATGACGAGAGCCTCGCTCCTGTCGGCTTCTGCGAGAAGCTCGAAGGCCGCACGCGCCGCCGCGCGGCTCTCCGCGTTCGGCGCGGGATGGCCGCCCGCGTAGACGCGCCAGCGCGCGTCCAACTGTCGGCCGCCGTGCGGCGCGGAGATAATGCCCGCCGTGAGACGCGAGCCGAGACTCTCTCCGAGCGCGGCGGCCATCGCTGCCGCCGCTTTGCCGCAGCCGACGGCGTAGACTTTGCGCGCATCGAGATTGAAGTCTGCGTCAACAATCGTCAGGCGCGAGCCTGCGAGGCGGACGGCGCGATGCACGGCCTGTCCTGCGTCAATGGCCGCAAGCGTCTCGTCGAAGACGGCGCGCGCCGCGCCGCGCAACTCGTCTGTTGAAGACAAGACTCTGGCTCCTCCTCGCTCGAAAGGGAATCGTCTCGCGTGTGTCTCTTAATCGACTGTGATGAGCGCGCGCAACTCGCGGAAGCGACGCTCGCTGAAGCCGCGCACGATGATGAGATGTTCAGGGCGTCGGAAAAGTCCGTGCCGCTCACGATGCTCGACGATGCGCGCGGCGAGCGCACGCCCGACGCCCGGCAGTCGCTCAAGCTCTTCACGCGTCGCGCGGTTGATGGAGATGCGCGTCTGTGGCGCATCTGTCGCAGCAGCAGGAGCGGGCGGCTCATTATCGCCCGGCAAGGCGGCGCGGCGTGGCAGTTTGACGCAGGCGAATGTGGACGCGAGGAGCGCGGCGAGAAGCAGGGCGCGTGTCAGAAAGAGGCTTCGACGCACGTGGCAAAATCACTCATCGTAAAGGGTTTGAAAAGAGTGCCGCGATTGTGTGCAAAATGCTAGAAGTCTATATTTTTCAGGAACTTGTAACGTCAAAAATCGATTTATCCACAGGTTTTTCCACAGAATCTGTGGAAAAGTTGTCGAAACTTTGTTTCCTTTTCAGACCGCCTCCGTTTGGAGAAAAATCAAACAGGAAAACCGCGAAACGGAGGGGAGCGCAAGGGCGAGAGATGAACTAGAGACAAAAGCCATTCTGTTTTAAGCTCATCCCTCGTCGCTCATCCCTCCGCTCTCAGCCAAGTCGTCCCAATGGCTGACGGTCTCGAAGGCGCGTCCGAGGACGGGGCGCGGGCGCGAGCCATCGGCCTGACCGATGAAGCCTTCGCGCTCCATCTCGTCGAGGATGGCGGCGGCGCGTCCGTAGCCGATACGCAGGCGGCGTTGGAGGACGGAGGTCGAGGCGCGTTTCATCTCGACACAGATGCGCAGGGCTTGCTCAAACAACTCGTCGCGCTCGCCGCCGTCACCGTCTGCGCCAGAAGCTTCCTCCTCCGATTGCGTGATGGTCTCGTCGTAGACGGGTTCGCCCTGCGCCTTGATGTGCGCGACGACGCGCGAGACTTCCGTCTCATCGAGGAACGCTCCGTGCACGCGCACAAGCCGCGACGTTCCCGGCGGCAGAAAGAGCATGTCGCCGCGACCGAGAAGCTGCTCCGCACCGTTCGAGTCGATGATGGTGCGCGAGTCAACTTTGGAAGAGACGCGGAAGGCGATGCGCGAAGGGAAGTTGGCTTTGATGAGTCCGGTAATCACATCCACGCTTGGGCGCTGCGTGGCTAAGACGAGATGGATGCCGACGGCGCGCGCCATCTGCGCCAGCCGCGTGATTGATTCTTCAACGTCGTGGCCGCAGGTCATCATCAGGTCTGCCAACTCGTCTATCAGGATAACGATGTAGGGCAGAGGCTTGTGCGGTTGGCCTTCGTCGTCGAAGTCGAGGACGTTGTTACGTCGTTCGACTTCCGTATTGTAGCCGTCGATGTTGCGCACGCCCCAACGCGCGAGGTCTTTGTAGCGTTGCTCCATCTGACCGACCGCCCACTTCAAGGCGTTGGCCGCGCGCTTCGGGTCTGTGATGATGGGCGTCGCGAGGTGCGGGATGTCTGCGTAGAGGCCGAGTTCCAGACGCTTCGGGTCAATCATGATGAACTTCACTTCGTCGGGTCGCGCCTTGTAGAGAATCGAGACGACGAGTGAGTTGAGACAGACCGATTTGCCCGTGCCCGTCGCGCCCGCAATCAGCAGGTGCGGCATCCGCGTCAGGTCTGCGATGTAGTTGATGCCGTCAATGGTCTTCCCCAACGCGAGCGTGAGTTTGGATTCGGACTCGCGGAACTGGCGCGACTCGATGACCTCGCGCATGTGAATCGTCTCGCGGCACGGGTTCGGCACTTCGATGC
>DASZCR010000048.1:0-10109 GCA_035942915.1 Pyrinomonadaceae bacterium | reverse complement strand
GCGTTGAATGAGAGGGCGCATCCTCTCATTCAACGCTCCGCGTTTCTCATCCCGGCGTTTTCTGTCTCTCTCTTAGAAACCCCAGATGTCGGAAATCGTTCCCAGAACGCCCCGTTCGTCTCGCCCGCCGCCGCTGCCGCCGTCGGCAATGCGGCGCGCGCGCAGGATAGACGCTGCATCGACGACCGTCCGCAGCGGCACTTCGCCGGAGAAACTCTGGTCGAAGCGTTTTTCGGTGATGAAGAGTGGGAGCGTAAATCCCGTATCGAGTTCGTAACGGACGCGTCCGCGATTGCTGAAGGCAGACCAGACGACGCCCGGTATCGAGCGGAGGTTGACGACCACAGGCAAGTCTACGCGCGAAGCCCCGCGCCGCCCGCCGAGGTTCAGAGTGCCTTCGTAACGCCCGTCGATGGTCTCCTGATTGTTGAGACGCAGGCTGTAGTCGAAGTCCTTGAGGCTGACGGGGATGAGCCGGTTCGTCACGTCGAGGCCGAGGTTGAGCGTCGCCGTCTGACGACGGAAGTCGATTGACTCCAGCGTAATCTCGCCGACCTTGATGTCAACCATCCTGCCACCGATGCGCTCGACCGGGATGCGTTGCGCCGACGCGCTCGACGAGAGCGCGAAGACAAGGCAGAGGCTCGCCACAAGCCCGCCCAAAATGCCGAATTTGCTGTTCCTGATATTGTTCATTCTTGCTGACTCACGCCTCCGTCCTGCTCAAATTTCTCGCTTCGCGGCGAACCTCAATTTCACCCGCTTCGATGAGATTGCATAACAACCGGCGTGCCATCCGTCGGCGTTTCTAAGTTGTTGAATTTAAGATAGTTGCTGAGCCGTATCGAGAGCCGTTTTATACGAAAAGGTGACGGCTCGGACGTGTTTCGTGTGTGGGGGTGGAAGGGCTGTTTTGGGAGTCTTTTCAGAGGATGAGGTTGAGGTCGCCGAACTCGTGCCAGAGGTAGCCGCGACGGACGGCGTCTTCGTAGGCGAGGCGAATCTGTTCGGGTGGCAGGAAGGCCGTCAGCAGGTCGAGGTGGCTGGCCTCCGGCTCGTGCATGCCGGTCAGCAGGCCATCGACGGCGCGCAGGCGATGCTCGGCCTTGATGTGCAGCCGCGTGTAGCCGTGACGCGCGGCGACGCGTCCCGTCTCGTCCGCGACCGTTTCGAGCGCACGCACGACGGTCGTCCCGACGGCGACGACGCGCCCGCCGCGCTCGCGTGTCTCGTTAATCTTGGAGGCCGTCGCCTCGCTGATGAAGAACTCCTCTTCGGAGGCCGGGTGCGTCGCGTCCAATTCGTCGTCGATGTAGGAGGAGAGGCCTGTGTGAAGGACGAGATAGGCGGCCTCGACGCCGCGCCGTTTGAGGTCGAAGAGCAGACGCCACGTGAAGGCGCGCCCGGCCGAAGGCATCTCGGCCGAGCCGGGTTCTCTGGCATAGACGGTCTGGTAGTAGTCCAAATCCCAGGGGGCGGAGACGTACTCGTAGCGGATGGGACGGCCGAGGCGGTAGAGCGCATCGACCAACTCATGCCCGGTCTTCGAGAAGCGCAGTTTCCAGAGACGCGGAATCCGCTCGTCGCGCGCCTCGACTTCGCCCGTCAGGTCTTCGCCGAACTGGATACGCATCCCTGCGCGCAGCCCGCACGAGAAAGGGTCGCCGCGCTGGCAGAGCAGCAGCGCAAGCCACGAGCCGTCGGGCAGGTGTTCGGCCAGACGAATCTCGATGCAGGGGCCTGCGGGCGCGCCGCAGCCTTCGAGCGCGGCCGGGAGCGTCCGGCTCGTGTTGAAGACGAGCAGGTCGCCCGCGCGCAGGAACTCTCCAAGCCTATCGAAGCGCGCGTGCTCGACGCGAAAGCTCCGGCGGTCGATGACCATTAGGCGGACGTGGTCGCGCGCCAGACCGCGCCGCTCCGGCGGCTCTTTCGCCGAAAGCTCAGGCGGGAGGTGGAAAGTGAAAGGGGAAGACATCGGTTTTAGAAGTCGTCGGAGTGGTGCGCGCGACCTTGCCACACCCCGTCCGCTCGTTGGACAATGATTCCACTCCCGCTCATCTTAAAAGATGCTTTCGAGTTTCGACAAACTGTCCGGCGACCACTATGACGAGACACGCGCGCGCCTGCTTCGGCGCACTCCTTCTCCTGCTGCCCTGCGCCGCGAACGTGAGGACACAGATGCGAGCCACTGAGCAGAACACGCGTCGGCAGACGCCGGAAGCGATAGCGCCGCAGTCGGGCGTGCCGCACGAACTGGCGCGCCGCCGCGCCGCGCACTACCGCGACATCAGCTACGCGCTCGACGTGAGCCTCGAACCCGGCGCGCAGATGCTGAAGGGGAAGGCGACCATCGGCGTCACGCTCGACCTCTCGGCCGGCGACCTCGTGCTCGATTGGCGCGTCGTCGATAAACCGTCGGAGGCGCGAGCGCGCGTCCGAAACATCGAGGCCAACGGCGCGCAGGTCGCGGATGCAGTCTTCGCAGACGAGCACATACATATCCCGCGCACGCACCTGCGCGCGGGCGCGAACCGCTTGACGCTGGAATTCGAGTCGCCCGTCAGTGCTGCGGGCAGTGCCGTCACGCGCTACCTCGACCGCGAAGACGGCGCGGAGTACGTCTACACGCTCTTTGTCCCGTCGGACGCGAGCACCTTCTTTCCGTGCTTCGACCAACCAGACCTCAAGGCGCGCTTTCGTCTGACGCTGAACACGCCCTCGCACTGGAAGGCCATCAGCAACACTGCGGCTGAGGCCGTCACGACGAGCGGCACGTCGAGCCTGTGGCGCTTCCGTCAGACCGAACCCATCAGCACCTACGTCTTCGCCTTCGCCGCCGGGCCTTTCACAGAGTTCGCCGACGAAGCTTCTCAACAGGCGACGCGCCTCTTCGTCCGTAGGTCAAAGGCCGAGCGTGCGCGCCGTGAGTTGGCGGAAATCTTCCGCATCAATCGCGAAGGCACGCGCTTTTTCGAGAACTATTTCGATTACAAGTTCCCCTTCACGAAATACGACCTCGTCGTCCTGCCGGAGTTTGCCTACGGCGGCATGGAGCACGCGGGCGCAACCTTTCTGCGCGAAGAGTCCGTCCTCTTTCCGTCAGACCCGACGGCCGCAGACATCGCCGCGCGCGCCGAGTTGATACTGCACGAACTGGCTCATCAATGGTTCGGCGACCTCGTTACGATGCGCTGGTTCGACGACCTCTGGCTCAAAGAGGGCTTCGCCACCTTCATGGCCTACAAGGCCATCGAGGAAGTGCTGCCCCAACTCGACGCGTGGAAGGTCTTTCACCTGCGCACCAAGCCGCTCGCCTACCTGACCGACGTGACGAAGGGCACTACTCCCATCTTTCAGGAGATACCGAATCTCTCGGCCGCCAAGTCGGCCTACGGCAATATCGTCTATCGCAAAGCTCCTTCGCTGCTCCGACAGGCCGAATTTTATCTCGGCGCGACCGAGTTTCAACACGCCGTCCGCGCGTTCGTCAAAGAGCACGCCTTTGCCAACGCTGAGTGGGGCGACCTCGTACGCGCCTTCGAGCGCGCGACGGGTCAGCGACTCACACGTTGGGCTGAGTCATGGGTGAGACGGCGCGGGCTGCCCGACATTCGCATCAGTTGGCAGGCGAGCACGGACGGTCTTCGCCTGACACGCTTTATCCTCGAACAGCGCGATGCGCTCGGCGAAGGAACGACGTGGCCGATGCGGATGAAAATTCTGCTCGCTTCGGCCGACGGCCGCCCCGATGAAGTCCTCAACGTCCGCATCAACGGCGGCGGCGCACGTCAGGTGCGTCAAGCACTGGGCAAGCGCCGTCCGGCCTTCGTCTTCGCCAACTACGAAGACTACGCCTACGGCCGCTTCCTGCTCGACGCCGAGAGCCGCCGCTATCTCATCGAACATCTCGGCGAGGTCGAAGACGAATTCCTGCGTGCGCTCCTCTGGGGGTCGCTCTGGGAGAGCGTCCGCGAGGCCGAACTGGCGCCGACCGATTACATCAACCTCGTCATCCGTCTCGCCCCGCGCGAACGCGACGAAGTGACCTTGCAGACGCTTCTCTCTCGCGCGCAGACGGCCTATACGCGCTACCTGTCGGCCGCGCAGCAACGCGCCGTCGCGCCGCGTCTGGAACAGACCATCTACGAACGGATGATGAAGGCCGAGACCCCCGGCTTGAGCATCACCTACTTCCGCGCCTATCGCGAGATAGCGACGACGCGCGAGGCGCTCGACCGTCTCGTCGATGTGCTCGAAGGACGCCTCAAAGTGCCCGGCATGACGCTTCGCCCGCGCGACCGCTTCGATCTCCTGCGCGCGCTCGTCGCGGCGGGCGATGCGCGCTCCGGTGCGCTGCTCGCGCGCGAGAGCGAGGCCGACAAGTCGGACGACGCGCGCCGCTACGCCTACGCTGCGCGTGCCGCTCGTCCCGACGCCGCCTCGAAGCGCCGCTACTTCGACGCCTACACGCGCGACACAGAGCTTCCCGAAAGCTGGATTGAAGCCAGCTTCGCCCCCTTCAACACGCCGCAGCAGTCTGCGCTGACGCTCCCCTATCTTGAACCGGCGCTCGCCGAACTGCCGCGACTCAAACGCACGAGGAAGATTTTCTTCGTCAACGGCTGGCTCGCCGCCTTCATCGGCGGACAGTGCGACGAACCCGCCTCGACCGTCGTCAAAGACTTCCTCCAACGCGAGGCGTCGCTCGACCGCGACCTGCGCCTGAAAGTGCTCGAAGCCTCCGACGGCCTCGAACGCTGCGTTCGCATCCGCCGCAAGTTCGCCGACGGCGCAGCCCCCTAGCCGCCGCCTCGTGGTAAACTTTCCACTGCGTTCGAGGCCGCCCACATCGCACGCGACGCCGAATTTGAAGGAGGCAACAGTCGAGATGGCAATCGAAGTCAGAGAAGTCATCGAACCGTCACACAAGCCGCCCTGCCCCACCCGACGCGCGGCCTCCATCGAAGAATTCTGGTCGCTGCCGGAGTCCACCCTCTCCGTCGAGTACATCAACGGAGAAATTGTCATGGCTCCAGCGCCAACAACACAACACCAAACCGTAGCCGGAAACATCTACTTCGCCCTGCGTACGCATGTCCAAAAGAGCAAGGCGGGCGTCTGTTTCATCGCCCCGTTGGACGTGGTGTTGCCGACAGGCGAAGTGGTGCAGCCGGACGTGCTTTTTATGACGCACGAGAAGGCGAGGCGCATCGTCACAGACAAGCGCATACAGGGCGCTCCTTCACTCGTCGTCGAAATTCTCTCCCGCGCGTCGGCCACGCTCGACACGCTGACGAAGCGCGAGTTGTATGAGCGGAGCGGCGTGCGCGAGTATTGGATAGTTGACGCTGAGGCGCGGACGGTCGCGCAGTTAGTCCTTCGTCAGAAGCGTTACGTGGTGACGGAACACGATGAGAGTGCGGCTCTGAGGAGCGTCGTGTTGAAGGGCTTTGAGACGCGCGTCGGCGACCTGTTCGGTGACTGAGGGCGCGTCCGGTCGGTCTGGATTTCAGAGTGGGGAGGGGTTGCACGGATTCTCATGTCGGGCATGCAAAATTCCGACGCCTTCTTCGTCATCGCTATCATCGCCATCGTGGCGCAGAGCTTTCTGCTTTTCCTCGCCCTCTTCGAACCCGGCCTCGACTACAAAGTCTCGACGCCGCCGCCCTGCGCGCTCGACTCCGAAGACTTCCTGCGCGTGCTCGAAGCGTTGACCGACTCGAAGGTCAGCAAGTGCACGCACGTCGAAGTGCTGACGAACGGCGAGCTCTTCTACGAGGCCGAATTGCAGGCCATCCGCACCGCCACGCACAGCATCAACCTCGAAGCCTACATCTTTCAGAGGGGAGAGGTGACGCGTCGCTTCGTCGAGGCGCTGACGGAGCGCGCACGGGCGGGCGTTCAGGTGCGGCTCGTCCTCGACGCTATCGGAAGCTTTACGACGTGGAACAGCTACTTCAAGGAACTGACCGAGGCGGGCGGGCGCGTCGCCTGGTATCACGGCTTTCATTGGGCGACGCTGGCGCGCATCAACAATCGCACGCACCGCGAGTTGCTCGTCGTTGACGGTCGCGTCGGCTTCATCGGCGGCGCGGGCTTCGCCGACCACTGGCTCATCAGTCGCAAAAAACATCCGCGCTGGCGCGACACGATGTTTCGCGTCGAGGGCGACGCGGTGGCGAGCATACAGGGCACGTTCGCAGAGAACTGGGTGGAAGCATCGGGCGAGATTCTCTCCGGCGGCGATTTCTTCCCGCTCTGCGAGGCGACGAGCAAGGCGTCCGCGCTCATCGTCAACAGTTCGCCTTCGGTCGGGCGCTCCTCGCACGCGCGCATGCTCTATCAAACCCTGCTCGCCTCTGCGCAAAAGAGCATCCTCATCACGACGCCCTACTTCCTCCCCGATTGGAGCGCGCGCGCTGAGATGGTCAAGGCGATGCGTGAGCGCGGCGTCAGCGTCGAAATTATCGCGCCCGGCGCAAAGAGCGACCATCTCTTAACGCGCCGTTCGAGCCGACGCCTCTACGGCGAACTGCTCGAAGCGGGCGCGAAGATTTACGAGTACAAACCGACGATGATTCACACCAAGTCGATGGTCATCGACGGCGTCTGGTCAATCGTCGGCTCGACCAATTTCGACAATCGTTCGTTCGGCTTAAACGACGAAGTCAATCTTGCCACCTTCGACCCGGAGTTGGCCGCACGTCTCAGTAAAGACTTCGCGCGCGACCGCTCGGAAAGCGTCGCCATAACTTACGACGTGTGGCGGCGGCGCTCGCTCTTCGAGCGGGCGCACGAGCAACTCGGCCGTCTGCTCGAACGCCAGCAATAGTTTCAGGAGCCTGTGAGAGATGACAGAGGCGCACGCCCTTCGCGTGGCGACTTACAACGTGCACAAGTGTCGCGGACTCGACCGCCGCGTTCGCCCCGGCCGTATCGCCTCCGTGCTGCGCGAGGTGCAGGCCGATGTCGTCGCCTTGCAGGAGGTCGTCAGCGTCGAGGACAGCGTTCACGACGAGCAGCATCAGGCGAAGTTCATCGCGGAGGAACTGGGCTACGAGTTTCGCATCGGCGAGAACCGACGCCATCACGGCGGCGCTTACGGCAACGTCGTGCTGAGCCGCTTTCCCATCAGGCAGGTCTGCAACCACGACATCACTTGGCGTTGGCGCGAACCGCGCGGCTGCCTGCGCGTGGACGTAGAGATGCCGTGCGGACTGCTGCTGCACGTCTTCAACGTGCATCTCGGCACGGCCTTCGTCGAACGCCGGCATCAGGGGCGCAAATTGGTCGGCGAACGCATCCTCAAAAACTCCGACCTGACGGGCGCGCGTCTCGTCCTCGGCGACTTCAACGAGTGGACGCGCGGGCTGGCCTCACGCCTTCTCGGCGCGGAACTGTGCAGCGCCGACGTGCGTCGCCACCTGCCGAGCGCGCGCACCTATCCGGGCGCGTTCCCGCTCCTGCACCTCGACCACGTCTACTACGACGACGCGGCGCTCAAACTCGAACGCCTCCGGCTGCACAAGAGCCTGACGGCGCTCGTCGCCTCAGACCATCTGCCGCTCGTCGCTGATTTCAGTTTGAAGTAAGAGATGAGGAAGACTGTGCGCGCCGTTCAGGAGTCCGACTTTAAGCATCTTTGGACTGGCGGCGCGAGGCTTTTCTTTTTGGTTCGGTTTCGGCGTGGGCGGGGCGGCCGTTGTTACCGGAGGCACGCGTCAGTCGCTCGGCCGCCGCAGCCGTGATGACAGAGAGGCCGGAGATTTTTTCGTCCTTGAGACGGGCGACGAGTTGCGCGGCCTCTGCATAAGCGAGGCCCGACGCCTCGCGCCCGCGCTCGCTCATCACCGCCCACAGCTTTTCGGCAAGTTCACCCATCGAAGTATCTTCCACTGACCCGGAGGAAATCTGTCGGACGACTGTCGATAAGTTTAGCGGAGGACAGACGGGAAAGTCCAAACAGCCGTCTGAACTCTTTCTTAAATTCCGGCGCGGCCTGAAGCCGCGCACGCCGGGACTCTCCCGGCACGAACTTCACACACACGAGAGACGAAAGATGAAAAAACTGCTCCTCCTGACGTTCGTCGTCATCGCGGGCGCGCTCCTGCAACCGACTCGCCAAGCGTCGGCACAGAGGGCGCGTCGAAGCAGCGGCGGCAGCGGCGGCGACGCGGCTTTCAAGAAAGTTCACGACGAGTACGTCGTCGAATTCCTGCGTCGCAACCCGACCGTCAACACCTATCTCGGCGGCGCCGGTCTCGACGCCTCGCTCGCCGAGGCCGACGGCCGCTTGCGCGACCACTCGGCCGACGCACTACGCGCCGAAGACCTCTGGCTCGCACGCATGGAGCGCGCCTTCATGCGTCTTGCGCCGCGCACGCTCTCGCCCGCGCGCCGCATCGACCGCGAGGTGGCGCTCGCGCAAATCCGTTTCCTCCTCAGACAACACCGCGTCAGACGCTATCAGGAGCGCGCCGTTGACACTTACACGGACGAACCCTTTCGCGCCGTCGATTGGCAACTGCAAGGCATGACGCAGACCGGCGCGGCTTCCTACGGCACGCCCGAAGAATGGACGCTGCTGGCTAACCGACTCGACGACGTGGAGCGTTTCCTTCAGACGGCGCAGGCGCAACTGCGCGCCGGAGTCCGCAGCGGCAACACGCCCGACCATCGCATGATTCGGCGTCACGGCATCAACTCGGCCGAAGCCAATGCCGAATATTTCGAGAAGACGCTGCCGGCGCTCGCCGCCGAACGCATCGCCGCCGGAGACAGACGCGAAGCTCTGCTCTCGCGCGTGCGTGTCTCGGCCGCACGCGCCTCGGCCGCCTATCGTCGCTTCGCATCTTTCATCCGCGAGACCTTCTTCGAGGACGCCACCCGTCAGGACGTGACGGCCTTCAAGCCGCAGTTTCGCAGCGACCGCTACGCTTTGGGCGCGGCCGAATACGACTGGGCGATTCGCAACAACCTGCGCCTCACGAAGACGAGCGCGCAGCTTTACGAGGAAGCGTGGCCGGTCGTGCGCGCAACGCGCAACGAGATGATTGAACTGGCGCACCGCATCGGCGCGCAGCGCGGGATGCGTCTCCCGGCGGGTGAGCAGGCCGTCCGTCTCGTCTTCGACGAACTGTCGAAAGACTATCCGAAGTCCGATGCCGAGATGGTCGCGTGGTATCGCGAAGCCTCTTTCCGCCTCGTCGATTACGGACGCCGCACAGGACTCTTCGACGTGCCTGCGGACTACAAGCTCGAAGTGGTCGAGACGCCGCCGCCGTTGCGCGCGGCCATCGACGGCGCGGCCTACTACCCGGCGCCGCCCTTCAAACAGAGCGGCGTCGGCCGCTTCTACGTCACGCCGACCGACAACAACGAGGAGGCGCTCAAGACGAACAACCGCGCCTCGCTCGCAGACCTCGCCGCGCACGAGGGCTTCCCCGGCCACGACTGGCATTTCAAGGTGATGACCGAGTTTAAAAACGACATCGCGCCCGTGCGCTGGCTGACGCCCGGCGCGGTCGAAGACTCAAGCTCGATGTGGGAAGACTCGATGGCCTCCGAAGGATGGGCGCTCTACGCAGAGGCGTTGATGACCGAGCCGCAGCCGGGCGCGCCCGAAGGTTTCTACACGCCGGAGGAGCGCCTCTATCAACTGCAAGGCAAGCTCTACCGCGACCTCCGCGTGAGAGTCGATACGGGTCTGCACACGGGGCGTCTGAGTTATGAAGACGCCGTCACGCTCTTCTCGGAAATCGTCGATTTCCAACCCGGCAGGTGCAACGCGGCGCGCGGCGCGATGTCTGCGGCCAAGCGCGCCAGTTGCGAATCGTCCGAGCGCGCCATCTTCCGCTACTCGAAGTGGCCGACGCAGGCCATCACCTATCGCCTCGGACGCGAACAGATTTACGAACTGCGACGCGAGGCCGCACGACTGACCGGCGCACGCTTCTCGCCCAAAGAGTTTCACCTGCTCTTTATGAAACAGGGCACGATTCCCTCTGGCTACTTCCACGACCAACTCCTGCTCGAACTGCGCAGGAAGAGGTAAACAAGCCGCACAGACCGAAGGCGTCGGCGAAGATGAGAGTGAGGCTCCTTCTCAT
>DASZCR010000047.1:0-5410 GCA_035942915.1 Pyrinomonadaceae bacterium | reverse complement strand
CGAGTCGAAGGCCCGCACCGTGATGCGCGGGTTGTGCTTGGCTAAGACTTTCGTAATCGCCGCCGTCAATGTCGTCTTCCCGTGATCGACGTGCCCGATGGTTCCGATGTTGACGTGCGGCTTCGACCGGTCAAATTTTTCCTTGCTCATCTGTTTTCTCTCGCTCCTAAGTAAAAGGTGTTGGGCGATGGGTGATGGGTGATGGGATGTGAGCGCCCTCTAATCACCTATCACTTATTACCGATAACTATTTGGCGACTCCTTGCACCTTCGCGATGACCTCGTCGGCAATATTCTTCGGCGCTTGCTCGTAACGCTCGAAGTGCATCGTCGAGGTGGCGCGTCCTTGCGTAGCGGAGCGCAGGTCGGTCGTGTAGCCAAACATCTCCGAGAGCGGCACGAGCGCCGTAATCACTTGCGCGCCGCCCGCGCGCGGTTCCATCTTCTCGATGCGACCGCGACGCGACATCAGGTCGCCGTTGACCGTTCCCATGTACTCTTCCGGCGTCACAATCTCGACGCGCATGATGGGTTCCAGGAGCACCGGCTTGGCCTTTTTGACGGCGTCCTGAAAAGCGAGCGAACCGGCGATGTGGAACGAACGCTCGTCGGAATCGACTTCGTGGTACGAACCGAAGACGAGCGCGACTTTGATGTCCACCATCTCGTAGCCCGCGAGGAAGCCGCGCTCCATCGCCTCCTTGATGCCCTGCTCGGTCGGGCGGATGAACTCGCGCGGGATGACACCGCCCGTAATCTTGTTCTCGAAGACGAAGCCTTCGCCCGGCGCGGGTTCAATCTCAATCTCGACGTGACCGAACTGACCGCGTCCGCCCGTCTGCCGCTTGTAGACTTCCTTGCCCGCCGCGCCTTGCGTAATCGTCTCGCGGTAAGCGACCTGCGGCTTGCCGACGTTGGCCTCGACGCCGAACTCGCGCTTCATGCGGTCGACGATAATCTCAAGGTGCAACTCGCCCATGCCGGCGATGATGGTCTGCCCCGTCTCCTGGTCGGTCGAGACGTTAAACGAGGGGTCTTCCTGCGCGAGACGCGAGAGAGCCGTGCCGAGTTTGTCCTGGTCGGCGCGCGTCTTCGGTTCGACGGCGACGCGGATAACGGGCGCGGGAAACTCCATCGCTTCGAGGACAATCGGCTTGTTCTCGTCGCAGACGGTGTCGCCAGTGGTGACCTGCTTCATGCCGCCGATGGCGATAATCTCGCCCGCGCTCGCCTCATCGATGTCCTCGCGCTTGTTGGCGTGCATCCGCATCAGGCGACCGACGCGCTCCTTCGAATCTTTGACCGGGTTGTATGCGTAAGAGCCTGCCTTGATGGTGCCGGAGTAGATGCGTACGAAGGAGAGTTGGCCGAGGTGCTTATCGGCCATAATCTTGAAGACGAGGCCGGAGAAAGGCGCGTTGGCATCGGCCGGACGCGGCTCCTCCTCGCCGGTCTTCGGATTCATGCCGCGCACGGCCTCGATGTCGAGCGGGCTTGGCAGGAAGTCGACGACGGCATCGAGCAAGGTCTGCACGCCTTTGTTCTTGAAGGCCGACCCTGTGACGACGGGAACGAGTTGCAACTCAATCGTGCCTTTGCGCAGGGCTGCGCGCAGTTCCTCTTCGGAAATCTCTTCGCCGCCGAGATACTTTTCGATGAGGTGGTCGTCAACGCTGGCGACGGCCTCAATCATCTTCTCGCGCGCGGCTTCGGCCTCGTCCTTCAAGTCGGCAGGGATGTCCGTGACTTCGTACTCCGCGCCCTTCGTCTCGTCCTTCCACAGGAGAGCCTTCATGCGAATCAGGTCAACGACGCCCTTGAACTGGTCTTCCGCGCCAATCGGGATTTGAATGGCGACCGGGTTCGCGCCGAGGCGTGTGATGATGGAGTCGAACGAACGCTGGAAGCTGGCACCGGCGCGGTCGAGCTTGTTGATAAAGCAGATGCGCGGGACGTTGTACTTGTCCGCCTGACGCCAGACCGTCTCCGACTGCGGCTCGACACCGGCGACACCGTCGAAGACGGCGACCGCGCCGTCGAGCACGCGCAAGCTACGTTCGACTTCCATCGTGAAATCGACGTGGCCGGGCGTGTCGATGATGTTGATGCGATACTCCGTGCCGCTGCGCTTCCAGAAGCAGGTCGTGGCGGCCGACGTAATCGTGATGCCGCGCTCCTGCTCCTGCTCCATCCAGTCCATCGTCGCCGTGCCTTCGTGCACCTCGCCGATTTTGTGCGAGACGCCCGTGTAGAAGAGGACGCGCTCGGTGGTCGTCGTCTTCCCGGCGTCGATGTGCGCCATGATGCCGATGTTGCGGAATTTGCTGAGGTCTTGCTTAGCCATAACTCTTTTAGTGATAGGTGTTGGGTGACGGGTGACGGGTGATAGGCTGTCTCTCGTCACCTATCACCGATGACCTATCACGGCTTTACCACTTGTAATGCGCAAACGCCTTGTTCGCCTCCGCCATGCGGTGCGTGTCTTCCTTCTTCTTGACGGCGTTGCCACGGTTGTTGGCCGCGTCGAGCAGTTCGCCCGACAGACGGTCAATCATCGTCTTCTCACCGCGCGCGCGTGCGGCCGCCATAATCCAACGGATGGCGAGCGAGCCGCGCCGCTCCTGCGGCACCTCGATGGGCACCTGATAGGTCGAGCCGCCGACGCGGCGCGACTTGACCTCGACGGTCGGGCGCACGTTGTCAATCGCGCGCTTGAAGACTTTGAGCGGGTCTTCGTTGAGTCGCTCGCCGAGCGTCAGCATGGCGCTGTAGAAAATCCCCTCGGCCGTCGACTTCTTGCCGTCGAGCATGATGCCGTTGATGAACTTCGTCACCAACGGGCTGTTGTAGACCGGGTCGGGCAGTACGTCACGTCTTTCGACAACTCTTCTTCTAGGCATAATCTTTAACCGTATTCAGTCGTTACTTCTTGCCGCCTTTGTTGCCTGCGCCTGCCGCTGCGCCGCCCTTCGGCCGCTTCGCGCCGTACTTCGAGCGACCCTGCTTGCGGTCGGAGACGCCGACCGAGTCGAGCGTGCCCCGAATGACGTGGTAACGCACGCCCGGCAGGTCTTTGACGCGCCCGCCGCGAATGAGCACGATGGAGTGCTCCTGCAAGTTGTGGCCGACGCCGGGGATGTAGGTCGTGACCTCGATGCCGTTGGTCAGACGCACACGCGCCACCTTGCGCAGCGCCGAATTAGGCTTCTTCGGCGTCTGCGTATAGACGCGCGTGCAGACTCCACGACGTTGCGGCGACTGTTGAAGCGCCGGGCTGGCCGTCTTGTACTTGACGGCTTGACGGCCTTTGCGAACAAGCTGGTTGATGGTCGGCACTGCTCTCGTCCTCTTAGCTTTTTTGGCTCTCGAACTTTTGCGCGCAAATGGCTACCAACCTTGCCTCTTACCGGAACTGGGGTTTGTCCGGCAGTCAGCGCAAGAGCGGTACGCCCTGCAAATTTTGATTAAATTTCGGGGATGTTCTGGCTACTTCCGTCGGAAGGGTGTGGATGTTGGCTTCCCCTCGAAGCCCAAACTTTTCTGTGGCGTCGCTTTTTCCCTTCGATGCGGGAGGCGAGACGGAATCAGCATGACATCTGATTCAGTGTTCGCGTCCCCGACGCTTGGCCGCAGCAGTTTCTGAAAACTCTCGCGGGGCGCGGGGTTTTACGCCACAATAATTGTCAAGCGACCGAAAACCCTCTCTTGAAGGGGCACGGCCGGGCAACGCCTCCACACCGGCAGAACCTACTGGACGTTGCGCTTCGGGATTGGACTATCTGTCCAAACGAGAGACTATACGGATGAGGAGCAGCTCTGTCAAGCGCACACGGGAGACCCTGCCCGCAGGGTGCGAATTTCTTTGTTTTCCGCCCTTTAGCTTTCTGTTAAAGTGGCCTTCCGAAACGGTTTCGAGAGGGGGAATGCGATGCGCTACAGTCTCGACGATTACGTCACCGTCCACGAACGAATCGAAAAGTTTTACGCCAAATATCCGACGGGTCGGCTGACGACCAACATCCTCGAACACAACGCCGAAACCGGTTTCATACTCATCCGCGCAGAGGCTTACCGGGATTCGGACGACGCCCTGCCCGCCGCCACCGGCCACGCCTACGAACTGCGTAGCGCAGGCCACGTGCAGGCCAGCAGCTACGTCGAGGTCTGCGAAACGAGCGCCATCGGCCGCGCCCTCGCCCTGCTCGGCTTCGAGGTCAAACGCGGCGTCGCCAGCCGCGAGGAGATGGAGAAAGCGACGCGTGTGCAGGCCGAACGCGCGGCGGCCTCGGCCGCGCCGACGCGCACGCGCCCCAAATCTGCCGAGGACGCATCGCCTGCGCCGCCTCAGGCCAGCAATGCGAAAACGCCCGTCGCCCAGCCGCCCGCCGCCCGCTCTGTAGACCTCAGCGCGGAGATTTTGGAGTCGGCCGGGGCGCTCGGTTACGATGCTGCTAAGGTGCGCAAGTGGGTCAATCAGAAGTACGAGGTGACGGGCGGCCTCGACAGTCTGACCGAACAGGACAAGTACGAAGTGCTCAGGATTTTCCGCGAGAAAGCCCCGGCCGCCGCACGTGCGCGCGGCACGGCGCAGAAATAGCTCTACCTTCAAGACTCTGGGCAGGACGAACGGGGGAGGTGTCTATGACGAAGGCGCAGACTGACGACACGGGGATGGTCGCGCAAGCGGTTGACCCACGCATCAAATATCCCTGTTACAAATCTTTCGACGAATTTATCGACGTGGAGCGCCTCAAGTCGCTCGATTCCTACATCGTCGAGCGCATCCGACGACACATCGAGGCACAGACCGACTCCTTTTTCCTCAACGCGCACAGGCTCGACGCCAAAAGCCCGCACCAGCCGGGCGCGCGCGAAATCTGGCTCGCCAGAACGCGCCCCGGCGTCCCCTACAACTATCTCGACCTTGACAAGACGGAACTCTGGCATCGCACGGAGGCGGCCGAAGAGTTCTCCGAGTTGATGGCGTTCATCGAGACGCTGCCGTTTGAGGCGACGGGTCGCATCCTCATCATGTACGACGACGCGCCGCGCGCAGTGCCCGCGCACCGCGACCATCTTCAGACGGACGTGTGCAACGAGTTCGTCTGGCTGCGGACGAATCTCGACAAGCGTTTCTACCTGCTCAACCACGATACGGGCGAGAAGGTCTACGTCGATAGTTACAGCGCGTGGTTCGATTCGGTCAACCAGTTTCACGGCGCGGACGCGCAACAGGGCTTGACCTTCAGCATCCGCGTCGATGGCCGTTTTACGCAGGACTTCAAAGCACGCATCCCCCGCCCCGCCTACAATACGGCCTCGACGCCCGCGCTCTGGGCGTGCCTCGCGCCGTGAATGACGCGCGCGTATATCTGCCTTTGTGAGAAAAGAGAAGACCGGCGCAATGCTT
>DASZCR010000046.1:0-2088 GCA_035942915.1 Pyrinomonadaceae bacterium | reverse complement strand
AAGGCGCGGGAGAGTCGAGATTGACTCTCCCGCGCCTTGTTGTTGTTATCGCCTGCGCGCCGTTAGCGACGTGAGACGGAGTCGCTACCGGAGTTGGCGACCCACACGCCGTTCGGCGTGACGGCCACGCCGTAGGGGCTGATGCCGACCTTGAGCGTGGTGAAGACCGTGCCGTCGCCGCTGAGGACGGACACGCTGTTGCTGCCGTTGTTGACGACCAGAATGTCCGTGCCGTTGACGGCGATGCCGGACGCGCCGTCGCCGACGCTGGCCTTGGCGACGACCGAGCCGTCAGCCGGGTTGAGCTTCAGAGCCGTGCCGCTGTAGAAGTTCGTGACCCAGATGCCGCTGCCGTCGAAAGCGATGCCGGACGGGCCGTCGCCGACCGGATAGGTGCCGAGCACCGCGCCCGTCGCCGAAAGCTTCGTCACGGTGTTGGCCTTGTTGTTGGCAACCCAGAAGCTCGTGCCGTCGGTAGCCAACGCCACCGGACGCTTGCCGACCGGGTAGGTGCCGAGCATTGCGCCGTCAGTCGAGAGACGCGTCACCGTGCCGGCCTTTTCGTTCGCCACGAGCACGTTCTTGCCGACGATGAGAATCGCCTGCGGGCCGTTGCCGACGGCGTAGGTGCCGAGCACCGCGCCGTCGAGCGAGAGTTTGGTGACGGTATCGTCGGCGTTGTTTGCCACCCAGACGGCCGTGCCGTCGGAGGCGACGGCGGTCGGGTTTTTGCCAACGAGGAACTTGCCGAGCACCGTGCCGGTCGCCGAAACCTTCATGACGGTATTGGCGAACTGGTTGGTGACCCAGACGCTCGCGCCGTCGAAGGCGACTCCGGTCGGGCCATCGCCGACGTTGACCTCGATGGCCGAGGACGGGTCATAGCTCGCCTCGGTTCTCTTGACCGACGTTTGACTGAGAGTCTGCGCGAAGGCGACGACCGAGAGCAGCAGCAGCGTGGCCGCCGCGAACGAAAGCGCGCCTAGTGAAAACTTCTTTCTCTGACCTGTTTTTCTCATTTGCGTACTCCTTTCGCGTCCTTCGGCCAATCCACCCAGCTCACCGATTCAACAACCCAATCGGCTTTCGACATTCCGGGACACGAGCCCCAACGCATGAGCGGCTCGTTGCCGTACTTGAGCATGCCGGTGTGGTTCGTCTTGTCGGCGTCGAGTTTCGGGTCGGGGTCGGTGTAGCCAAGCTTGCGCCTGACGAGTTCCATGTCGGCGACCGAACCCGTCAGGAACGTCCAGCCCTTGCGGACTTTGTGTGCCTCGGCATATTTCCTGAGCACTTCGGGCGTGTCCTGCTCCGGCTTGAGCGTGAAGGAATACATGAAGATATCCTTGCCCATGCGGTCGCCGAACATCTTCTGCACCTTCACGAGATTGGTCGTGATGGGCGGGCAGATTCCTTCACACTTGGCGTACATCATGTTGATGATGACGATTTTGTCCTTCACCAAGTCTTCGTAGAACCTCACCTTTTTACCCTCGTGCGTCGTCAGCACGAGGTCGGGGAAATAGCGCTGCCTGATTCGCTCGCGCGGCGTCATCAGCTTCTTCGCCTCTGCCGCCGGTTTATCGGCTCCGAGCAACGCCATCAGCCCGCTTCTCCTGTCCATGCTTTTCATAGTTCGGTAAATCCTTTCTCCAACCTGTCGTCTCGGTTTCCTCGCACGCGCTCTCCTGAGAGATGCGCGGAGGCGGCGTTGCTACGGGTTGGTTTTGGTGTCCCCTACGTCGTTGATTTCCAGCAGCGCCATCATCGCGTGGTCTTCGTGAACCACGTTATGGCAGTGGAGCGGGAGCTTGCCGACGAAGTCGCGGAAGCGGAAGTAGACGTCGGTCTGCATGTTGTGTTCCAGACGGAACACGTCCTTGCGCCCCTTCTCGATGAGACCGCTGTTGCGCGGCGCGCGCCCGTTGATTCTGAGCGTCTGGAACTCCTCGAAGTGCATGTGGATGGGGTGCTGCCAGCCGCCGGAGTTGTTCTGGAAAATCCACTTCTCGACCGTGTTGCGCTTGATGGCGAAGCGGATGTCGTCGCAGTCGCCTGCGAACTGGCCGTTGACCGCCCACTGGCCGT
>DASZCR010000045.1:0-23075 GCA_035942915.1 Pyrinomonadaceae bacterium | reverse complement strand
CGCGGCGTACTCGCTGACGGCCACCACGTCGAAGCCGTGCGCCTTGTACTTCTCAAGGAGACGCGCGACGACGGGCGCTTCCATCTTCCAGTTGCCGCACCAGGGCGCGAAGTACACGACCATCACCAACTTCTTACCCTTCGCCCACTCGCGCAGGTTCACCTTGCCTGCGCCTTCCTTGAGGCTCTTGAAAGTCCAGTCCTTGTAGTTAATCGTCTTCTCGACGACGGGCGCGTACTCGTGCCCGCCCTGCGCGCGTACGAGAGGCGACGAGAGAGCTAACATGAGGAGTGCGGCGGCGGCGACGACGAAGAGCGTGCGAAGCTTGAACATGGCGTGTCTCTCCTCCGAGAGTGCGAGAGTTGACAGCGGTGACCGCGTCGGCGGCCGTGAGTAGCGTCGGCGTGTGTTTGATGGTCGGGGCGACGCCTGACGCCGCCCCGGCGCGTGAAGAAATTTTTTCAGTCGTCGCTACCCGCAGAGGCCGACTGTGTCTGCGCCTCTTCGAGCACCGGTTTGACGGCCGCCTCGAAGCCTGCACGGTCGGTCGAGCCGAAGATGGGCTGGCGGACGCGTCCCTCGCGGTCGATGATGAAGGTGACGGGACGGCCGGGCCCCGTGCCGAACTTGTCGGCCGCCTCCTCGCCGCTCGTGACGACGGTGTAGTCCTGCGGGTTGTCCTGCTGGAATCCGCGTACGTCTTCAGGCGTGTCGTGCGAAGTGACGCCGACGATGGTCAGCCCCTTAGCTTCATACTCGCGCTGCATCTCGTTAAAGGTCGGGATTTCAGCGCGACACGGCGCGCACCACGTCGCCCAGAAGTTCAGCAGCACAACGCGCCCGCGCAGTTCCGAGAGGCGCAGAGGCTTTCCGTCGAGCGTCTGAAATTCCACGTCGGGCGCGGGCGTGTAGTTAGCCGATGCCTTTGACGTGTTGGCGGCCGTGTCCGTCCGCGTCGTCAGCCCGCTCACCCACTTTTCCAGAGTCGGCATGTTGCCCGTCAGGTTGGCGATGCGCGTCACCGTGTTGGTCGCCACCATCAGCCCGATGATAATCAGCATCACGCCCGAAGCGACTTCGACCTTGTGCAGGTGGCGGCGGAAGCGCGCGTAGAAACTGAGGAAACGGTTGATGCCGACGGCCGTCAGCAGGAAGGGGACGGCGAGGCCGAGCGCGTAAGCGGCCGACAGGACGAGACCGCTCTGCCAACCGCCGCTCGATGCGGCGAGACCCATGATGCCGCCGAGGATGGGGCCGATGCAGGGCGTCCACCCGGCGGCGAAGGCCATGCCGAGCGTCAGCGCTCCCCACGCGCCGCGCGGGCTTTCGTCGGAGAACTTGCGTGTGTCGCGGTAAAGGGCGGAGATTTTGAGCACGCCCATCAACTGAAGGCCGAAGGCGATGATGACAACACCGCCCACGACACGCAGACGCCAGTCGTTCAAGATAGCGCGTCCGACCGCGCCGGCCAGCACGCCGAGCGTCATGAAGACGAGCGAGAGTCCGGCGTTGAAGGCCAGAGAGTTGATGACGACGGCGCGGCGCGCGGCGATGCGCGAGCCGGTCTCGCCCTTCAGGTGGTCTGCACTGACGCCGGAGATGAGCGAGATGTAGCCCGGCACGAGGGGCAACACACACGGGCTTAAAAACGAGGCCAGCCCGCCGACGAATGAAATCAAAATCGTATAAACGTTTGCGCCTTCCATAACTCTCTCAGCTTACAACAAAACCGCGCAAAATGCCGTCCGCCGCGCGCACGCCGGAACAAACGCGCGCCCGCCGGAGTCTAAGGCGAACGACCGTGACACCATGAAAAATTCAGACTCCATGAACAACGACACAACGGGACGCGACCTGAGCCGCAGCCTCATCACGCTCGCCTTAGTCTTCGTCGTCGTGCTCGGCGGGCTTGCACACGACGAGAACTGGCGAAAGTTCTCTCGCGTGCTCATCGCAGCCTCCGTCTACCTCGCGATTCTGAGCGCCTACGCACGCTTTCGTCGCCGTCGCGCCGCACCATCCGCCGGGCTTGCCTTTACGGCCTTCGCACTTGCCGCCGCATCGGCCGAACTCGCCTCCGGCTGGCTGCGCACAGGCACAACCTCCACCCTCACACTCTGGCTCGCCCCCCTCGCCGCCTGCCTCATCGGCGGCCTGCACTGGCTCGCCCTCCGAACGTGGCGACCCCTCAGAAGTGTGATAGGTGATAGGACGAGAGTGATAGGTGATAGGTGATAGGTGATAGGAGAAGACAGGTTTTTCTCTTATCACCCATCACCCATCACCTATCACTCATCACTTATCACCTATCACTCATCACTCATCACGTCCTTCCTATCACCTATCACCTATCACCCATCACCTTCCTACTGCTCCTCGATGAGTTTCTTGACCATCTGGTCGAGGGCTTCGTTTTCGATGTCGCTGGCGCTGACGGTGATGAGGCGGACGGTGCCGCGACGGTCGATGAGGACGGCCGTCGGCAGCGTCGTCACGCCGAAGTTGGTGGCGTTGGCCGTGCCGTCCGAGACGGCGAAGCCGTAGGCGACGTTTTGACGCCGCTTGAACTGTCGCAGGAAGGCCAACTCCTCCGCCGGTTCCACGTCGCGCCCTTCGGCCTGCCCGTAAAGGTTCGTCAGGCCGAGGACGACGAGGCCGCGCTCCTTGTACTTGCGATGCAGCGCATTCAGGCGCGGGATGGTGATGCGGCAGGGCGTACACCACGTCGCCCAGAAGTCGAGCAGCACGACGCGTCCGCGCAGGTCTGACAGCTTCACGGGCGTCTGGTCTATCCACTGGCTGACGGAGATTTCGGGCGGACGCGGCGCGGCGCTCGCCGTCGTAGCGGCCGGAGGGCGCGGCGGCGCAATCGGCTCGCCGTAGCTGACGAGCAACTCGGTGGCGTTGCCGTAGAGCGTGGCCGACGGGTAGGAGAGCGCGAGCGCGCGCACCTCTTGAAGCGCGGCGACGGCCTCACCGCGCCGGTTCGACTTGAGCAGCGAATCGGCCAGAGCAGATGCCGCGCCGTAAAGCATCTGGTCGCGCCGCTGGGAGTCAACCGACTTGCTCTCGGCCAGTTGCCGCGCGGCGCGGTAAGTCTCGCGCGCGTGCTCGGCCGCACGCTCAAACTGCCTTTTGTCGTGATAGAGCTTGGTGAGCAGGGCTTCGAGGCGGTAGCGCGTGGCGACGGCCTGCGGGCTGGCGCGTGTGTACTCGGCCAGCACGCGCTCGGCCTCCGGCATCAGGCTCAACTCTTTGAGACGCGCCGCCTGTTCGACGAAGACGACGCGCGCCTCCTGTCGCATCTGCTCGGAGACAGAGCCGGCGGCCGACTCCTCCGAAAGGAAACGGCGCATCGTGTCGAGCGCGCCCTCGCGCCGTTCGGCGAGCACGTAGAGCAGCCCCAGATAGTAGAGGTCTGTGCCGCGCAGCGGGCCGTGCGCGGCGAGTTGCGCGGCGTTGCGCAAGGCCAACTCGCGTTGCTCCTGTAGAGTCTTCTGCTTGAGAGTCTCGCTGAAGGGGACGTTGCCGCGCTCGAACTCCTCGAACTTCTTGCGCGCGTACTGCGAAGCCTCCTCGTAGAGCGCGACGGCCGAGACGCCCGTCGCACTTACTGCCGCCGCGTCGCCCGTGACGACTCTCTGCGGACGCGCCTGCGCGCGCACGTCCGGCGCAGACGCTTCAGACAACAGCGACGCAAGCGTCAGCGAGAAAACAGAGACGAAGACAACTCCTGCCCTTTTCATAAAACTTCTATTCTCCGTGCGATGTGGCGAAAGCGTGACGAAAGCGCGCGGGAGAGAACGCGTCGAGTTCGTGTGCGGAAAACGTGGCGGCGTCCGCAGGACGAGCGCCCTCAACAATCAAGGCGGCGAGCAGTTCGCCCGTGAGCGGCGCGAGCAAGATGCCGTTGCGGTAGTGACCCGTCGCGTAGTAAAGCCCTTCGACCTCGCCGGACGCGCCGATGACAGGCCACTCGTCCTCCGCGCACGGACGCAACCCCGCCCACGTCTCCGACAGTTCCAGCGCGGCCAGCGCGGGCGAGATTTCCAGCGCGTGCGCGAGCACGTCGCGGACGCCTCCGGCCGTCACCAACTTGTTGAAGCCGACGCGCTCGGTCGTTGACCCTGCAAGGATGCGACCGTCGAGACGCGGGACGACGTAGCCGCGCCGCGTGTAGACGACGTGACGGCCGCGCGTCGGACTGCCGTGCGGCGCGTGCGGCGCAAAGCAGAGCATCTGTCCGCGCACCGGCTCAATCCTCGGATGCGTCTCCTGCGAAGACTGCTGCTCCGACATCGACAGACGCGAACTCCATGCGCCCGCGGCGACGACAACGCAGCCTGCGCCGACGTGCGTGCCGCCCGCCAGTTCGACGCCGACAACCCGCCCGCGTTCGACGCGCAGCGCCGTCACTTCCGTTCCCTCGTAGATACGCACGCCGCGCACGCGTGCCGCCGCCGAGAGGGCGCGCACGAGGCGTCGGTTCTCCACCTGCCAGTCTAAGGGAAAGCGCAGCGCGAACCTGAGGCGCGTCGAGAGCGTGGGTTCTAAGGTGAGCGCCTCCGACGGCGTTAGCCGTTCGACGGGAAGCCCCGCGCCGCGCTGCCATGTGTAACGCCGTTCGAGTTCCGCTTCGTCCTCGTCCGTGAAGGCGAGGTAGAGCGTGCCCGTGCGTTCGAGTTCGATGTCGTGGCCGGTTTCGGCGAGGAGGGATTCGGCGAAGGCCGGGTAGAGGTCGCGCCCGGCGCATTGGAGACGAAAGAAGGCGTCGTCGCGGTCGGCCTCCGACTGCGGCGCGAGCATCCCTCCGGCCGCGTGCGAAGCTTCGCGCCCGACCTCGCCGCGCTCGATGAGGGCGACGCTCAAACCGCGTCGCGCGAGCGCGCGTGCGACCGAGAGGCCGACGACACCGCCGCCCACGACGACCACATCGGCCGTCCCCTTCAACTCTTCGCCATTTCGCATTAGTAAAAACTGCTGGTATGATGCAGCAAATCCAAAAGTTATCAGTAGTCGGCAACGGGTAGTCGGGAGAACATCTGTTTGCTCTTACTGATGACTACTGACTACTGTTTATGAAACATACTATCACACTCATTCCGGGCGACGGCATCGGGCCGGAGGTCTCTTCGGCGGTCGTCAGAATCGTCGAGGCATCGGGCGTCGAAGTGCAGTGGGAGACGCATTACGCGGGCGCGCAGGCGCTCGAAAAGTTCGGCTCGACGCTGCCCGAAGAACTGCTCGAATCCATCAAGCGCAACCGCGTGGCGTTGAAGGGGCCGATTACGACGCCGGTCGGCAAGGGCTTCACGTCCGTCAACGTCGGACTGCGCAAGGTGCTCGACCTCTACGCCAACCTGCGCCCCGTCCGCGCGCTGCCCAACGTGCCTTCGCGCTATCCGGAGTTAGACCTTATCGTCGTGCGCGAGAACACGGAAGACCTCTATGCGGGCATCGAGCACGTCGTCGTTCCCGGCGTCGTCGAGAGCATCAAGGTCATCACGGAGAAGGCTTCGACGCGGATTGCGCGCTTCGCCTTCGAGTACGCGCGCAACGAAGGGCGCAAGAAGGTGACGGCCGTCCATAAGGCCAACATCATGAAACTCTCGGACGGCCTCTTTCTCGATTGCTTCCGCAAGGTCGCAGAGGAGTACGGCGAGGTCGAAGCCGACGACAAGATTGTCGATAACGCCTGCATGCAACTCGTGATGCGCCCCGAACAGTTCGACATCATGCTCCTTGAGAATCTCTACGGAGACATCGTCTCGGACTTGTGTGCGGGTCTCATCGGTGGACTCGGTCTCGTACCCGGCGCGAACATCGGAGAATTGGGCGCCGTCTTCGAGGCCGTTCATGGCTCTGCGCCAGACATCGCCGGGCAGAACATCGCCAACCCGACGGCGCTGCTGCAATCGGCCATCCTCATGCTCCGCTACCTCGGCGAACGCGAAGCCGCCAAACGCGTCGAAGACGCCATGCTCAAGGTCTTCCGCGACGGGCAGGTGAGAACGCGCGACATCGGCGGCACGGCCAAGACCAACGAGTTTGCGCGCGCCATCGTCGATGCGATGGAGTAAGCGACTGAGTTGCAGAAGTAAAGACTGTAGGGGCGAAGGACATTGTCCTTCGCCCCTACATTTATGTCGCCAAAGATTTCGCCGCGCTCAGGGTCTTTGCGAAGTGGGCGCGGGCGTGGCTTTCGAGGCGTCGTAGTCGCCTGCGATGACGACTGTCAGTTGGTCTGGGCGGAAGTACTTGCGTATCGCCGCGTTGACCTCTTCGAGCGTGACGGCCTGAATAATCTGCGGGTAGCGGTCGATGTAGTCCGCGCCGAGACGGTAGAATTCGGCGTTCCAGAGCGCCTCTGCAAGCCCCGCGTTCGTCGAAAGCGCGACCTTGAAAGAGCCGATGGCCGAAGACTTCTCGTCAGCCAACTCTTCCGGGCGGATGCCTTTCTCGACGTAATCGCGCAGCACGTTCACGGCCGAGTTGATGGCCTTCTCGACGTTGTTCGGGTTAACCGAGACGGCGATATACCAAGGCCCCGCCGCCAGACTCGGCGCGCGGAAGCGCGAGCCGATACCGTAGGTCAAGCCCTCTTTATCGCGCACCTGTAGACCGAGACGCGACGAGAGCGTGGATTCGCCGAGCGCGCTGTTGGCGAGCGAGGCCGCGTAGTAATCGCGCGCATCGCGGCGCAGCGGAGCGGCCGAGCCGAGCAGGATGTCAACGTTGGCCTTGTCTTTGAGCAGGACGACCTCGCGTCGCGCGGCGGTCTGCTGCGCCGGGTCTGTGACGTTGATGTCGATGTTCGACGGGCCGGAGAACGTGCCGAACGCTTCCTGAAAGCGGCGCTGCACGTCGGCCGTGCGTACGTCGCCGACGACGGAGAGAATCAGCGAGCGTCCGCCGTAGTGCTGCGTGTAGAAGCGTTGCACGTCGGCGACGGTAATCGAGCCGATGCTCTTGATGAGTTGGTCTCCCGCAGGCATGTAGAAGGGGTTCGTCGGGTCGTAAATCGACTGCGAAAACTTCTCGTAGGCGCGGAAGCGCGTCGAAGCCTGCTGTTCCTGAATGGCGGCGATGGTCTGCTGTTTGACCTTCTCCAACTCGTCGGCCGGGAAGGCCGGTTCGCGCAACTCCTCTGCGAGCGTCGTGAGCAGCAGCGGCAGGTCTTTCGAGAGCGAGCGGCCGATGATGTTGATGGCGAAAGGCGACTCGGAGAAGCCGATTTCGGCTCCGACCGATTCGAGGTCGCTGGCGATTTGCAACTTGCTGCGCTTGCGTGTCCCGCGCTCAAGCATCTCGGCCGTGATGCGCGCCAGTCCCGGCTTGTCGCGCGGCTCGAAGTAAGAGCCTGCGCGCAGGCTGCCGCGAATCGAGACGGTGGGCGTCTGCCTGTTTTCGAGGACGTTCAGGACAGCACCGTTCGGAAGCTCGGTGCGCGCAATGCGCGAGGCGAAGTTCGACGCACGGACGCTTTGCGGCGTGTTGGGCGCGGCCGCATCGGAAGACTTGTCGCCGCGCGGCGCAACCGGCTGCTGCTCCTTCGCCTGCGGCGTCTCGGACTTGCCCGCCTGTTGAGAAGCATGCTCCTCTGCGTCGGCGGCAGACGTGGGCGAGCCGCCGCCCGTGCGCGTCGCTTCGCTGCGGTCGTTCAACTCCTCCGGGTCGCGGTAATACTTCCAGCCATGCGGGCGCAGTTGTTTCGCTTGCGCTGCGCCGCCGGTCGCACTTCCCGCCGCGTCGCTGCCGCCGCCCGTCTGCTTCGGAATGAAGTGGCCGACGGTGCGGTTGTCTTCGGAGAAGTAGGTGTTGGCGACGCGCTTGATGTCGTCGCCCGTGACCTTCGAGATGTTGGCCGCGTAGTCTTTGTAGAAGCGCCAGTCGGCGACAGCCTCGGCTTCGGAAATCTGCGAAGCGACGTTGAAAGTGCCGTCGCGGTTGTAGGCCACCTGCGCCACAATCTGCTGTTTGGCCTTCGCCACTTCGGCCTGCGTCAGCCCGTCTTTAGCGACGCGCGCAATCTCTGCGAGGACGACCTCCTCGACGCGTTTCGGGTCAACGCCCGGTCTCACAGTGATGTAGAAGTTGAAGAGGCCGGGGTCGCGGAATTGGTCGCAGTTGGTCGTTGCGGAGACGGCTAAATCACGCTCGACGAGCGCCTGATAAAGTCGGCTCGTGACGCCGTTTGAGAGCGCGGCCGAGAGCACGACGAGCGGGTAGATGTCGTTCTGCGCGGGCGGATTGGCTGCGCGTTTGGCGAGTTCGGCGTTCGAGAGGACGTTCATCTGACCGAGCACGCCCGGCGTGTGATAAGAGACCTGTATGAGCGCGAGTTCGCCCGCGCGCCTGACGATGAGACGCCGCTCGCCCTGCTGCGGCGGTTCGTCCGTGTAGACTTCGGGAATCGGCTCTCTGGTCGCCGGAAGCGGGCTGAAGTATTTGTGTACGAGACGGATGGCTTCGGCGCGGTCGAAGTCGCCGACGACGATGGCCGTCGCGTTGTTCGGGTGATAGAAGGTGTCGTAGAAAGCTTTGAGCCGCGCGGTCGGGACGTTCTCGACATCTGCGCGCCAGCCGATGGTCGGATGATGATAAGGATGCTCGCGGAAGGCCGTCGCGTAGACGGCTTCGTCGAGGACGAGTTGCGGCTCGTTCTGCCCGCGTTCGAGTTCGTTACGCACGACCGTCATCTCGGACTGCCGGTCGGCGTCGGCGATGAACGAGTGGCGCATCCGGTCGGCCTCCATGCGGATGGCTAGTTCAAGCTGGTCGGAAGGGACAGTCTCGTAGTAGTTGGTGCGGTCGTACCATGTGGTGGCGTTGAAGTCGGCGCCAATTTTTTGAAGCGTCGCGGCAATCTGCGTGTTCTTGTCCTTGTTGAAGGTCGGCGTGCCCTTGAACATCATGTGTTCGAGCAGGTGCGTCGAGCCGGTGTAGCCGACCGCCTCGTTGCGCGAGCCGACGCGGTAGAGGACGCAGAAGGTCGCGACGGGCGCGACGCGGTTCTCCACCAACAGCAACTTGAGGCCGTTCGCCATTCTGTATTCGCGTATCCCGTCGGCCTCCGTGACGAACTCCACGCCGGCCGGTAACTGCTCGTTCTGCACGTTGGCTTCTTCTCCTTTAGTCGTCGCACGGGCGGGCTGCCCTGCCATCGGCCAGAAGCACAGAAGGCTGGCAAGCGCGAGCCACGCGCCCGATGCTCTCAGAAAATTTTTTCTTCTCATATTCGTTTACTCTCGCAATTTCGACGTGCGGCAACCCATTCGATGCGCGCAATCCATCTCACGATTGCCCGACGAACGGCGGCCTGACCGGAGCGTTCCCGTTTGGGAGAGTGAGTCTCTTGAGCTTTATGCTAACAAATCGTCGCGCCGGAAGGAAAGCGCCTGCGGGGCAGCAGCCCCGTTGTCTTTGCAATGCAAAGCACTTGACAGGATTTCGCCTTCGGGTGTAACGTGCGCCATATGGGCGTTCATCCAGTAGCCAGACGCGCGCGCACGGAGGCGGAGGAGCCGCCCGCGCTGCACGACCGCGCGATGGACAACCTGCGCTTCATCCGCGAGACGATGGAGCGTTCCTCGACCTTTACGGCCGTGCCCGGCTGGGGGCAACTCGCCATCGGGTTGACGGCGCTCGCCGCCGCTTTGGTCGCCGCGCAGCAACCGACGCCCGGAGAATGGCTCGCCGTCTGGCTCGTCGAAGCCGCTCTGTCACTGGCCGTCGCAGGCTTGACGATGCACCGCAAGGCGCGCGCCGCCGCCACGCCGCTCCTCTCGCAACCGGGAAGAAAACTGGCGACCAACTTCTCGCCGCCGATGGTCGCAGGCGCGCTCCTGACGGTCGTCTTCTACCGCGCGGGTCTGTCGGGTCAGCTTCCGGGCATGTGGCTGCTGCTCTACGGCGCGGGCGTCGTAACGGGCGGCGCGTTCTCCGTGCGCCCCGTGCCTGTGATGGGCTTGTGCTTCATGTTCGTCGGCGCGTGCGCGCTCTTTTTGCCGCCCGCGTGGGGCGACTACCTGATGGCCGTCGGCTTCGGCGGGCTTCACATCATCTTCGGCTTACACATCGCGAGGAGGTACGGTGGCTAAACAGAGTGCTTTGAAGAAAACGACGGGACAGAAGACGCGCGCGGCGAGCGCAGCAGCGTCGGCCTCCGGCCTGCGCGGCGTCAAACGCAGCACCGCGAGCGGCGCGACGGCCGCACCCTCTCCGGCCACTTCCCCGGCCGAGTTGGACAGGCTCATACACGAGCGGATGCGTCTGGCAATCGTCAGCGCGCTGGCCGTCAACGAGTCGCTCACCTTCAACGACCTGAAGGAACTGCTCAACACGACCGACGGCAACCTGAGCGTCCACGCGCGCAAACTCGAAGAGGCAGACTACGTGACCTGTAGCAAGTTCTTTGAAGGGCGGACGCCGAAGACCGAGTACCGTCTGACGACGGCCGGGCGGCGCGCTCTCGAACGCTATCTCGACCACATGGAATCGGTCATTCGCGCGACGCGCGGCGGCTGACGGGGGGCGCCGCGAAAATTTTTTTGTCTTCTGGCTTTGCAATGTAAAGGGCTTTACTGTGACGTGAGCGGAGGGAGGAGAGAGATGAGAAAGAGGGTGGGAAGCGGTCGGGAGAGGCGTCGGCGGCAGGCGGCGCTACGGCTCGGATTGTTGATGCTCCCGGCGTTGTTCTGGTCGGTGGTGTTTGCGGCCGTTGCGGGCGTAAGGCCGCTCGAAAGCGCGGTCGCAAGGGTGCCGGACGCAGCGCAGATGGCAATCGCGCTGGCCTGCCCGCTGCTGGCCGTGATGCTCGGCGTCGGCGCGCTCAGGCAGGAGGTCTGGGGCGACGACTCGGAGGCGAGGGTTTCGCGCGCGACGGTCGCGGCCGGCGTGGCGCTTTTGGTCTTCGCGTTGCTGTGCGCGCTGCGGACGCCTTGAGACGTGTTGCGTGGACTGAATTTCCAGAGGCGACGAAGGAGGCGCGCGAGTGAAGACGGACGTGAATCTGGAAGCGGAGGCGCGCGTGTTACTGTTCGTCGGCGGGTGTGGGGCAGCGTTGGCATTTCGCTCTCGACGCCCCTACGGGCGGGTCAGTCGTACACGACCGAGTTGGTCTTCGACCTGCTCGAAGGCGTGCGCGCGCCAGTCCTCCCGTTGCAGGAGAGCGCGGTAAGCGAACGAAGACGCGCCCGTTTTCGTCTGGGAAGGCGCGAGCGGTGGGGAGGAATTTTTGACGATGAACGAGAAAACGAAACTGGGAATCGGCGTCCTTGAGGCGGCGTTGCTGCTCGGCCTGCTCGGCGACGCGCTGCTGCGCGCGACGCCTTGGGGCGTCAACGTGGCGCTGTGGGTCGGCGTCCTCATCGCGGCGCTGTCAACGCTCAGGAAGCAGCGGAGCGCGTCGGATGCGTCGGCGGGAGGTTGGCTGCTGGCGTGTGCGTTCCTGTTTGCCGCCGCCTTCGCGTGGCGCGATTCGCAGACCTTGCGTGTGCTCGACGCGCTGCTGATTCTCGTCCTACTGTCGCTGGCGGCGCTTGAAGTGCGCGGCGCGCGGGTCGCGCTCGGCAGCCTCACGGACTACGCGTTGGCGGCGCTGATGTCGGGACTCAACGCCGTCTTCGGCATGTTCCCGCTCGTCTTTGGCGACGTAAACTGGCGCGAGATTCCGCGCGGGAAAGTGCCGAAGCACCTGCTGGCGGTCGTGCGCGGGGTGGCGATTGCGCTTCCGCTGCTTCTCATCTTCGGCGCGCTGCTCGCGGCGGCCGACGCCGTCTTCGAGCAACTTGTCGGCAGAGCTTTTACGTTCGACCCGGAACGGCTCTTCACGCACCTCTTCATCGTGCTCTTCTGCACGTGGATAACGGCCGGATACCTGCGCGGCGCGCTGCTCGGAAAGAGCGCGGCGGGCGACCGCGAAGCGATGCTCACGTCGCTCGGACTCGACGCAGGTTTGCGCCACGAGCCGGTCGGAAACTTCAGTGCGGTGCGACAGGAAGCGTCGCGGCAGATGCCCCGACTGTCGCTCGGCATCGTCGAAATCGGCATCGTTTTAGGACTGCTCGACCTGTTGTTTATGAGCTTCGTCGTCGTCCAACTCAGATACCTGTTCGGCGGGGCGCATCTGGTCATGAGTTCGGCGGGGATGACCTATGCGGAGTATGCGCGGCGCGGGTTCTTCGAGTTGGTCTGGGTGGCGGGGCTGGTGCTGCCGTTGTTGCTCGCCGCACACTGGCTGCTGCGCAAGGAGCGACCGGCGCACGTCCAAATCTTTCGCGCGCTGGCCGGTGCGACCGTCCTTCTGTTGTTCGTCATCATGGCCTCGGCCGTCGTGCGGATGCGGCTTTATCAGAGCGAGTACGGGCTGACAGAGTTGCGTCTCTATACGACGGCCTTTATGGGATGGCTCGGTCTGGTCTTCGCATGGTTCGCGTGGACTGTGCTGGTGCGCGGGCGTCGTGAACGCTTCGCCGTCGGCGCGCTTGTGTCGGCGCTCTGCGTCTCGGCCACGCTCCACTTTCTCAACCCCGACGCGCTCATCACGCACACCAATCTCGCGCACGCGCAAAAGCAGCAACGCTTCGACGAAGCCTACGCCGTCTCGCTCAGCGCGGATGCCTTCCCTGCGCTCGCGGGCGCGCTCGACTCGATGAACGAAGAGAAGCGACGCGTGGTTACCTCGACAATGCTCGTGTGGTTGAAGGAGCAGGAGGGCGCAGACTGGCGTTCATGGAATTGGTCGCGGTTGCGTGCATGGCGCTCTCTTGCACCGCGCGCGGGGCAGTTGAGCGAGTGGGCGCAGCGGCCGGAGACGCAGGTGAGTGATTTCCAGAGAGTCCAGACGGCCCTCGCGCAGTTGGCGGAGATGAACTTCTCCGTCGCCGTCGAGCGACAGAACACGCACCCGTTCCGGCCGGAGTTTCGACGCTACGTCAGCCTGCTGGCTGACAATCTTCCGGTCGCCAAACTTGAGATGAGTTACGGCGACGCCGGAACGAGCAACGCCGTCCTCTACCGACTCTCCGACTCGGAGCTTGTCTTGCAGGATGCAACGGACGAGTACCTCTTAGACCTCAAACAGCGCACGCTGACCAAACGTGCCTCGAAGCTGACAGACACGGCGCGCGCACATCGCATCGGCACCTTTGAAGCAGACACGTCGGGCGCGTGGCGCTTCGTTCCTTCCGTTGATGCGAAGCCGTAGGCTCGCGCCATGCGCGTCAGTTGGACTTCTGCACGGTCTGCGCGGCGTTCGCCTGCCGGACTTCGCCGAGGTGTCTGACGAACTTCTCGGCTACTTTGTGCGCGATGGTGTCGCCGAAGATGACCGAGCGCGCCTTGCCGCTGGCGACGACGATGAGCGTGCGCGGCTCGACGACCGTGAAGACGAACCGTTTGGTAAAGAGCTTGCGCTCGACTTCGATGACGAGGTCGGCCTGCCCCTCGTCGCGTGTAATCATCATCCCCAACGCCTGAAACTCCGGCCGCTTGCGCAGCGCGTTCTCCACCTCCGCATCCTTCACATAGACCGTCTTTGAGTGGACGAAGACCTTGCGCGCCGTGCGTAGGATGGTAACGGGGTCGGTTGCGCGCGGACGCACGGCGACCGAAGCTTCTTCCGTCCCGTCGCTCACGCTCTCGCTCTCGTCTGCGGCGACCGGAGGCGGCGTGCCCTGCTGTTGCAATGTCGGTTGTTGCTGCGCTGTGACGCTGCCTGCCGAGACGATGCCCGTGCAGACCAGCGCGAGCGCGCAGGAGAAGATGACGCGCCGCGACAGTCCTTTGTTTATCTCTCTCATTTTTAGATGGCCTCTCGAAAGTTAAAGCACGCGTGCCGGGCATCTCCCGACGCCTTCGAGGATAGCCGTTGAGCACTCTTCTGATGCTCCGTCTCTATGACACTTTCACGATTGGCACAGCGGCGCGCGCGTACTGATTCAGTATCCGGCGGCTTCCGCAGCGGTTCGGTTTGAGTTCGCGGACAAAGACGCCTCCACTTTTTTCCGGCGAAAATCTAGCGGCCTAACGTTTGCTGTCCGTCTTCCGAAGGCGGAGTCTGCGTCGGCGCGGAACGAGGTGAGGGCTTTGAGTTATCGGAGGAGAAGCGAGGCGGCACGCGTGCTGTTGGCCGCGCTGCTGGTGCTGCAACTGGCGTGCGGCGGCGGCTCGCTCTCGGAACGCTTCGGGCGTGGTGGCGGCGGCACGGGTGCGAAGCCTGCGCCGCACTTCAAGCCCGGCTTCAACCTCTTCACTCCTGAACAGGACATCGAACTGGGCAAGCGTTCCGCGCAGCAGATTGCGCGCGAGACGCCTTTTCTGAACGACCCGCAGACGGTCGAATACGTCCGCCGTCTCGGCGCACGCCTCGCCGCCAAAGCGCCCGGCTACAAATTCCCATACCATTTCGAGGTGGTCGCCTCGCGCGAGATAAATGCGTTTGCGCTGCCGGGTGGTTTTGCCTTTGTCAACGCCGGAGCAATCGCGGCGGCGAAGAACGAGGGCGAACTGGCAGGCGTCATCGCGCACGAAATCTCACACGTCGCATTGCGACACGGGACGAGTCAGGCGACGAAGGCTTACATCGCGCAGAAGGGGCTTGACGTGCTCAGCGTGATAACGGGCGACGGCGGCGGAATGGATTTAGGCACCGTCATCGCCTCCATCGGCGGCGCGGGCGCTAACATGCTCTTTCTCAAGTTCGGTCGCACGGCCGAGACTCAGGCCGACCTCGAAGGCGCGCGCATCATGGCCGAAGCAGGTTACGACCCGCGCGACATGGCGAACTTCTTCAAGACGCTCGCGGCGCAGGGCGGGCAGCGCACGCCTGAGATGATGAGCGACCATCCAGACCCCGGCAACCGTTACGCGGCCATCAACGAGGCCGTCCCGTCGCTGCCTCTGAGCGAGAAGCCTGTGCGCGACACGGAGGAGTTTCGCGCGGTCAAGGCGCGTCTGACGGGTGCGGCCATCGGGCGCGGGTCTGAGCCGCAACGTCTGGGGCCGCGCGACCCTTCGGCCATCGAACCGGGCGCGCGCCCGTCGCAACCCTCGGCTGCCATGCGCGAGTTTCGCGCGCGCGACAACTCGTTTGCCTTCCTCTACCCGGAGAACTGGGATGCGCTCTCGGCCGGTGACAACGACGCCAACTTAATCTTCGCGCCCAAAGGCGCCTACGGCGAGCGCGACGGCGCGGTTTACGTGACGCACGGCATGTTCGCCGGAGTGGTCGAGGCGCAGGCGCGAGACCTCGCGGCGGCCAACGATGCCTTCGTGCGCCAGCAGATTCAGGTCAACTCCGACTTCAGCGTCCGACGCGCGCCGGAGCGCGTCGAGCGAGGCGGGCGCACCTTCTACGTGACGGTCGTCGCAGGGCCTTCGGCCGTCACAGGCGTCCTCGAAGTTGACGTTATCTACACGACGGCGACGGCCGACGGTCGTCTCTTCTACCTCATCACGATGGCTCCCGAAGACGAGTTTGAAACTTACCAGAAGAGCTTTGAGCAGGTCATCGCCAGCCTTCAACTTGCGCGTTGAAGCGGACGCTCACGGCAGGTGGATGAATCCTTCGCTGTAGAGGACGGCGTGGCCTGAGAGGGCGACGCGTTCGCCTCTCTGCTCGCAGAGCAGTTCGCCGCCGCGCTCTGAAACTTGCAGTGCGCGCAGACGCGTCTTGCCGAGTTGTTCAGACCAATAGGGAACGAGTGTGCAGTGCGCCGAGCCGGTCACAGGGTCTTCATCGACGCCTGCGGCCGGAGCGAAAAATCTCGACACGAAATCGGCCTCGCGCCCTTCGGCCGTAGCGATGATGCCGATGCAGTCGAGACGCGAGAGCAGACGAAAGTCCGGGTTGAGGCTTCTGACCTCAGCCTCCGTCCCGTAGCGCACGAGATAGTCGCGCGAACGCAAGACCTCGCGCGGGCGTGCGCCGAGTCCGCGCAACAACTCTGCGGGCGCGTCGCAGGGCGTCGGCGGACGCGAAGGAAAATCCATCGCCAGCAACTCGCCCTCGCGTGTGACGGTGAGCGCGCCGCTGCGTGTCTCAAAGGTGAGACGCGTGGCCGACGCGTCGAGGCGTGTGAAGATAACGTAGGCTGAGGCCAGCGTGGCGTGACCGCACAAGTCCATCTCGACCGTCGGCGTGAACCAGCGGAGGTCGTAGTGCGAGTCGCCGCTGCGGACGAAGAAGGCCGTCTCGGAGAGGTTGTTTTCGCGCGCCAACTGCTGCATCAACTCGGCGCGCGGCCACTCGTCGAGCGGGCAGACGGCGGCCGGGTTGCCGCCAAAGAGTCTGCGCGTGAAGGCGTCAACGACGTAGAGCGGGATTTTCATCTCTTTCGGCCGAAAGGCTGTCCCTTCATCCTCCGGCCGCAAAGGGTTGTCAGGCGGCGCAGAGTTTGCCGAGCGCCTCGACCCATTTACCGGCTACCGGCGCGCCGTACATCTGCCGCTCCTTCTCACGGCGGATGGCGCACGCACGTCGAAAGGCCGAAGCCTCGCCGTACTTGGTAATCGAGACGGAGGTCTTGCCGCGCTTCTCGCGCCCGGCGTTCCAGGTCACCTCGTAAACCTCGTTGAGATAAACCTGCCCGTCCTTCCCCTTGTACTTCTTGACGGTGCGGCGGACTCCGGCGACGCCGGTCTGATTGCGTGGGTTCTTGCCGACTATCACCCAATCGGTGCGCGGCTTACCCAACTCTTTCTCCATCCGGTTGCGCCACTTGACGGCCTCTTCGAGCGCCGATTCCTTACCGCCGTATTGCTTGTCGGGGATGAACTTCGCCTTCGCCTGCTTGTTGAAACGAACTCGCACGTACCAGCCGTGCATCTTCTTTGCGGGGCTGTCAATACGACTGACGCCCTTGTGTCCAGACTTTGCCATAGAACTCCTGCCCAGAGTCTCCTAGTGATGGTTATTCGTAAATGAACAGCGAGATAAAACTAACTTAAATCGCGGCGCACGATTTGTCAAAGCCGCTGCGGCGCACGCTGCCCTTCACAGTGCGCGCCCGCGCGCGTTGCTCTCGCGCACAGACGAAAGTAGGCGGTGGTCAACCATCAGACAACGGTCTTGCACCACCTTGATACCGGCCGAGGCGAGTCGCTCGGCCACCTCGTCGTTCCTGATGCCGGACTGCATCCAGACCGACTGCGGTCGCTTCGCCAGAATGTCCTCGACGTGCGCGGGCACGTCTTCTGACCTACGAAAGACGTTTACCATGTCCACGTCGAACGGTATCTCCGCGAGCTTGCGATAGACATCGCGTCCGAGGATGCGTGTCACTTGCGGATAATAGACCGGAACGGGCACGACCGCGAAGCCCGCCGCATCCAGATAACGCGGGACGTAGTAGGCAGGTTGATTCGCCTGCGCCTCCGTCTTGATGCCGAGCACGGCAATCGTCTTCGTCCGCGCCAGCAACTCGCGTATCCCCGCCTCGTCGTCGACAATGTTTTCGCGCCAGTTCATCACACCGTAAGTATAATCTTATCCAACGAGACGCGAAAGGGCGCACGCGCCTGCATTCGTCCTGTGTCTGTGCCAAGCGACGCGTGCCGGTGTTGACGGGCTTCGGGTCGTGCGTTTAGCATCGACTCAGATATCCCCTCCGATAATTTCGCGGTGCGCGCCGACGGGAGTTGCGAGCCATCGAGCAGATACTTGAAGTCGTCAACAACCAGTGGTTTCAGTTGTTCCTTATCGTCTTCATCGCCACCGTGCACGGCTACGGCGCGGCGTGGCTGGCGGTGCGGATGCTCTTTCGTCCGCACCGCCCGGTCAAACTCTTCGGCCTCACCATCTGGCCGCAGGGCATGATTCCGCGCCACCGCGAGCGGCTGGCGCAGACCATCGGCAAGGCCGTCGGCACGGAACTCGTCTCGCAGGATACCATCGTTGACGCCCTCTTCGGCACGGACTTTTTCCGCCGCAAGGTCGAAACCTTCGTCAACTCCTACGCGCGCGAACTGCTCGACAAGCCCTATCCGTCCTTCATCGAGGCATTGCCCCGCGCGGCGCGTGCGCCCGTGCTCGACGCCGTCGCGGCTCTCCAACTGAGGGTCGCCGAGTACGTGACGAACGTGCTGAGAAGCGAGGAGACGGCCGAGGCCGTCGAGAGTTTCGTTGACCGGCGCGTTGATGAAATACTGTCTCAACGTCTGTCAGAGACGGTCGGCGAAGAGACTTTCCATCAGATTCTCGACTTCGTCGAATCACGCTTTCGCGGCGTCGTCACCGAGCGCGGTTTCGAGACGAAGGTGAAGGATTTCGTCGGCGCGCGGCTCGACGAGTTGGCCGCCAGCAACGCGACGCTCGCCGAGATGTTCACGCCGGAGACGGTCGCCATCATCAAGGAGCGCATCGACCGTCAGGTTCCGCCCATCGTCCAACACCTCACCGAGATTGCGACCAATAAGCGCACGCGCACACAAATCGGCGCGCTTATCAAGCGCGAGGTGGACGACTATTACCAGCAGCTTTCGTTCTTCAAAAAAATCTTCGTCTCGCGCGAGCGCATCCACACCGAAGTTGACGACATGGTCAACAAGACCTTGCCGCGACGCGTCGAGGAGTTTTTGAGCGGCGAGGCTTTTGAGCAGCAGGCTGAAGAGTTTTTGAACTCGACCATCGACGGCGTGCTCGCGCGCCCCATCAACGAACTCGTCGGGCAGATTGCTCCCGACAAGTTGGCGCTCGTCAAAGAACAGGTCGCCTCGCGCATCCTCGCGCTCGCGCGCAGCCCGGAACTCTCGGCCTCCGTTTCGGCCTACGCGACCGACGCGCTTGAGCGCGTGCGCCCACACACGCTGCGCGCCATTCTCGAACACGCCAGTCCCGATTCGGCCGAGCGCCTCAAGAGTTTTCTCGCCAAGGGGCTGCTCTCCGTGCTGTCGCGCGAGGAGACGGCGCGCACCGTCAACGCGATTCTCAGCGCGCAGATTGAACGCCTGCTCGTCGCCCCCATCGGCCGCATCACAGACCACGTCTCGCCGGAGACCATCGACAAAGCGACCGCCGCTTTGACCGAGCGCATCACGGCGACGGCGCGCGAGCGTCTGCCGTCGGCCATCGCCGAGTTCGATGTCGGCGGCATCGTCCGCGAGAAGGTGTCTGGCTATCCGGTCGAGAAGCTCGAAGAGTTGGTCTTGTCGGTGGCGAAGCAGCATCTCAAGACCATCGAGATTTTCGGCGCCGTCATCGGCCTCATCATCGGCGTCTTTCAAGCCCTCTATCTCTACTACAAACTCTTCTGGCACGGTTGAAGCGCAACCGTCGCCAGACTTTCAGGCTAAGATTTTCAGGTGGAAGCGAAACCCGCAGGACAACAGTCGCGTCGCGGCATCTGGAGTCCGTACCTCGTGCTCGCGGCCTCGCTCGCGCTGACGGCGCTGGCGGCCTACTACGTCGCCTCGTCCATCAGGACGGCCGACCGTCTCCGGTTCGAGAATGCCGCGCGTCGCACGCAGGACGCCATCGAAGACCGTCTCGACACATACGTTGCGCTGCTCAGCGCGGGCGGCGGCCTCTTTGCCGCGCGCCCCGACGCCGGACGCGCAGAGTTTCATGCCTTCGCCCAACAACTCGACCTGCGCCGACGTTATCCCGGCGCGCAAGGCTTCGGCTTTGCCGCGCGCGTCCCCGCGACGGAAGCCGACCGTGTGACGGCGCGCCTGCGCGAGCGTGAAGGCGAGCGCGCTTTTCGCATCAGACCCGAAGGCCAGCGCGAAGAGTATTTCCCCATCCTATATCTCGAACCTGCCGACGAGCGGAACGCGGCGGCCATCGGCTTCGACATGTTCAGCGAACCCGTCCGGCGCGAAGCGATGGAACGCGCCAGAGACACGGCCGCGCCTGCCGCCACCGGGCGCGTCACGCTCGTACAGGAGATAGGCCCGGAGAAGCAGGCGGGCTTTCTCATCTACGTCCCGGTCTACGAGGGCGACACGGCTCCGGCGAGCGTCGAGGAGCGGCGCGCACGTCTGCGCGGCTTCGTCTATAGCCCCTTCCGCGCCGACGACCTGCTCCAAGGTATCTTCGGCGCGGAGCGCAACCCGCTCGTCGCCTTCGATGTTTTCGACGGTGCGGACACGCGACCCGAAAACCTGCTTCACCGCTCCGACCATGCGGGCAACAACCGCGACGCCGCGCCGCGCTTCGACTTGACCACCCGGCTCGACGCGCCCGGACGCCAGTGGACGCTCCACTTCGTCAGCCGTCCCGGCGCAGACCTCGGCCCCGGCCGCTGGTTCGTCTCCTACGTCCTCATCGGCGGACTGCTCTTCAGTCTCGTCCTCTTCGCCGTCGTGCGTTCGCAGGCGCGCGCACGACGCGCGGCCGAACGCGCGGCCGAAGAGCTGCGCGCCTCCGAGCGACGCTTCCGCACGCTCGTCGAACAGTCGCCGCTGAGCACGCAAATCTTCGCGCCCGACGGTCGCACGCTGCGCGTCAACCGCGCGTGGGAAAAGCTCTGGGGCGTGACGCTCGAACGGCTCGGCGAATACAACATCCTTCAGGACGCGCAACTCGTCGAGAAGGGCATCATGCCCTACATCGTGCGCGGCTTCGGCGGCGAGACCGTTGAAGTCCCGGCCATCCTCTACGACCCGGAGGAGACCATCCCCGGCAAGACCGAGCACGAGAATCCGCAGCGTTGGGTGCAGGCCATCATCTATCCCGTCAAGGACGAACAGGGTCGCGTCTCCGAAGTCGTGCTCGTCCACGAAGACATCACCGAGCGCCGCCGTCTGGAAGAACAACTGCGCGCGCGCGCCGAAGAACTCTCGGAGGCCAACCGTCTCAAGGACGAATTCCTCGCCACGCTCTCGCACGAACTGCGCACACCGCTGACGGCCATTCTCGGTTGGGCGAAACTGCTGCGCCTCGAACGCTTCGACGCGGCGGCCACCGCGCGCGCCATCGAGACGATTGAGCGCAACGCCATCGCGCAGACGCAACTGATTGACGACCTGCTCGACGTGTCGCGCGTCATCACCGGCAAACTCCGTCTCAATGTGCGCCCCGTCAATCTGTCGCCGATTATTGAGGCCGCCGCCCTCAGCGCACGACCGGCCGCCGAGGCGCGCGGCGTCGAACTGCTGATAGATGTCGATGAGCGGGTCGGCCCCGTCTCCGGCGACGCCGACCGCTTGCAACAGGTGGTCTGGAATCTGTTATCGAACGCCATCAAGTTCACGCCAAGAGGCGGACGCGTCGAGGTGCATCTGCGGCGCGTGGAGGCTCAGGCCGAAGTGGTCGTCACGGACACGGGGCAGGGCATCGCACAGGAGTTTCTGCCCTTCGTCTTCGACCGCTTCCGGCAGGCCGACGGCGCTATCACGCGCGAGCACGGCGGGCTTGGTCTGGGGCTTGCCATCGTCCGCCATCTGGTCGAGTTGCACGGCGGACAGATACGAGCCGAGAGCGAAGGCGCAGGGCGCGGCGCAACGTTCCGCATGAGCTTCCCGCTGCTGCCGACGCGCGAAGAAGAACCCGGCGCGCCGCGCCCGCAGACCTTTGACGAAGCACGCGCCGATGCACACGCTCCGGCGCAGAGCGAGCCGCTCGGCGGCGTCAGCGTGCTCGTCGTCGATGACGACGAAGACACGCGCGTTCTGCTCAAGTCTCTACTCAACCGGCGCGGCGCACACGTCGCGGCGGTCGCCTCGGCGGCCGAGGCGCTCGACGCGCTCGACCGCGCGCAGTTCGACGTGCTCGTCTCAGACATCGGGATGCCACACGCAGACGGCTACGAGTTAATCAAGCGCGTGCGCGGGCTGGCGGCCGAGCGCGGCGGTCACATGCCTGCCATCGCGCTGACGGCTTACGCGCACGCCGAAGACCGCACGCGCGCTCTCGACGCGGGCTTTCAGTTGCACGTCGCCAAGCCGGTCATCCCGGAAGAGTTGGTGGCGGCCGTCGCCGGTCTGGCCGCGAAGGCTTGAGAGGGCCGCGGACGGGCGCAATTTTGCGAGCCGCCCGCACAGGCTTTCGCGCATCTATTGAAGAAGCGTGATTTAAAAAAAATCGTTTGGGAGATGAAGAGCTTGAAGATTTTGCAACACAGGGGAGCCGCCCTCGCGTCGCTGCTCCTGCTTGTCTGGTTCGCGCTCTCGGTCGGCATGCCGACGCGTGCGCAGACCATCCCGCCCGTCACGCCGCCCGAACGCTTCGAGTCGGCGCGCTCGGACAAGTTCACGGGCGGGCGCATCGAACGGACGCGGCTCGAACCCGGTCAGACAGACATTCGCATCACCGTCAACGTGCCTTCGTTCCGCCTGACTCTCTGGCAGAACGGGATGGAAGTGAAGACCTATCCAATCGGCGTCGGGCGCAAAGAGTTTCCGCTCGTCATCGGCGACCGTCTCGCCAAAGAGATTATCTACAACCCTTCGTGGATTCCGCCCGCGAGCGAGTGGGTGGAGGAGATGTCGAGCGTCTCTCCGGGCGAGGTCATCAAGGCGACCGACAAACGCAATCCGCTCGGCAAGGTTAAGATTCCGCTCGGCGGCGGTTATCTGATTCATCAGGCGAAGGGGACGGGCGACCTCGGCCGCCTCGTCTCGCACGGCTGCGTCCGCATGCTGCGCTCCGACCTCTACGACCTCGCCGAAAAGATTATCGCCGCGCGTGGGCTGCCCGTCTCGGCGAAGAAGATTGCACAGGCGAAGGCGACGCTGCGCGAGACGTGGGTTAACCTCGATGAGCCGCTGCCTGTTGATATCGACTACGACACGGAAGTGGTCGAGGAAGGCGTCCTCCATCTCTACCCGGACGTTTACGGCCGCAAGACGGCGACCGTCGAACGCCTGCGCGCCGAACTCGCAGCAAGCGGCGTCGATGAATCGGACATAGACGAACGGACACTGCGTCGGATGCTCGCGCGCGTCACGCCGACGACGCAGTTCGTCGTCAGCATCGAGAGCATCAAAAAGGGGCGCGCTCTTGCAGACGGTCGCACGCTCCCGCTTGTCGGACAGCCGCGCGGCACGCGACCCGCACCGAGAAGGCGCAGCGCGACCAACACCGGCAGATAAGAGAGCCTCGAAAGAGACGTAGAAAGCAGGAGGGGGGGGGG
>DASZCR010000044.1:0-27574 GCA_035942915.1 Pyrinomonadaceae bacterium | reverse complement strand
TTCCTCGACCATCTCGACCCCTCTCTCGTCATCTTGCCGAACACCGCCGGCTGCTACACAGCCGAAGACGCCGTGCGCACTGCGCGGCTCGCGCGCGAAGCTCTCGGCACAGAACTCGTCAAACTCGAAGTCATCGGCGACCAGACGACGCTCTTTCCCGACAACGAACAGACGCTCGAAGCCGCGCGCATACTCGTCCGCGAAGGCTTCACCGTGCTGCCCTATTTCACGGATGACCTCATCATGGCGAAGAAACTGCTCGACGCGGGCTGCGCCGCCGTGATGCCTCTGGCCGCGCCCATCGGGTCGGGACTCGGCGTGCAGAACCCCGCGAATCTACGCATCATGCGCGAGCAGTTGCCGGAGGCGACGATTATCGTCGATGCGGGCGTCGGCACGGCGAGCGACGCCGCCGTAGCGATGGAACTCGGAGCCGACGCCGTCTTGATGAACACGGCCATCGCAGAGGCCGCGCAGCCTGCGCGAATGGCGACGGCGATGCGTCTCGCCATCGAAGCCGGTCGCCACGCATACCTCGCCGGACGCATGCCCAAGCGCCTCTACGCCAGCGCATCAAGCCCGCTCACGGGAGTCATCAGATAAGAGACGACAGATAAGAGGCGACATCCTCACGGCGGTCGCGCCGCGCTCTCGACGCTCGACACAACTTCCCAAACGAACACGAACGGGTTGCCGTCTCGCCTCAGGCCGGGCGAGAAGAACTTGCCATCGAAGGCAGACGCGCTGTTATCGATTCGCGTGTGGAGATGGTTGCCTGCGCCGTTCGAGAAAAGGTCTCGATTGCCGCCCGCCTCGCCGTCGCCGCGTGTGAGAGACTTGTCGGCAATCGTCGCCTGATTGGTGTTGAAGTAACAGACCTGCGCGATGAGCCTGCCGACGATGCCCGACGCCGTAATCGTGCCATCGACGATGCGAACACAGTCGGCCGCGCTCGTCGTCGTCCCGGTGTTGTTCAGACCGAGCGCGCTGCTGACGCCGTTCGTCAACGCGTAGGTACTCGCCACCTGTACGAGCGCGCCGCCGAAAGAGGCGTTCGGAAGGACGTTTGCGCGCGAGTCGATTCCGGCAGGGATGCCCGGAATGTTCGAGCGCGCGGCCGTCCCCGTCTCGCCGCCGAAGAGGACGAGAGGCGCGCCCGGCATGAGAATCGTGCCGTGCGGGAAGGTGTGGCGGCGCGTGCTGGTCGAGTCGTAGAGATTCAGGCCGGAGAGGTCGAGCGGGAGGTGCGTCGCGTTGAAGAGTTCGACGAACTCGTCGCGCTGGTCGCTGGCGCTGCCCGGTGTGGCGTCGCGGTTGGCGTCGCCGCCCGCGCCGGGATTGGCGAAAATCTCGTTGATGATTAACTCGTCCGGCGCAGCCTTGCGTGCCACGACGAGCCGCGCCGCCTCGCTCCTCACGCCGCCCGCCGACGCCGCGATAGCACAAACCCCATCTTTCAACGCACGAGCCGCACCGCCCGCGTCAACCGTCGCCACCGCTTCGTCGCTCGAACTCCACTCGAAGACCGCGTCTTTAATCTCCGCACCTGCGCCGTCGAATGCACGCGCCGTGAACTGACGGCTCGCACCGATGCCGACGAGAGCCGACGCGGGAGAGATTTCGACGCGTGCGACTCGCGGCGGCGGCTGCTTCACTTCAAGCCGCGCGGCTGATGAAGACACGCTGGCTGCGCCGCTGTTGGCCGTCGCCGTGACGAGCGTCGCGCCGGGCGTCTGTGCTGAGAGCGTGGCTGTCACAAAGCCCGTCGAGGCTTCGCGGACGACGCCGGAGACGTGCGCCACTTCGGGCGCGCTCGACGCGAAGTTGATTTCGATGCCTGTCATCGGACGGCCGAAATGGTCGAAGGCACGCGCCGTCAATCGCATCGTCTCTCCCGCAAAGACGGTTGCGGTCAGCGGTTCTATCTCGACGCGCGTGAGCCGTCCCGTGCGCGGCGCGAAGAAAGTCCCGTCGAGTTTGACGCCCGGTGAGAAGCGCCTTGAAGGAGCGGCGTCCGTGTGCCTGACGAGTTGCCCTGTGATGTCTGGCGAGCGCGTCAGCGATTGGTTGAGCGAGTCGCCGCCGAGATTGTCGGACGGCGTGCCATATGAGAGTTGCGCGACGAGATTGCCTTCGGCGTCGCGGACGAGCAGGCTCAGCCCGGCATTAGTCAAAGAGAGGCCGCCGCTCGAAGCCGTGAAGACCTGTGCGCCGCCGAAGGCCGCATGCGCGGCGTCGAAGTTTGCGCCGCCGCCGCCGAAGAGAACGAGCGCATCGCCGGGCGGAATCGACGTGCGCGCCGCGAAGGTGTGGCGCGTCGTCTCGGATGCGCCTGAGAGAGCACGTGTTTTCAGAGTCCAGCCGGACACGTCGAGCGGCGCGTCCGTCGCGTTGACGAGTTCGACAAACTCGTCATCCGCGCCGCTGCGCGTGCCATCGCGGTTGGCGTCTCCGTTCACGCCGTCGGGCGGGTCTGCGAGCACTTCGTTAAAGACCAGCGTTCGCTCGACGACCTTCAGTTGCGCCTTCACCGAAACCTGACCGGCGACGGCCGTGATTGACGTGACGCCATCTCGCAACGCTGCGGCCACGCCGCTTGAGTCCACATGAGCCACGCTCTCATCATCCGCCGTGAAGACGACAGCCGCATCCTCAATTATCTCGTCGGCCGCGTCGCGGACGGTCGCGCGAAAGCGCATCGTGCCGCCGACGGGAATCGTCGCGGAACCGGGCGCAATCTCGATGCGAACGGGACGTGGACGGCCGCCGCCGTCAGTCAACGCGAGCGTCGCCTGATTGCTGACGGCCGCGCCCGCACGCACGACGACGGAGACGACGCCCGCTCCTTTAAGACGTGAAGACAGTGCGACGTTGATTTGCACGAGTCCCGGCAAGTCGGGCAAGTGTGAGACGGCTTCGACTCTCGCGGGGCGTCCATCAATCTCTACACTCACGTCGGGCGGATGGCCGATGCCCGTGCAGAAGAGGAGAAGGCGCGTCGGGTCGCCTTCAGCGTCGAGCGCGTCGAAGGGGGCGCGTCCGAGCGTCTGCGCGGCGAGCGCAATGATGTGGCCGTGACCGTCGGCGCGTTCTGTGAAGAGGCCGGGGGCGTGCAGCGCGACGTGCGCCTCGCCGCGTATCTCGAATCCATCCGGGTTGCGCACGACGAACTGCGCCGCGCCCGGTTCGGTGTCGGGCGGCACTTGAAAGTTAATCTGCGTCAGCGAGACGTAGAAGAGACGCGCGGCGCGCCCGTTGACTGTAAGCGACGTGCCGCCGACGTTCGTGTTGAATGGAGGCGCGGCGTGAGTCGCGGAGAGTGCCAACAGAGAGCCGCGTGCGATGGTGATAGCGCCGGGAGCGACCGACGGTTGCAGCGAGGCGGCGTTGACGATGCGGAGGTCTGTCGAGAAGGGCGCGCGTGGCGCAAGCGGAGCGAGATAAATTTCAGGGTTGTTGGCAAACACTTCCGGGACGGAGGCGTCCGTCAGCACGCGCGGGAAACTGAAGGCGAGGAGGCTGCCGTCGTCGTTGAGCGAGGAGACGACTTCGGCGGTGGCGGCGGCGGGCGCGTCCGTGATGCGTGTGACGGCGGCAGTCGGGATGTCGTAGAGATAGAGTTCGACGCTGGCATCCGCGTTTGTCGCATTGTTGACGCGGCGGCGTGTGGCGAAGGCGACGCGCGAGCCGTCGCCGCTCAGGGTCGGATGAAGCGGAACGTCTGTGGCGCGTGCGCCGAGCGAGGTCAGTTGGCGCAGAAGGTTGTTGCGTCCATCGTAGAGAAAGACTTGCGTCGTGTTGCGCGCGGTCTGCGCCGAATAGACGAGGCGTGCGCCGTCGTCGCTGATGGCGCGCCCGTAGGCGAAGGCCGCGCCTTCAACCTGTGCGGCGACGACGCGGGTCGAATTGGTGCGCCTGTCGAACAGGGACACGTCGCGCGCGTCGGTCGGTTCAGCGCCTTGTGCGGAGCGGTCGAAGAGGTATGCGACGCGGGAAGCGTCGCCGCTCAACTTGGCGTCGGACGCGCCGACGACGCCGGTCGTGTCGGTCAGTTGTGTGAAGCGGCGCGTGTCCGTGTCGAAGAGGAAGAGTTCGGAGTTGCCGTCGGGGTTGCGACCCGCGAGGTCGCGGTTGGATGAGAAGGCGACGAGACGACCGTCGTCGGAGATGGAGGGTTGGAAGCAGCCGTCGGAGTGTCGATGCGCGCTGTCGCGCGCGACGGTGTCGGTCAGTTGCGAGAGGGTCGTGCCGTCGAAGAAGAAGAGTTCGGGGTTGGCGTCCCGGTTGCGGCCGAGCGGGTCGTCTTTGCTGCTGAAGACGAGACGCGTGCCGTCTTGCGAGAGGGCAGGCGCAGGAGCGCGCGCGGCGGCGAGTTGATGAGGGGCGACGGGGTCGCGCGCGAGGTCTGTGCGGATGAGACGAAAGCCGCCGGGCAAGTTGTCGGCCGCGGATGCTGTCGTCTCGAAGGCAAGGCTGCGACCGTCGCCGCTGAGCGAGGGGTTGAGGTTGAGAGTTTCGGCGGTCGTGTTGGTGATGCGGCGGGGCGCGGCGGTCTGCGAGCGCACGCCGCAGAGGCCGCACGCGAGGAGCAGCGCGCAGACGTGCGCGAGCCAGAGCAGACGCCGCCTTGCGAGAGGCTTCAAGGCTTCTTCTCCGTCTTTTGTCCGAAGCGGCGGAGCGGGTGGAAACCGGCGCGGAGGAAAGAACTTAGTCGTGGGTGGGATGTCGGCGCAGAAGTCTATGCGCGGTCTCTGTCGAGATGCGGCGCATTCTATCGGCTGCGCGGAAAAATGCAAGCGAAATCTCGGCGCGGTGTGCAACTTTCAGGGAAAGATAAATATTGACGCTTTGAGATTTACTCTCCTATACTCGCTGCACATGCCGACTAGAGCCCGGCGAAGTCGTGCTGACGTTCTCCCCATCTGCTGACTCCTTGCAGCGCCGTTCTCGAACGTCACGTCCGTATCGACAAGTCAATCCGCCCCCTTCCGGCGAGAAAGAGCGATTGCCATGAGGTGCAGCAACTGCCATGTGGAATCGGAGTTGGACTCAAACTATTGCCGCAAGTGCGGCATGCCGATGAAAGTCCCTCCGAAAGGCTCGGCCGACTCGTCTGCCACCGAGTCTCAGAAGTCCGAAAAGTCAGCCAATCCGAACTCAACTTCCGAACTCAACGGAGTGAAATTTCCTAACAAGAAGGCTGCGAAAAAGGTTGTCCCTCTCGATTTGGGAGATGACAACGCGACGGGACGCCAACTGGGTCGCAAGTTGCAGACGATGTTCGTTTTCATCGTCATCCTTGCCATCCTGCAAGTCGTCGTTATCGTGGCCGTGCTGATATGGTCTCGCCAGCCTGCGCCGCAGCAGGCACGAATGGATGTTCAGACTCCGTCGATGCAGACTGAGCCGAACGTCACGCGCGAAACATCTCCGGCGGAAGCGGCGCCGCAGGAACCAGCGCGCGCCGAAATCAAAGAGACCTCTGAAGAGCAGAAGGAGAGCGCGGTTCAGGAGAAAGAGCAGTACATCGAGAGTCTTGAGCAGAAAGAGGCTGCGATACAGCGCCGCATCAACGAGAAACAACTCAAGCTCAAAAAACTGAACAAAGAACTGGCCGTAGCCGAGAATGAACTGGCGGGAGTGAGAGGGCAGATTGCCGAAGCCAGTCTCACGCTGAAGGCGCTCAAAGAGGACATTGCCCGCGCGACGAGGACACGCAAAAAGGGTCAGATGGCTACCGCTCACGTCACGCGCAAGAGGGCGAACGTCGCTCAACTTGAGCAGAAGGTCAAAGGTCTCAGAGGAGTCGAGACGCAGAAAGCGCGTCGGGTCAAAGACCTCAGGATGCAGATTGCGGGGGTCAAGAATCTCGACGACAGCAGCAAGAATCGCCGGACGCGCCGTAAGTTGCGGTCTGGGCTGACCGACTGACACCTGCCAAGCGCGCGACGAGAGGCGCGACATAACTCTTGAAGGGGTAGAGGACAATGTCTTCTGCCCCTTCACTATTTTGGCCGATGCCGGTCGCTCAACCGGCCGAGTTGCTGGTGATGGCGACTGAGTCCGTGTCGTCGAGCGCCTCGAAGACTTCGAGGGCATAGCGGACGTTGTTGAAGGGCGCGGAAACCTGTACGCCCTGCACGCGGTCGCGGACTTCGAGCAGGAGTTCGCGTGCGATGCGGATGCCTTCTTCGCGCGCAAACTCTTTGCCCTTCTCGGAAGCGATGCGCATCCGCTCCATGATGGAGGGCGTGACGCGCACGCCCGGCACTTCGTTGTGCAGGAACTCGGCATTGCGATAGGAGACAAGCGGCCAGATGCCTGCGACGACGGGGATGCGGACGTGCTCGACGCGGCGGAGGAAGTCGCGCAACTGCTCTGCGTCGAAGACGGGTTGCGTGATGGCGAACTCCGCTCCGGCCTCAACCTTGTACTCGAAGCGTTTAATCTCCTCGTCGAGATTTATCGCGCCCGGATTGACGCCGACGCCGATGCAGAAGGAGGTCGGGCAGCCGATGGGATTGTTGCCGAGGTCGAGGCCGTGATTGAGCTTGTTGACCATGTTCGTCAGACCGATGGAGTCGATGTCGAAGACGGCCGTCGCATCCGGGTAAGGCCCCATCTTCGGCGGGTCGCCGGTAATCAGCAACAGGTTGTGCAGACCGAGCGCGGCCGCGCCGAGGAGGTCTGACATCATGCCGAGCAGGTTGCGGTCGCGACAGCAATAATGAAGGACGGCTTCGAGGCCGATTTCGCGTTCGACGAGGACGGCCGTCGCCTGCGCGCTCATGCGCGTCTGCGCACGCGGCCCGTCCGGGATGTTGACGGCGTTGACGCCCGCCTCTTTCAGCAGTCGTATCGAGTCGAGCGTCTGCTGCGCGTCGCAGCCCTTCGGCGGAAGCACCTCGACCGTCGTGACGAACTTTCCTTCAACCAGACGGCGCGACCAGTTCGAGCGCTCTTCGGGCGGGACAACCTGTATGTCCGCAGGCTTCAACTCTTCGACGCGCGCAGGCTCTTTGGCGACCAGCGTCGAGGCGTTGGCGGCGGCGCTGCGATAAAGACGAGGCGAGACGGCGCGCGCGGCGTCGGAGATGAGCTTGATGTGCGCGGGCGTCGTCCCGCAGCAGCCACCGATGAATTTGACTCCGGCCTGAATCATCCGCTTGGCGTACTTCGCCATGTACTCCGGCGAGCACATGTAGAACTGTCTGCCCTGCACGTCGCGCGGGAAGCCCGCGTTCGGCTGCGCCGAGAGCTTTTTCGTCGTCACGCCGCGCATCTTCTCCACCGCCGAGAGGACGATGGCGGGGCCGACCCCGCAGTTCAGTCCGATAACGTCTGCGCCCCATTCGTCCAGACGCGCCGTAAAGACTTCGGGCGTGGTGCCGAAGGAGGTGTTGCCGTCGTTCTGGATGGTGACCTGTGTGATGACGGGCAGGTCGCAGAGTTCGCGCACGGCGCGGATGGCCTGACGCATCTCGGAGATGTCGGAGAAGGTTTCGAGAACGAAGAGGTCGACGCCGCCTTCGAGGAGTGCCGACGCCTGTTCCTTGAAGAAGTCTTTGGCCTCGTCAAAAGAGGTCGGGCCGTAAGGCTCGATGCGCAGGCCGAGCGGGCCGATGGCTCCGGCGACGTAAGCGCGCCCGGCTGCGGCCTCGCGCGCGAGACGTGCGGCGGCGACGTTGATGAGACGGACGCTTCCTTCGAGTCCGTATTGCTGCAAGTGCGGGGTGGTCGCGCCGAAGGTGTTGGTCTCGATGACTTCGGCTCCGGCGCGCACGTACTCGGCGTGAACTTCACGGACGAGGTCGGGGTTGGAGAGGTTCAACTCGTCGTAGGAGCGGTTGATGTAGACGCCCTTCGCGTAGAGCATCGTGCCCATCGCGCCGTCGAAGACGGTGACGTGGTCGCTCTCGATTAAGTCTCTGAAATTTTCCATAAAGAAAGAAGTCCCGCGCCAAACAACGCGGGACTTCGTCGAAGTCTGAAGTGACGTGCGCCGTCGAGCGCCGAGCTGTTTAGCGGTTTATTTTACGTGGCCGCAAGTCGCCTTAACTCACCACGCTTGATAGACGCGCTTATACGCTCTCGCGCGCCACTCTGTCAAGCAGACGATAAAAAAGAACCGGGTGTGGAATCCGCGCGGCGGGTTGAGAAAGCGTGAGCGACGAAAGAGATTGTCGCTTCGTGGGAATGATGATATAAGCCTGCCGTCTTCCTCGTCCCATCCTCCTCGTCCTATCCCTCCTCGCATTATCCTCCTCGCCACCACCTTCACACTTCACAACCAGCCGAAGGAGGCTTGTCCCATGACGACTAAAAAATCTGCTCCCCAAAGAACCGCCCGACGACGCGCCACGAAGCAACCTCGAACGAACTTGTCGCTCGATTCGCTCCTCACGCTTGAAGCCACACATTCACTGAACGTGGCAGTTGCAGCGGGAGATTTTCGAGTGTCTGTGTTGGCAGAGGTCGAACGTTTGCTCAATGAACGTCCGGGCAATCAACTCAAGACCGCAAGGGAAGGGACGCGAAGACTGCAAGAGAACAGGTTGATAAACGCTCAAGAGGCCAAAGAAATAAACGAGATTTGCAAGACCATCTTCGCGGCGCAGCGCGGCAAAGGCGACCCGGAGGCTGCTGCCCGGAGGGTGCGCCAGACATACGAGCGGATGCTCGACAAAGCAGCGTCAAGCCCGGTCGCGCTGGCGATTGCGGGTCTCGCCTCAAGCGGGCCGATTGAGACGCCTGCCGGCGATGGCGCGTCGCCGAACGTCGTGGCGGCTCCGGCCATTTCCCGTTCAAACAGAATCAGCCTCGGAATGGTCGGCGGAGTAATAGGCGGGGCGGTCATCGGCGGAGCGATTGGTGGCGGTGGTGGGGCAATTATCGGCGCTGTCGTCGGAGGAATAGCAGGAGGCATCGCCGCCGCCTGTACGTGATAACAGAGCGGGGCGGAGAAACTATCCTCCGCCCCGCCTTTTACTTTCGGGCTTACTGACGCGCGCCGCCTGAGGAGGCGCGTCCTGCGCCGTTTCGTCCCGCGCCCGTCTGCTTGTGATAGTTCGGGTAGGCGGGCATGCGGCGTTGCGGCAGAGGGTTCTTTTGCAGCGCCTCCAGTGCGACGGCCACGGCGCGTTCGAGTTGCGGGTCGCGTCCGGCGCGCCACGCCTGCGGCTCGAACTCGACCTCGATGTCGGGCGCGACGCCGTAGTTCTCCACTTCCCATTCGCCTTCGGTGTTGAAGAAGGCGACGCGCGGCGCGGTGACGAAGCCGCCGTCGATGAGTTGCGGCGTGTCGTAGATGCCGACGAGTCCGCCCCACGTGCGCTTGCCGATGAGCGGGCCGATGCCGAGCTTGCGGAAGTACCAGGGCATCGCGTCGCCGCCCGAACCGGCATACTCGTTGACAATCATCACCTTCGGCCCGTAAATCGAGCCGACCGGCGTCGTGAAAGGCTCGCCCTCGCGCGTCGCCCAGTAGTTCAGCAGCGGACGACGCATGTAGTCAACGATATAGTCGGCCGCCGTGCCGCCGCTGTTGAAGCGTTCGTCAACGACCGCGCCCTCCTTGTTAATCTGCGCGAAGTAGTAGCGGTTGAAGTTGGTGTAGCCGCCGCCGCCCGTGTCTGGCAGATAGACATAGGCGAGGCGGCCGTTACTCATCTGGTCAACCTTGCGCCGGTTGTCTTCAATCCACGCGAGGTTGCGCAGGTTCGTCTCGCTCTCGACGGGAACGACGACCACTTCACGCGCGCCGCTGCCGTCCGGGTTCGGCCCGACCTTGATGAGCACAGACTTGCCTGCCGTCCCCTCGAAGAAGCTGTAGACGTTGTCGGTCGAGCGCACCTCGCGGCCGTTGACGGCTATCAGGTACTCGCCCGCCGTGACGTTGACGCCGGGTTGCGTGAGGGGCGCGCGCAGGTTCGGATTCCAGTTCTCGCCGTTGTAGACGCGCGCGAAGCGATAGCGCCCGTTCTCAATCTTAAAGTCTGCGCCGAGCAGTCCGCCGCGCACGCGGCGCGCTTCGGGCAGGTCGCCGCCGCCGACGAAGAGGTGGCCGACGGACAACTCGCCGAGCATCTCGGAGAAGAGGTAGTTCAAGTCTGCGCGGCTCGCCACCTGTTCGAGATAGGGCGCGTACTTGGCTTCGGCCGCTTTGAGGTCGAGGCCGTGATGGTTCGGGTCGTAGAAGAAGTCGCGTTCGATGCGCCAGATTTCGCGGTACATCTGCGTCCATTCGGCGCGCGGGTCAACTTTAACTTCCATGCCTTCGAGACGCAGCGCGCCGTCGCCCGGCTTGACCGGCTGCGCCGTCCCGACGATGAACCAATTCTCGCCCTGCCGATAGAGTAACTTCTCGCCGTTGTGGGAGAAGTCGATGAAGTTCGCGCCTTCGAGCACCTTGTCTGCCTTGCGCTTGTCGAGGTCGAACTTGCTGAGCGTGACGCCTTGCGGGCTGCCGGGAACGGGCACGATGGCGACTTCGGCGACGAAGACCGTCCCGGCCTTGCCCGCGCCGAGGCCGATGTAGTTGCGCGCCGGAAGCGGCAGCGCGAGGACGCGCTGGCTGATGTTGTCGAAGTCGATGCGAGTCTCGCCCTCTTTGGCTTTGGCCTGCGCGTTGGCGGTCGCAGGCGGCGTCGTCGCGGGCGGCCCCGGCGTGCCTGTGACGGGCGCGGGCGTCTGCGCCGCAGAGTCGGCCGCAGCCTCTTCGCCGCTCTTCTTGTCGGAGGGCGGAGTGGGCGCGGCCTCAGGCGCTACCTTCTCCTCATCACTTTCCGGTGCCAGCGGCGAGGGCAGGTCTTTTCGCAGGACGACGACGTAGAGGCTGCGCGTGATGGCGCGTCCGAAACTCGACATGTCGAGCCAGCCGGAGGACGGCCCGGCGTTGGTGCTGGCGGTGAAGTAGAGATACTTGCCGCTCTTGTCAAAGACGGCGTAACGCGCGTCGCTCATGCCGTCGGTCACCTGCGTCGCCTGTCGCGTGTCGAGCGAATAGACGTGGACGGCCGAGAGACGGTTCTTGAGTTGCTTGGTGTAAACAATCCAACGGCTGTCGGGCGACCATGCGGGGTCGAACGAGCGTTGCGGGTTGTCGTAGGTGTTCGTATCGACGCGCACGGGCGCGCTGCCCGGCGTCGCCACGTCAACGTACCAGAGCGTCAGACGCTTGTCCGTAAAGAGAATCTTTCGGCTGTCGGGCGACCATGTGGGCGAGTAGAAGAAGGTCGGCTGCTGGCTGAGGCTAATCTTGCGCACTTCGCCCATGCCGCTCTGCGGGCGCAGATGAAGTTGATACTCGCCCGACTCGTCGGAGAAGTAAGCGAGCCATTTTCCATCGGGCGACCAGGAGGGGTCGCGCTCGAAGACGCCGGGCGTGTTCGTCAGGTTACGCACGTCGCCCTTCTCGGCCGGGACGGTCAGAATCTCGCCGCGTGCCTCGAAGACGGCGCGCGCGCCCGTCGGCGAGATGGCCGCCGTGCTGATGCGGTTCGTCACGCGCTCGAAGCGCGGGCGCACGGACGGGAGGTCGCCCGCGACGTTGATATCGACGGCCTGCGCGCGGTTCGACGCGAGGTCGTAGAGATGTATCGAGCCGAACTGTTCGTAGACGATAGCGCCGGGGCCGGCCGACGCCGACTTGATGTCAAGCCCGTCGTTGCGGACAACCTGCGTGACCTTCTTCGAGCCGGGCGTGTAGGAGAAGAGCGTCACCGCGCCGTTACGGTCGGAGAGGAAGAAGACGTTGCTGCCGACCCACATCGGATTGAAGTCGTTCGAGTTGTCGCGCGGAATCCGTTCGACGCTCGAATCCGAGAGGTTGGCTATCCAGACCGGCGTCGTCTGCCCGCCGCGATAACGCTTCCAGACGGTGAAGGCGCGTCCGAGCGGGACGTAAGCGAGCCGCGCCCCGTCGGGCGAGTAGACGCCCTCTTCGGCCATCGGCAGAGGGACTTCAGTTTCCAGCCCGCCGTCGAGCGGCATGACAAAGAGACGATTGAAACGCGAGTAGCTGTGGCGCCCCGAACGAAAGAGCAGTCCACGACCGTCGGGCGTCCAGGCTTGCAGCAAATCGTTGCCGGGATGATAGGTGAGGCGACGCGGCACGCCGCCCTCTGCGGGCACGACGTAGAGGTCGAAGTTGCCGTCGTACTCGCCCGTGAAGGCGATGGTCTGGCCGTCGGGCGAGAAGAGCGGATTGGTTTCGACGCCGACGCCCGTCGTCAGTCGTTTGGCGTCTCCGCCCTGACGGCTCACAGTCCAGATGTCGCCCGCATAGACGAAAGCAATCTGGGTGCGGCTGACGGTCGGCTTCTGCAAGAGCAAAGGCTGCCGGGTCTGCGCTGCGACGGACGGCACGCACGCGCCGACGAGCAACAGAAAAAACGCGATGGCTTTCAACATGAGAAGTCGTCTCCTGTCGGGATAGTTCGGTCGAAAAAGTCTTCTTCCGTGCGTCGCCTGCGTCTCCCGCGAGAGAACCGAAAAGTTTCACGCGGGAAGCGCCGATGGCGCGCGAGAAGGTGAGGAACAGTTCATCTCTTCGGTGTTCTGCTAACGGCGCTGGCAGCGCGGGCAGAAATAGGTCGAGCGTCCGGCATGCGTGAGGCGACGGATGGAAGCGCCGCAGCCGCCGCAGGGTTCGCCCTCGCGGTCGTAGACGCGCCAGCGCCCCTCGTATGCGCCGCCGAAGTAACTGCCGTCGATGTTCTCCGGGTCAACGTTCATGGTCGAGCCATGTGCGATGGATTCGGCCAACACGTCGCGGATGGCGCGGTGCAGACGCGCGACGCGCCGCGCGGAGAAGTCTGCGGCCGTCGTAAACGGATTGACGCGCGCGATGTGCAGCGCCTCGGCCGCGTAGATGTTGCCGAGTCCCGTCACCTTCGTCTGGTCTAAGAGCGTCTCCTTGAGCGTGCGGCGCGAACGCCTCAGCGCGTCGCGCAGATAGGCGGTCGTGAACTCGTCGGAGAACGGTTCGGGAGCAAGCGCCGACAACTCTTTCGTCAGGGGCAACTCGTCGGCGGCGACGAGCTTCATCATCCCGAAGTGGCGCTGGTCTGTGAAGACGAGGCGGCGCGCGTCGTCGAGATAGAAGACGGCGTGCGTGTGCTTCGGCAGGCGCACCTCGTCCGGCAGCAGCAGGAAGCGTCCCGTCATTCGCAGATGCGCGAGGAGGACGACGGGGCTGTCGAATTTAAAGAGCAGGTGTTTGCCGCGACGGCCGACGCCGACGAGGCGTGTGCCGCGCAGGCGGCGCGCGAACTCACGCGGCGGCGTCTCCGGCGCGAGGCGCTGGCGCAACAGCTCGGCGGCGATGATGCGGCGGCCTGCAACCAGACGGTCGAGCGCGCGCGCCACAAGTTCGACTTCGGGCAGTTCGGGCATAGCAGGAGAGCTTTAAGTTTTCGTCTTCGACAAATGAGAATTGAAAACAGTCAGGAGTTGCGGAGTAGCGTTTACGTCGTGAGCGACGAGAATGTTTCCGCGCGGCCTGTGAGGTGCGCGCGGCCTCCGAAAAATCGTACGTGTCCGAACTTCTCAGGGCAGCGTCTCCGCCAGCGCCACGCCTTCGTCGAGCAGCCCCGCCAGTTTATCCTTCGAGGTCGCCTCAGCGTAAATCCTCAGCACAGGCTCCGTGCCCGACTGCCGGAACAGCAACCACGACTCGTCTGCGAACAGCAGTTTCGTGCCGTCCAAATTCTCCACGCCGGAGACGCTGAAGCCGCCGACGCGCGCGGGCGGCGAGGCGGCGAGGCGGTCAACCACCCAGAGGCCGCGCGCCACCTCCGCGTGCATGTCGCGCCGGCCGAAGTAGAACTCGCCGAACTCGCGGTGCATCTCGCGCACCATCTCGGTCGGACGCCGTCCGGCCGCGACGACCGCTTCGAGCAACAGCAGCGAATTCAAAATCCCGTCGCGCTCCGGCAAGTGTCCGGCGACGCCGATGCCGCCCGACTCCTCTGCGCCGACCAGAATCTGCTCGCGCAGCATCAGGTCTGCGACGTACTTGAAGCCGATGGGCGTCTCATAAATTTTCAACCCTTCGGCCTCCGCGATGCGCTTGAGCAGGACGGATTGCGAGAAGGTGCGGACGACGCCGCCAGTCATCCCGCGCCGCCGCGCCAGATGCAACAGGACGAGCGGCACGACCTCGTGCATCGTCATCGTCGCGCCGTCGTCCCCGACCGCGCCGAGACGGTCTGCGTCGCCGTCGGTCGCCAGCCCGATGAGCGCGCCGCGCTCCTCGACGCGGCGTTTGAGCGGCGCGAGGTTGCGGTCAATCGGCTCCGGCGCGACGCCGCCAAAGAGCGTATCGCGCTCGCCCCGTATCGTCTCGACTTCGAGCGCCCCGCCGCGCAGGAAACTCTCGACCCAATGCCCGCCCGTCCCGTGCATCGCGTCTACGACGACGCGCGCACGCGCGCTTCGCAAGCGTTCCAAATCGACGTATGACGCGACCTGTCTGCGGTACGCATCGACTGAGGCGCGCAAACGCTCTTCGTGTGCCGGAGTGAACTGCCCGCGCGCAGGCCGACGCGCGTCCACCAATGCTTCGACCTCGACGGTCGTCTCCGGCGTCGCGCTGCCGCCCCAGGGCGCTTTGATTTTGAAGCCGTTAAAGAGCGCCGGATTGTGCGACGCCGTGATGACGACGCCGCCCGATGCCGCAAGGTCGCGCACCGCCCAAGAGACAAGCGGCGTCGGCACGTCCGCGTCAAAGAGCGAGACGGCGACGCCGTTGCCGCCGAGGACTTCGGCCGCACGCAGCGCGAACTGCTCCGACAGAAAACGCCGGTCGTAACCGACGACGACGCGCGGCGGCTCCGACCGGCGTTGAGCGTTATTCTCATCCGTCGTCGCGCCCGTTTGCGACTGCCGAAGAAAGTCGGCGTAAGCCTGCGTCACGCGTTCGAGATTCTCGAAGGTGAATTCGCGCGCGATGAGGCCGCGCCACCCGTCCGTGCCGAAGCGTATCGGCAGCAACCCCGCCGCGCGCGCACGACTCACAAAGCGCCTCCCGTCTGCGTGTAATCCGTGATGGAAGACTTGTCGCCGAGCACCGCGCCCGCGCCGACCTGCGAGGCGCGGCCGACGTGGCAACCGCGACCGACAATCGCGCCCGATACGTGCGCGCCCGCGCCGACGCGCGTGTGCGGCCAGATGACAGAGTTCTCGATGCGCGCACGCTCCTCGACGTAGCAGCCCTGTCCGAGCACGGAGTTGATAATCTGCGCGCCCGGCTTGATGGTGCAATCGTCTGCGACGACTGAGAGCGCGTCTATCTCTGCGTGCGTGGCGGCATCGAACTGCCCGCGCCGCTCGCCGACCTCGACGCGCCCGACGCGACCGGCCAGCAGGTCTTGATGCGCTTGCAGGTAACGCGCCGGAGTGCCGATGTCTATCCAGTAAGTGTCGCGCGGGACGTGCGCGTAGAATGGCTCGCCGCGTTTGAGGAGGTCTGGAAAGAGGCCGTACTCGAAGGAGTAATTTTCGCCCGCCGGAATCATGTCGAGGACGTGCGGCTCAAGCACATACGTCCCGGCGTTGATGGTGTTGACGCGTATCTCGTCGGCCTTCGGCTTTTCCAGAAAACGCTGGACGTGCCCCTCCGCGTCCGTCTCGACCAGACCGTAAGCACTCGGATTCTCGACCGGCGTGAGGACAATCGTCGCCGTCGCTTGGCGTTCGGTGTGCTGGCGGATGACGGCGCTCAGGTCGAGGTCTGTCAGGATGTCGCCGTTGAAGACGACGGTCGGCTCACGAATCAGCTCTTCGGCGAACTTGTAAGCCCCGGCCGTGCCCATCGGCTGCGGCTCGGTCGTGTAGTTGAGGCGGACGCCGTAGTCGGAGCCGTCGCCGAGTTGCTGCTCGATTTTCGAGGGCTGATAAGAGAGCGAGAGCGTGATGTCTGTGATGCCTGCGCGGCGCAGCGTGTCGATTTGGTAGAGCAGAAAGGGGCGGTTGCAAATCGGGACGACGGGCTTCGGCGTGTAGACCGTGAGCGGGCGCAGGCGCGTCCCCTTACCGCCCGCGAGTATGAGAGCTTGCATAAAGTTCCAATGTCAGCGTGCGCGAGAGGCGTTCTTCAACATATATTTGGAGACGGCAGGCATCGTCCTTAAATTACTAATCTGCGGAAAGCGGCGACGCCCGTTGATTAAAAACGTCGAGGAGTCTAACACCCGGCCGACGCCATTTTCAAACAGACACATCAAAAGCGAAAACGGGCGCGCTCCGAGCCGTCAGACGCTTGCTTGACACCCCCTTCGGCCAACGTATAATCGTTTGTTGAATCACCGCCATTCAATTTAAATGCTTGATGACACGCGAACTGTGCGCGCGCTTTCGTGTCGGCGGGAACTTCGCGGCGCGCGCGGGATTTTGAAGGAAAGGGAATTTCATGCCGGACAGAAGAGAGGCCGTCATTATCAGCGCAGTGAGAACGCCGACGGGGAAGTTTCAGGGGGCGCTCAAAGGTTTCACCGCAACTGAGTTGGGCGCGATGGTCGTGCGCGAGAGCGTGCGCCGCGCCGGGGTACAGCCCGAAGAGGTGGACGAGGTCATCATGGGCTGCGTCATACAGGCAGGGCTTGGACAGAACCCCGCGCGGCAGGCTGCCTTAAACGGCGGCATCCCGTTCGGCGTCTCCGCCGTGACGATTAACAAGGTCTGCGGTTCGGGTCTGAAGTCCGTGATGATGGCCGCGCAGGGGATTCAACTCGGCGACTCCGAAGTGGCCGTCGCGGGCGGCATGGAGTCGATGACGAACGCGCCCTACTTGCTGCGCGGCGCGCGCGAGGGCTATCGCCTCGGCAACGGCACGCTCATCGACGCGATGATTCACGACGGCCTCTGGTGCGCCTTCGAGAACTATCACATGGGCAACACGGGCGAGGTCGTCGCCGAACGCTACGGCGTGACGCGCGCAGAGCAGGACGAGTACGCCTTCAACTCGCATCGCAAGGCGGCCGCCGCCATCAAGGCCGGAAAGTTCACAGAAGAGATTCTGCCCATCGAGATTCCGCAGAAGAAGGGCGCGCCCGTGCTCTTCGACCGCGACGAGCCGGTGCGCGAAGACGCTTCGCTCGAAGCCCTCGCCAAACTCAAACCGGCCTTCAAGTCCGAAGGCGGGACGGTGACGGCGGGCAACGCGCCCGGCGTCAACGACGGTGCGTCGGCGCTGGTCGTCACTTCGCTTGAGCGCGCACAGGCGCTCGGCGTCGAACCGATGGCGCGCATCGCCGCGCAGGCCACCTCCGGCATCCAGCCCGAACTCGTGATGATGGCTCCCGTCGAGGCCATCCGCAAGGTACTCAGGAAGGCCGGGTGGACGCTCAACGAGGTTGACCTCATCGAGTTGAACGAAGCCTTCTCGGTGCAGGCCATCGCCATCATGCGCGAGTTGGAGTTAGACCCGGCGCGCGTCAACGTCAACGGCGGCGCGGTCGCGCTCGGCCACGCCATCGGACAGTCAGGCTCGCGCCTGCTGACGACGATGCTCTACGAGATGAAGCGGCGGAACGCGCGACGCGGTCTGGCCGCGCTCTGTCTCGGCGGCGGAAACGCCGTCGCGCTGGCCGTCGAACGATAAGAAGCGTGTCGGGCAGGGAGACGGGTATCGTGAGCGAAACGATTGGAGTGGTAGGAGCCGGGACGATGGGCAACGGCATCGCGCAGGTGGCGGCGCGCGCCGGCTATCGCGTCGTCCTGCGCGACATCAGCGCGGAGTTCCTCGCGCGCGGGATGAAGGCCGTCGATAAGAGTCTGCAACGCGACGTGGACAAGGAACGGCTGACGGATGATGAGAAGCGCGAGATTGTCGGTCGCATCGAGACGACGACCGAGTTGCGCGCGCTCGCCGGGGCGGACTTCGTTATCGAGGCCGTGACGGAGAATCTCGCCGTCAAGACAGAGGTCTTCCGCACGCTCGACGAGGTGGCGAAACCCGAAGCCGTGCTCGCCTCGAACACGTCCTCCATCTCCATCACCAAACTAGCGGCCGCCACGCGGCGTCCTGACAAAGTCATCGGGATGCACTTTATGAACCCCGTGCCGGTGATGAAACTGGTCGAGGTCATACGCGGCATCGCCACTTCGGACGAGACCTGGACGCGCACGCGCGAGTTGACGGAGAAGTTGGGCAAGACGGCGCTCGAATGTAACGACTCGCCGGGTTTCGTCTCGAACCGCGTGCTGATGCCGATGATTAACGAGGCCGTCTTCGCGCTCTACGAGTCGGTCGCCACGCGCGAATCAATCGACGGCATCATGAAACTCGGCATGAACCATCCGATGGGGCCGCTCACGCTCGCCGACTTCATCGGCCTCGACGTGTGCCTCGCCATCATGAACGTCTTGCATGAGGAGTTGGGCGACCCGAAGTACAGGCCGTGCCCGCTGCTCAAGAAGTACGTCGATGCGGGCTGGCTCGGCCGCAAGACGGGACGCGGTTTCTACGAATACTGAGGCGGAAAACCTTTTCCGCGAGGACGCCGGATGAAGATTCACATTCATCATGCGGCGTTCTTCATTTATGATAAGCGCCGTGATGAAGAGTCGCGCCGGACAAATCTTCTGCCAGCGATGCCTCGCCGCCAACCGCGTCGAGGATGAATCGTGCGTGCGTTGCGGCACGCGCCTGATGCTCGTCGTCGAGCCTTCGACGTTGCGCTACGAAGATGAAGCGTCGGTCGCGGGCAATTACGAAGAACACATGCTTGAGCGCGTCTCGGCGCTTGAGAACAGGCTGATGCGCGTCGCCGAAAGGTTGGAGCAGGGTTTGGAGTTGCTCCTGCGCCATGCGCGCACCTCCTACTTCGACCACGTGCTGTTGGAGACGCTCATCTCCGCGCTCGACGAGACGAAGGCGGTTGACCGGGGCAAGATTGAAGAGGCGTGGCGCGAGCGTTGCGACCGCGACGCGCTGTCGGTGGCCGAGACGAGCGCGCGCGAGGAGTTGCGTCTGACGGTGGCGGCCGGGTATACGGGCGGCGAGCGCGAAGCGTTCAACAATCTCGTCCGCGAGGGCTTCGCCTGCTTCGACAAGGGGCACACGGTCAAGGGCGTGCGCCTCTTGGAGCGCGCCGCCGCGCTCGCGCCGACGAACGCACCGCTCAACTCCTTCCTCGGCGAACACTTCTTCCGCGCGGGCAAGACGGCTCTGGCGCGCGATTACCTGTCGCGCGCGCGCGCGGCCGAACCCGACGACCGGCGCGTCTGCCTGCTGCTCGGCCTCGCCTGCGGCGACGAGGGCGACGCGCAGCGAGCACGCGAACTGCTCCACGAGACGCTCCGGCACGGCGAAAACTCCTACGCCGCGCACTACGCACTCGGCCGACTCTGCGCCGCCGAGGCGGACTGGGAATCGGCGCTCGCAGAGTTCAAGAGTGCGCTGGCGGCGCGCAACTGTCCCGAAGCGCACTACGTCGTCGGCCTCGTCTATTTTCAACTCCGGCGCAACCGGATGGCGCTCAGGCATCTCGTCAAGGCCGTCGAGATGTCGCCCGACTACGGAGAGGCTTTCTACCTGTTGGGGCTTGTCCACCTGCGTCTGGGCGAACGCGAAAGCGCGGTCGCGGCCTTCGACACGGCGCGCTCGCTCGACGCCGATGAGCCGCGCTATCGCACGGCGCGCCGCCTCGTTGCGCGTGCGGGCGAAGCGCCGCCGCCGCCGAACCCTTTCGGCGCGCTCCGGCACGGACGCAAGCGACTCGTGACGGGCGGCGACGACCGGCTCGCCGCCGCTCTGCACAAAGACGCGCTCGACACTTAGCAAGCGGACGTGGCCGGGTCGCTTCCGGCGTCTCAAAATTTGACACCCGCGCCGCGACCATTATAATTGCACCTTTTGCGCTGACGCCGTTTTCGAGCGCCGCACGCTTCTGATAGGGTTATCGCGATGCGAATCGAGGTCGAGACACTGACGGAGGAGGCTCAGCCCTTCGCGCACAATTACGCCGAGGGCGAGTTGGAGCTGGGCGACGAGCAGGTGCGTCTGCTGGCCGGCACACGGGTCGAGGGTGAAGCCCGGCGCAAGGACGAGCGCGTCGAAGTGAGCGGGAAATTGACGGGGAACATGGAGGCCGATTGCGACCTCTGTCTCGCGCCCGTCACGCTGCCTGCCGAAGTCGAGTTTGAAGTCTCGTTTCTGCCGAAGGCGGTCGGGGAAGAGGCCGTGGCGGGCGAGCGCGAGATACGCGGCGACGAGCCGGACTTCTCCTTCTACGAGAGCGGCGCGGTTGACATCGACGAACTCGTGCGCGAGCAGTTGTTGCTGGCGCTGCCGTCGCGCTTCCGCTGCGGCGAAGAGTGCAAAGGACTGTGCCCGCACTGCGGGGCGGATTTGAACAGAGAGACCTGCGCGTGCGAACACAAGGAAATCGACCCGCGCTGGAGCGCGCTCGCGGCGCTCAAGGAAAAGGGTGATAAGTGATAGGTGATGGATGATAAGAGAATAGCTTTCTTCCTATCACCCATCACCCATCACCTATCACCGGATTTTACGGAGTAATCATCATGCCTAATCCAAAACGTCGACACTCGAAGGCGCGCACGGGCAAACGTCGCGCACATGATGCGCTGCGCGCACCGCAGACGATGGTCTGTCCGAACTGTCAGGAACCGCGTCTGCCGCATCGCGTCTGCCCGAAGTGCGGGCACTACAAGGGGCGCGAAGTGGTGAGGGTCGAGCAGGAAGCCTGACACCGGGAGCGCGCCTTTGGCCGTCCTCAGCGCCAAACTTTCTCCGCCGCTTTTGATGAAGCAGGGACGACAACTGACCGGCAAGGTCGTCGTTGATGCGATGGGTAGCGACCACGCGCCGCACCCGGAGGTTGACGGCGCGCTTGCCGCCGCGCGCGACTTCGGCGTCGGCGTGATACTCGTCGGCCAGCCGGAGCGCGTCGAACCGGAACTGAAGCGTTGCGGCTGGCGCAGGCAGGGCGACCGGGGCGTCGAGTTGATTGAGGCCGCCGAAGTCATCGGGATGGACGAGGCCGTCGCGACGGCCGTCCGGCGCAAGAAGAAGAGTTCGTTGCGGATAGGTGCGCGACTCGTCGCCGAAGGCCACGCCGACGGTTTCGTCTCGGCGGGCAACACGGGCGCGGCGATGGCGACGGCCAAGATGGTGCTCGGCATGCTGCCCGGCGTTGACCGCCCGGCGCTGGCCGCGCTCGTCCCGACCAAGTCGGGCAAGCCGACGCTCCTGCTCGACGTGGGAGCCAACAGCGAGTGCAAGCCGCATCACATGGCGCAGTTTGCTATCATGGGCGACGCTTATTCGCGCGCGGTTCTGGGGACGCAGCGTCCGTCGGTCGGCCTGATGAGCATCGGCGAGGAAGAGGCCAAAGGCAACGAGTTGACGAAGGAGGCCTTCCCGCTGATGCGCGACCTGTCGAGCCTCAACTTCGTCGGCAACGTCGAGGGGCGCGACGTGTTCACCGGCGCGGTCGATGTCATCGTGACGGACGGTTTCACCGGCAACGTCATGCTCAAACTGTCGGAAGGGTTGCAGGACGCCGTCATCTCGATGATTAAACGGGAGCTTTCGGCCTCGACCATCACGAAGGCGGGCGCGATGCTGGCGCGTCCGGCGTTTCAGAATTTGAAAAAGCGGCTCGATTACGCCGAGTACGGCGGCGCGCCGCTGTTGGGCGTGCAGCGCATCGTCGTCATCGGTCACGGCAGTTCCAACGCGCGCGCCATTCGCAACGCCATTCGCAACGTCAAGGAGTTTAGCGAACGCGGCGCGAGCGAACGCATCGAGCGCGGCGTCGCCGAGACGAACGCGCGCGAGCTGGAAGCCATGCGCGCCGTCGCCGACTGACCGCAGCACAGCAAGAGAGGCAGACAATTCTGATGGCAAACTCGAACGCGGCGATACTCGGCACAGGGCGCTCTTACCCGGAAGGCGTGTTGACCAACGCCGACCTGGAAAAAATGGTCGAAACCTCTGACGAGTGGATTACCTCGCGCACGGGCATCCGCCAACGTCACAAGGCGGCCGACGGCGAATACACTTCGATGTTCGCCGTCCGCGCCGCGCGTCAGGCCATCGAGCGTGCGCGCCTCGACCCGATTGACATCGACCTCGTCATCTGCGCCACCGTCACACCCGACCAGATTCTTCCCTCGACCGGCTGCATCATCCAGACCGAACTCGGCGCGCACAAGGCCGCCGCCTTCGACCTCGCCGCCGCCTGCTCAGGCTTTCTCTACGGCTTGACGATGGCTAACCAGATGGTGCGCTCCGGCCAGTCGCGCTATGCCCTCGTCGTCGGCGCGGAGGTCTTGACGCGTTACGTCGATTACACAGACCGACAGACCTGCGTCATCTTCGGAGACGGCGCGGGCGCGGCCGTCGTCGGCGCGGTCGAAGGTGAGGAGCGCGGTATCCTCGCCACGCGCATTCGCTCGGACGGCCGCTACACGGAGCAACTCTATTCGCCGGGCGGCGGCACGCGCATCCCGCCGACGGCAGAGACGCTCGCCTCCGGTCTGCACTTCTACAAGATGAAGGGCAATGAGTTGTTCAAGGTCGCCGTGCGCTCGATGGCCGAAGTCTCGCGCGAGGTGCTCGAAGAGGCGGGCTACAAGGCCGAAGATGTGAAACTCTTTATTCCGCATCAGGCGAACCAGCGCATCACCGACGCCGTCGCGGACAAACTCAACGTGGACTCGTCCATCGTCTACTCGAACATCGAGATGCACGGCAACACCTCCTCGGCCTCGATTCCTATCGCGCTCGACGAGTGCGTCGAGATGGGCAAGGTCAAGGAAGGCGACCTCGTACTGCTCGCCTCCTTCGGCGGCGGCGTCACGTGGGGCGCGGTCTTGATGAGATGGTAGGTGATAAGTGATAAGTGATAGGTGATGGGTGATAGGAAGAAAGCTATTTTCTTATCACCTATCACCCATCACCTATCACTCAGACGCTTATGATTGCTTACATTTTCCCCGGTCAGGGGGCGCAGTACGCGGGGATGGGGCGCGAGTTGGCCGAGCAGTTCGCGGCCGCGCGCACGGTCTTCGAGGAGGCCGACGAGGCGCTCGGTTTTGCGCTCTCAAAGCTCTGCTTCGAGGGGCCTGCCGAGGAGTTGCAACTGACGGAGAACACGCAACCGGCGATTCTCGCCACCTCCGTCGCCGCCTTGCGCGCGATGGAAGCGGAAGGATTCCCTGCGCCGGACTTCGTCGCTGGTCACAGCCTCGGAGAGTATTCGGCGCTGGTGGCCGCGGGCGGACTGAGTTTGAGAGATGCCGTCCGCATCGTGCGTGCGCGCGGGCGCTACATGCAGGAGGCCGTGCCCGTCGGCGTGGGCGCGATGGCCGCGATTCTCGGCGCGGAGATGGAGACGATTCGACAAGCCTGTGCGGATGCGGCCGAGGGCGAGGTCTGTGAACCGGCGAACATCAACTCACCGGGGCAGGTCGTCATTGCCGGACATGCCGGGGCGGTCGAGCGCGCATCGGCGCTGCTCAAAGAGCGCGGCGCAAAGCGAGCCGTCAAACTCAACGTGAGCGCACCTTTTCATTGCGCGCTGATGCGTCCGGCGCAGGAGCGTCTCGCGCGCGACTTCGAGCAGATTGATTTCTCAGACCTCCGTGTGCCGCTCGTCTCGAATGTCGATGCCGCGCCCGTCCGTCGTGCGCCTGAGGCGCGCGAAGGGCTTGTCCGACAGGTTGCGGCGGCCGTGCGCTGGCGCGAGTCGGTCGAGTTTCTCGTCGGCGCGGGCGCACAGGTGTTCGTCGAGGTCGGCCCCGGCAAAGTGCTTTCAGGACTCGTCCGGCAGACGGCCGGAAAAGACGCCGTGCGCTGCCTGAACGTCGAGGACGCGGCGACGCTGGCCGAGGCGCGCAGGGCGCTCGTCGAAGCGACGGCGGACGAGCGTTCTTCGTCGGCTGTGGCCGAGTAGTTTTCTCAAACGCGCGCGTGTCAGGCTGCGGCCGGGGTCGCCCGCCGTCGGCTTTTAAGCTTTTGAACTCTAAATTGACCGAAGGAGCAGGACTAATGGCCGATCAAGAGATCGAGAATAAAGTGAAACAGATTATCGTTGATGAACTCGGCGTGGACGAAAACGAGGTTACGCCGAACGCACGCTTCATCGACGACCTCGGAGCCGACTCGCTCGACACCGTCGAACTCGTGATGCGTTTCGAGGAGGAGTTCGGCATCGAAATTCCGGACGAAGACGCCGAGAAGATTCAGAGCGTGCGCGACGCCTACAACTACATCGACCAGCACAAGAGCAAGTAGAGGAGACGGCGGCGGCGACGTGTACGTGCGGCGCTCGTTCGTTCGCGTCCGCGCGCGCTTCGCCGTCTGCGGCGCGGCAACGAACCCGAAGAGGGAGGAATATCTATTTTGAAACGTCGCGTTGTGGTTACGGGGCTCGGCCTCGTCACGCCTGTCGGCAACACGGTGGCGGACACATGGTCTGCGCTGATGGCGGGTCGGAGCGGCGTGGACTTTCTCAGGAAGTTCGACACGGAGAAGTTCTCGGTCAAAATCGGGGCGGAGGTGAAAAACTTCGACCCACTCAACTTCGTCGAGAAGAAGGAAGCGCGCAAGATGGGCGCTTTCATCCACTACGCCATCGCGGCCTCGGACGAAGCCATTTACGATAGTCAACTCGTCACGCGCGGCGAGAAGTTCTCTCCGGACGTGGCCGAGCGCGTCGGCACGTACATCAGCAGCGGCATCGGCGACTTCTGGGCTATCGAGCGCGAGCACTCGAAGCTGCTGGACGAGGGGCCGCACCGCGTCTCGCCCTTCTTCATCCCCTCGGCCATCGTCAACCTCGCCGCCGGACAGGTCTCCATTCGCTTCGGCGCAAAGGGGCCTAACTCGGCGACGGCCACAGCCTGCTCGGCCGGGGCGCACGCCATCGGCGACAGCTTCAAGATTATCCAGCGCGGCGATGCAGACGTGATGATTTGCGGCGGCGCAGAGTCGGCCATCACGCCGATGTCTGTCGCGGGCTTTGCCGCCATGCGTGCGCTCTCGACGCGCAACGACGACCCCCTCCACGCCTCGCGCCCCTTCGAGCGCGACCGCGACGGCTTCATCATCGGCGAAGGCGCAGGCCTCCTCGTCCTCGAAGAACTTGAGTTCGCGCGCGCGCGCGGCGCAAGGATTTACGCCGAACTGGTCGGCTACGGCATGACGGCCGACGCCTTCCACATCACGATGCCCGACGAGACAGCCTCCGGCGCAGTGCGCGTCATGCAGATGGCCTTACGCGACGCGGGCGTCTCTCCCGAAAGCGTCGGCTACGTCAACGCGCACGGCACTTCCACGCCCTACAACGACAAGTTCGAGACGCTTGCCATCAAGAAGACTTTCGGCGAACACGCCTATCGGATGGCCGTCAGTTCGACAAAGTCGATGACCGGCCACCTGCTCGGTGCGGCCGGGGGCATCGAGGCCGTCTTCTCCGTCCTTGCCATCAGGGAAGAGAAGCTTCCGCCGACCATCAACTACGTGAACCCAGACCCGGAGTGCGACCTCGACTACGTGCCCAACGAGCCGCGCGAGGCGCGCCTCGACTACGCGCTCTCCAACAGCTTCGGCTTCGGCGGCACCAACGCCGCGCTGCTCTTCAAGCGATACGAAGAAGCCTAGACGGTTGGCCGAAACTACTGATTGTCGATTACCTATGAAAATCATCGTGCTCATGAAGCAGGTCGCCAATAAAGACGCGATTCTGCGCATCAACAAGGAAGCGACTTGGATTGAGGAGGGCGACCTCTCCTTCGAGGTCAACGAATCGGACGGCTACGCGCTCGAAGAGTCTCTGCGTTTGAAGGAGAAGCTCGGCGGCGAAGTCATCGTCTGCTCAATGGGGCCGCAACGTGTCAAGTCGGTCATTAAGGACGCGCTCGCGCGCGGCGCCGACCGCGCCATCCACGTCGTCGGCGACGACCTCGGCCACATCGGGCCATACGCAGGCGCGCGCCTGCTCGCCGAAGCCATCCGCGACGAACAGCCCGACCTGATTATGACCGGGCTTCAATCGGACGACTACGGCTTCGCGCAGACGGGCGTCATCCTCGCGGAGTTGTTGGGGCTGCCGCACGCGACCATCGTCATCGAGGTTGATGCAACGGGTGAACGTCTGCGCGTCAAGCGCGAGTTGGAGAGCGGGTGGTATCAGTGGTACACGATTGGGACGCCCGCGCTGCTGACGATTCAATCCGGCATCAGCCAGATTCGCTACGCCACTTTGAAGGGCATCATGGCGGCGAAGAAGAAGGAGATTCGCGAGGTCGCGCCCTCTGCCGAAATGCTCGGCGCGGCGGGCAAGCACCAGAGCATCTCGAAAATCTACTTCCCGCAGAAGACCAAGCAGACGCAGTTCCTCGGCGACGGCGACGCCAAGGCCGGAGCCGCGCAACTCGCCGAAAAACTGCGCACCGAAGCGCGCATCATCTGAATACGGTGATAGGTGATAGGTGATAGGTGATAGGAGAAATGCTTTCTTCTTATCACCCATCACCTATCACCTATCGCTTATCACTGAAACATTATGAGTGACGGAATCTTAGTTTTCACGGAACACCGCGACGGCGCGTTTAATAAGACCTCTTTTGAGGCCGTCGCGGCGGCGCAGCAGTTAGGTGCGGCGCTCGGCCAGACGGTCACGGCCGTTGTCCTCGGCACGGACTCGGCGCTCGCGCAGGAAGTGGCCGCCTACAACCTCTCGAAAGTCATCTCGGCCGAAAACGCGAAGCTTTCGGAGTACACGCCCGACGCTTACACAGACGCGATGGAACGTGTCGTGCGCGCCGTTGACCCGCGCTACGTCATCATGCCGCACACCTATCTCGTGCGCGACTTCGCGCCGAAACTGGCGGCGCGCTTCGGCAAGGACGTGGTCAGCGATTGCGTCCGCGCTTCGGTCGAAGGCGATAGCATCACCTTCTCGCGCCGCATCTTCCTCGGCAAGATTGACGCAGACGTGCGCGTGAGCGGCGAGCCGCCCGTCTTCGCCACCTTCCAGTCGGGCGCTTATCGCGCGGAGCAGGCCGAGCGCGGCACGGGCGCCAGCGTCGAGTCGATGGCCGTCGAGGTCGGAGAGGTGCGCATGCAGCCCGAACCGGCCTTTCAGGAGGTCAAGCAGGCCGTTGACCTCTCGAAGGCCGATATCATCGTCGCCGTCGGACGCGGCATCAAGAGTCAGGAGAACCTCGCCCTCGCGGAGCAACTTGCGCAGGCGCTCGGCGGCGACCTGGCGGCCTCGCGCCCCATCTGCGACGCAGGCTGGCTGCCCATCGACCGGCAAATCGGCTCTTCTGGACAGACCGTCGCACCCAAACTCTACATCGCGCTCGGTATCTCCGGCGCCATTCAGCATCTCGTCGGCATGAAGAACGCTTCGACCATCGTCGCCGTCAACAAAGACCCGGAAGCGCCCATCTTCGATATCGCCGACTATGGCATTGTCGGAGACCTCTTCGATGTCGTGCCCGTGCTGACCGAAGAGGTCAAGAAGATGAAGGGATAGAGGCTGAAGGCACGTTCCCCTGCCTCGCATGCAGGAACACACAGACGAAGGGCGGCGTT
>DASZCR010000043.1:0-2507 GCA_035942915.1 Pyrinomonadaceae bacterium | reverse complement strand
GTGCCCGCTCACTCTTCCTCTTCATTCGAGACGCGGCGCGGGCGCGTGTTCTCGTTCGCCTGCGGCGCGGGCCCCTGCGTGATGTCGCGGCGCGGGGCGCGCGTGCCGACCTCGGGGCGGAAGCGCCCCTGCTCGTCGTAGAGGCGCCGGTACTGGAGCATGTTGCGCACGACGCCCTGCACGTAGCCGCGCGTCTCACGGAAGGGAACGGCCTCCGCCCACTCGTCCATCTCCGCAGGCAGCGACGCTCTCCACTGCACGGCGCGTCCCGGCCCCGCGTTGTAGGCTGCGGCGACGTACTCGATGCGACCGAACTTGTCGAGATTATCTCGCAGGTATTGCGTGCCGAGTTTGATGTTGAGCGGCGGCTCGAAGAGGACTTCGCGCGTGATAGAGCGGCCGACGCCTTCGCGGCGCGCGAGCGTCGAGGCCGTCGGGATGAGCAGTTGCATGAGGCCGTAGGCGGCGGCGTGCGAGGCGGCGCGCGGGCTGAAGACAGACTCCTGTCGGATGAGACCGGCGACCATGAAGGGGTCGAGCCTCTTGGCGCGCGCCTCCTGTCGGATGATGTCCCAGTAGGCGAGCGGATAGAAGACATCCCACTCCTCGCGCGTCATCTCTTCGGGTTTCATCTGCGAGTAGTCGGGAAAGCTGCGCTTGAGCAGATTGATGGCCTCGACGTTCTCATCATAAGCGCGATGGATGCGCGCTTTCGCAAGGTTCAGACGCGGACTCAAAGGCGCTGTCTTCAAGGCGGCGTCGAGTTCGGCGTGAGCCGCATCGTCGAGACCGACGGCGTCGAGTTGGTCTGCGCGCGCGGCGTGCGCCAGTTCCTTCGCACCGGCCGTCTCGTCTGCGACCGTGACGGTCGAGAGGTTCGCGACGGCGCGCTCGACCTCGTCGGTCAACATTCCGCCGAGACGCGTCTGGTTGCGTTCGATGGCTTCGAGTCGCTGCTTGGCGAGATAGCCATACCAGTTGGCTTCGTAGCGCGCGAGCATGGCCTGATAGAGCGAGCGCGCCTGCGCGAGTTGGCCTGCGCGTTCGGAGTCGCGCGCCGCCCAGTAGCCCGCCTTGCCGCGATTGTCCGTGTTCTTGTCGGCGTAGTTGGCGAGATGTTCGACGAGCAGGCGCGACGACTCCTGAAAGTTGCGCGCCTCATGTGCAGCCCATGCCAACTCGAACTGCGCGCCGGCCGTCTCGCCTGAGTTCGGATAAGCCGCGACGGCCGTGCGGAAGAAGTTGAGAGCCTCGACGTTGTTCTTCGCCTCCTTCGCCATCTGCCCGGCGGCGACGAAGGCGCGCGGCGCATAAGGACTCTGCGGGAACGTGCGGCGCAGCTCTTCGGCCGTCGTGCGTGCCGCCTCCCATGCGCGAGAGCGCGCGTGGTGCTGCGTCAGCGTGTAGAGCGCTTCGGCGCGCATCTCGCCCGCCGAGGTCGGGATGGACGAGAGGGCGGCGAGCGTTTCCGGCGCGCGCTTGGCCTGATAGGCGGCGAGGCCGCGACGCAGTTGCACTTCGGGCGTCGAGGTCTGCGGGAAGCGATTGATGGCCTCCGCATAAGCATCGGCGGCGTTCGTGTAGCGACGCGCGCCGTAGAAGCGTTCGGCGCGGGCAAGGGCTTCGTCGGGTGTCGCCGGTGCGGTCGAGGAGTTCAGACGCGCGAGCGCCGTCGCCGCGAGGTCGCTTTCGTTCGAGGCGGGCGCATAGAAGTAGAGGCGTCTGTAGAACTGAAGCGCGCGGACAGGGTCGTTCGTCTGTTCGTAGGCGCGTGCGGCGAGCAGGAGCGCGGCCGGGTCGTCGGCGTCGGTCAGTTTTTTGACGAAGACGGGAACGGCCGCCGCGCCGCCGCTCTCCAATGCCATGTTGGCGGCGCGCAGCAGGGCTTCGCGCGCACGCATCGAGTCTGGAAAGTCGCGCACGAGTTGTTCGTAGGCGGCGCGTGCTTCGACGCCGCGTCCTGCTTTGTCGAGCGCCTCGGCGCGCATGAAGAGCGCGTAGTCGGCAATGTTTGTGTGCGCGCGGAAGTCTTTCGCGTCGAGCAACGAGGCCGCCCCGGCGAAGTCGCCCGCAGCGATGCGCGCGCGTGCGCGGACGAGACGTGCGAGCGCGCCCGCGCGGCTGCCCGCATAGTCGGCCTCAAGAGAGGCGAGGACGGAATCGGCGGGAATCACGCCGCCGCGCGTCATCACGCGCAGACGCTCGAAGGCGGCAGGCTCGTCCGCGCGCGGCATCTGCGTCGCGCAACTCGCGCTGGCGAAGGGCAGTGCGACGGCGGCGACGAGCGCGGCGAAGCCGACCAGCATAAACGTCGCGCGGTAGTGGCGTTGAAAATTGATGCTCAAAACGCTCTCGACCTCTCTTGTCTTCTCAGACGGTGTTCTGGTGTTCGGGGAGTTGGCTGACAGAACGCTTGCGTGCGCGCCGTTTCGATGCGACGCGAGGCGCAGGCCGTTCGCCCGAAAGTATAACAGCATGGAAACGAAAAGCGTCGGCCGAGACAAGTG
>DASZCR010000042.1:0-10467 GCA_035942915.1 Pyrinomonadaceae bacterium | reverse complement strand
GAAGAACTCTTCGCCGAGGTCGTAGAGGTCTGTCAGCGTGCGATAGACGACCGGATGACCGGCCGCTTCGAGCGCCTTGAGCTTCGCTTCCGTGTCGCTGTCGGGGCGGCCGACCGAGATGGCGACAAAGAGACGGTCGTCGCCGTAGACGGCCGGTGAGCCGAGCGGCTCGCCCGCGATGGGGACGACGCCTGAACCTTCCTTGCCCGTGCTCTCCGCCAGCAGTTGTTCGACCCAGAGGCCGAAGGAAGCGATGCGCGGGTCTGCGACGATGGTCAGTTTGTCGCGCCCGGCTCTGGCGCACTCGGCAATCATAGCGCCGAGTCGCGCGCCCGGATTCTCCGTCGCGGGCACGACCGAGGCGCAGGCGTGCACGACGCGTTCGGCGCGGTCGAGCAGTTTGCTGATGTCCAAGCCCATCAGAGCGGCGGGCAGGATGCCGAAGTAGGAGAGCGCAGAGTAGCGTCCGCCGATGTCCGAAGGGTTGAGGAAGATGCGTCTGAACCTGTCTTCGGTCGCCATCTTCTCCATCAACGTGCCGGGGTCTGTGATGGCGAGGAAGCACTGGCCGGGGTCGTCTGTCTGACGGCCGACTTCGTCATACCAGTATTTGTAGAAGGCGAGCGGCTCGGTCGTCGTGCCGGACTTGGAAGCGATGATGAAGAGGCAGCGCGCGGGGTCTATCTGCGCGGCGAGATGCGCGATGGTGTCCGGGTCGGTCGAATCGAGCACGAGCAGTTCGGGGTAGCCGTCCTGTCGGCCGAAAGTCTGCCGCAGCACTTCAGGGCAGAGCGACGAGCCGCCCATGCCGCAGACCATCGCATGACGAAAGTCTGCGCGCATCTGCGCGGCGAAGGTGAGAAGTTCGTCTTCAACTCCAATCATCTCGTCGGCGACGGTCAGCCAGCCGAGCGAGTTACGGATAATTTTTTGATGAGACTCGTCGTCCTTCCAGAGCGTCGCGTCCTTGCGCCAGAGGCGGCGCATCACGTCCGACTTGTCCGCGTCCTTCAAGGCGGCGTTAACCGCCTCAGAGTACTTTCCCAGACGCGCCGTCAGCCTTTCCTGTATGCCGGAGAGAATCGCGCCGCGTTTGGCTTCGATTGATTCGGCCAGCGAGTCGAACGAGTTGACGAAGGCTTCGAGGCCATCGCGTTGCAGTTTCTCGGTGACGGCCTTGAGGTCGATGCCGAGGTCTGCGAGGCGCGCCACCATCGCACGACACTCTTCGATGCCCTCTTCGAGCGTGAGCGCGGCGCGACCATGGTCGCGGATAGCCGTGTAGGTCGCGGGCGGCACGGTGTTAACCGTCTCCGGGCCGATGAGATTATCGACGTAGAGCACGTCGGAATATTTGGGATTCTTCGTGCCGGTCGAAGCCCACAGGCAACGCTGCACCTGCGCGCCCTTTTCTCTGAGCGCGCGGAAGCGTTCGCCGTGAAAGATTTCTTTGAACTTCTGATAAGCGAGCTTGGCATTGGCGACGGCCGCGCGGCCGAGCAGGCTCTCGTACAGAGCCTTCTCTTCGGGCGTGGCGGCTGCGCTCGCGCGTCGTTCGAGGTCTGCATCGACGGCCGTATCGACGCGCGAGACGAAGAAGCTGGCGACCGACGCGATGTGGTCTACGGAGAGACCTTCGGCGTCGCGCCGTTCCAGTCCACGAATGAAGGCTTCGGCGACCTGCTCGTAGTTCTCAATCGAGAAAATCATCGTGATGTTGATGTTGACGCCCCTGTAAATCGACTCCTCGATGGCGGGCAAGCCCTCCTGCGAGGCGGGAATCTTAATCATCACGTTCGGGCGTCCGAGGCGGCGGAAGAGGCGTTCGGCCTCTTCAATCGTCCCCTTCGTGTCGTAGGCGAGGCGGGGGCTGACTTCGAGGCTGATGTAGCCGTCGAGACCGTCCGTGCGGTCGTAGACGGGACGGAGAATGTCTGCGCCGCGCGCGATGTCTTCGACGACTAAGTCTTCGTAGATTTCCGAGACGCTCCGGCCGGACTCGACGAGCGTGCGCAACTGCTCGTCGTAATCGGTCGAACCGGTGATGGCCTTCTCGAAGATGGTCGGGTTCGAGGTGACGCCGCGCAGGTCGTCCTCTGCGACCTTCCGCGCAAGGTCGCCGCTCGTGAGCATCGCGCGGCGGATGTTGTCGTACCAGATGGACTGGCCGAGTTTCATGATTTCGACAAGAGTATTGCTCATCTGTAGAGTCCTCTAAACTCGCAATGAAGCGGAGACGGGGTTGCAGGGGTGTCGAACGGGAAGCGTTTGCGGAGCGCGGAGGTTCGGGCGGCGGCCATATTTTTGTCGGACGATTTACAAACGCCGTTAACGAAGTGGCCGGATACTATCATAGATATTTTCGCGCCGTCCATCGACACCTGCTGTCGCCCCGCTTCAACAATTGAACTCGATGCATTCGATTGTCGCCTAAAAGCAGAAACACCCGCAAGCCCATCAGCCTGCGAGTGTCCTTGAAGTCTGTATCGGTGCGTCTTATTGCGACGCGCTCACGAGAAACACGTCCCACGCCCCGCGCCCCGCGTCGGCTCCTTTCGCATCGCGCACCTTCGCACGGAAGCGAAAGCGGTTGCCGTGCTCGTCCGTCTTCTTAGACTCTTTAAACGCGAGGTCGATGCCGGCAATGTCCAACTCCGGCAGCTTGAACAGTTCTTGCGTCTGAGAGATGCCGTCGTGATTGCTGTCGCGCCACAGACGCAAGTGCTGGAAAATCCTGTCCTGCTCGTCTAGCAGGCCGTCGTCGTTTCCGCCTCGCTCGGACTTATCGAAGTTCGCCAATGCGAGGAAGCCGTGCGCGTCAGCGGTTTCAGGCTGCGGGGTGAAGTTGCCGAATAGCTCCTGACCGTCATCGACGATGCCGTTGCCGTTGCGGTCGAGGACGAGGAAAGCGTCGTCGGAATTGGCCGCTGTCCAAGAGAATCTTTCGCGCTTCCCGTCGGCATTGAAGTCGAACTCGACGCCGTCAGCGCCGCTCGTCAAGTCGAAACCGTTGCCCGCCGTGTCAATGATGATAGGCGACACCAGTTCACAACGGCAGGTCACACTATTCCATTGCCGCTCGGCGGGGCAGGCGATGAACTCATCACACGTCGTCAAAGTAGAAATGACGACGCTGATATTAGAGCTACCGTTCTGAGCGGCAACGGTCATCGGGCTAACCGATGCCCCACCAATACGGACTATTGCGTCAGATGTTTGAGCGTTGACCGTTCCGGCGAGCAGCGAGATGGTGACGGCGAAAAAGCAGCAGCGGAGATGATTTCGAGTGAGGATGTTCATCGGTCTTCCTTTGCGTTCAAGCGAACGTGAGCAGGGTGGGTGAGAATTCTGCTGAGCGGATGATAGACCACGCCCGCGCACTGTCAACGCAGATTCGGGCGCACGAAAAATCCGGCCTCCGTCCGCTTGTGACGGAAAGGCCGGATGTCGTGCGACTTCGACGCGGGCGCGGCTAGTAGCCGGAGGCGGTGGTGTCTGAACCCTGAAACAGCGAGTCGTCCATCTTGATACCGTAGGTGACGGTCAGCAGTTGCGACTCTTCGAGTTGCTTGCCGTCGGCGTAGAGGACGCTGCGATAGGGGACGCGTGTGCCCTGCACGACGCGGTAATCGTGGAAGGTGCGACGATATTTGACGGGCGGTGCGCCGCCCTGCGCCGCGCCTTCGTATTCGAGCCAGAGGACGCGACCGGTCGCCGAACTGACGAAGTAGCGCGTCGTGCGCCGCTCCTTGTCCGTCAGGTCGAGCAGCCACATGTCGATGCCCTTCTGCTTGTCTCTACCGGCGAGCGCGACGGTCGAGCCGTTCTCCTTGTAGCGCAGGAGGGCGTCGAGGCCGCGATGGTTCTGCGTCAGGAACTCGGCCACCTCGTCCTGTCGCGGCGTGAAGGTGGTGCCTTTGACGACGCCGAAGACGCGCCCGCCGTTTAAGACGAGCGAGTATTCGAGGCTCGGCTTGCGCTGGTCGAGGCGTATCTTGTCTTTGTCAGAGGTTTCGCCGCGCATGAAGCGTCGCTCGTAGGTAATCTCTTCGGCCACGCCCTCGCCGTTGATGCGCGTGATGCGGCCGCGTTCGACGCCCGTGCGACGAATCTGCGCGAGGCGCTCGCGGATGCCGTAGACGGCAATCACCGTCTCGGCAATCTGCTCGGCGGTCGGGTTCTTCGGGTCGAACTTGGCCGGTTTGGCCGTCTCTTTCTGCCGGTCGGTATTCTGCGTTGTGGTCGTCGTCTGCTGCGGCGACGGAGTCGGTGTCGCCTGCGCGAAGATGACGGACGAAAGCCCCGCGCTGGCGAATATCGCCGAGGCGAGCGCGGAGAGGGTGAAGCGTCGCAACACTGTCGATGTCTCCTCCAAAACTGTTTCTCTGACGGGTTGACCGGCGCACAAGGAGAGGTCAGCCAAACGTTTCTTGAATTGTAACATAGTTGCACGGTCGGGCGAGTCGGGCGTGCGCGCCCACGCCGAGCGCATATCTATTGATGCACGGAAGGTTACGGCGGATGCCCGCGCGCCGCGTTGACAACCTTCGCGCCGAGCATGTAAATTGCACGTTTTTCACAGCAACCCGCGCGCTCTCGTGTGGCGGCCGAGTCGCCGGGGAAATCCATCTCAACCACCTGAAAGGACACCAAACACGTGAGCAGAGTCGGCATTCTGGTCGGACGGGAAAAGAGTTTTCCGGCGGCGCTAATCGAGCGGATTAACGAGCGCGGCGAGGGCGCGGTGACGGCCGAGATGGTCGAAGTCGGCGGCGTCCGCCTCGACTGGGAGAGGAAGTACGACCTCATCATCGACCGCATCTCGCACGAAGTTCCCTTCTACCGCGCCTTCCTCAAGCGCGCCGCGCTCGAAGGCACGCGCGTCATCAATAACCCGTTCTGGTGGTCGGCCGACGACAAATTTTTCAACTACTCGCTCGCCACGAAACTCGGCGTCGCCATCCCGCGCACCGTCCTGTTGCCGCAGAAAGCCTACATCGAGGGCATCACCGGCGAGTCGCTCAGGAATCTCGAATTCCCGCTCGACTGGGAGGGCATCGTCGAGTACGTCGGCTTCCCCGCCTTCCTCAAGCCGCACGACGGCGGCGGCTGGAAGAACGTCACGAAGGTCAACTCGCTCGAAGAGCTCTGGCAGGTCTACGACACGACGGGGACGCTCTGCATGACGCTGCAACAGGGCATCGACTTCGACCAGTTCGTGCGCTGCTACTGCGTCGGCCAGCAGGACGTGATGATTATGCCCTACGACCCGCGCAAGCCGTACCTGTCGGGCGAGCAGTACATACACGACCCGAACTACCTGACGGGCGAGTTGGCAGGGCGCGTCGCCACAGACGTGCGGACGCTCTGCACGGCGCTTGGCTACGACATCAACACGGTCGAGTTCGCCATCAAGGACGGCATCCCTTACGCCATCGACTTCATGAACCCTGCGCCGGACGCTGATGTCTACTCGGTCGGAGAGTTCTACCATCGCTGGATTGTCGAGGCCGTGACAGACCTCGTCTTCCGCCGTCTCGCAGAGCCTCTGCCGACGGCCACCTATCGTTGGGACGCGCTGCTCAACCCGGTCGGCACGGCCGTCGAGACGGCAGAGAACGCGGCCTCGTCCATCACAGACACGGCCACGTCGGCCGTCTCGGCTGTCGCCTCGGCCGCACAGCAAGCCGCCAGTTCCGTCATCCCGCAGAACCCTTCGGAAATTCCCTCGCAGATAGTCTCCGGCGTCGGCGACCTGATGAGCAGCGCGGCCAGCGCCGTCACGCAGATGATTGGCTCGGCGATGCAGGCCGACGAACCCGAACCGAAGCCTGCGAAGCGCGTCCGCGCGGCGACCAACAAGACGAAGGCGACGGCGCGCAAAAGCTCTACGCGCACCAAGAAGCCAGCCTCCGACGCTTCTTGAACGCTCTTTCCCGGACACACACAAAAACAGAGACGGGCAGTCGCAACACAGGGCTGCCCGTCTCTGTTTTTATCTTGGCGCGTCTCTCAGAACATCTCGAAGAACCATCCGTACAGCACGCGTCCGGCCATAGGCCACACGCAGAACACGATGTAAGAGAGAACGTTGATGGGCAGACTCGTCAGTCTGTAGAAGGAACCCTGATAGAACGAAGCAACGACGTAGTACGCGACGAGACAGGAAAGAAACCCTATGAAGTAGAGGACAGACATCATCCAGATGCTCGCCCCGGCCGTGAAGACCTGCACGGTCTGCGCCGTGAAAGCCGTCCAGCCCGTCTGCAACAAGCAACTCACCGCCAGATTCGAGAACAGAAACGCGTTGGCGTGCTCGTACATGTCAACGCGGAAATACTCCTGCACTCGATAGACCGACCCGGCCAACATGAGCATCACAAGCCACAGGACGATGTAGCCCTTCGACAGGCGCAGCGCCAGCAAGGCGTTGCCCAGAGGCCAGAGCAGCAACGCGATGAGCGCGACGAAGACCAGATTCAAAGTAACCGCGAAGAGGATTTCAAACAGTTCCTTCTGGTCGTCGTGCATCAGCCATTTGCTGATTTCGCCCATAAATACCGTCTTTCATCCACGCTCTTCACTCACGCGCGGCTCAGGTACACGATTGCGCCCAACACCATCGAGAGACCAAACACGAGTGTCATCAGCGACGATGCCATCAACTTATAGCCCAGCAGGTCGTGCGGTCTGGACATCTCGCCCCTCGCCACGTAGAAGCTCGCCGCCGACAAAATCACGCCGCAAGCTATCACCGACCACGCGAACTCACGCGTGCCGGGGACGAAAGGCATCACCGGCATCGGCGCAATCAACAGCCCGGCCGTGTAAACCAGCACGCGTCTCGCCCGACCCGACATCGCCTCAACGCCGCCTCCCCCTGCGCCTTCTCAGTTCCTCCCTGTGTCTCGCCTCTAACACACCCTCCTCAGGGCGGAAGCGCGACGCACGCTTGCGGCGCACCAACTCCTCCGCCTCCTGAAGTTGATACTCAAACTCCTCCGTCACCTGCATCCGCGCGGCATCCATGAAGACATGGAGCGCGTGCGCGCGCACCACGCGGCTGCTGTCACCCAGAGCCTTCAACACGACGCCGACATGCTGCTCGAACGCAGTCCACCCGGCATGACATGGACACAGCGAACGGACGGCCTCGCCACGCACGCTCTCATCAGCCGACTGCGCCTCCGAGAGCAGCCTCTCACTATCCGCCTCCATGCAATCCGTCGGTCTCTTTCTTCTCATAGCTCGCCGATGCTAACGCCGCTCACGCTCGAAGACAAACTCCCGCAGACCGTCCACACAGTTGTCAACCACTGCGACCCGCTTTATCGAGCCGGTAGCAGACCTCCCCGTCAGCCTTCAACTGACCACGCTGCCACCCCTGCTGCTCGTAAAATCTATCCGCACGCGTGTTCGCCTCAGTGCTCAGAACAATACTCTCCGCGCCCATCTCAAACAACCAATCGGTCGCCAGCCGCAAGAGTCTTCCGCCGATGCCCCTTCCCTCATCCGACGGCCTCACGAACAAAGCCCAGATTGACGCATCCCTCAGAGACGCGATGCAGAATCCCACCACCTCTCTCTCTACCTCACACAACCACCCCTTACCCGACTCGCCGAGATATGCCACATACATCTCTCGCGTCACCTTGCGAGCATCGGCCAGGACGTTCTCCCTCACCGACAACCGCACCTCAGACAACGCCTCAATATCCTCTACCCTCGCCTCCCTGAAATTCACCGCCTCACTCCCTTCCCCGACACAAACTAAAAACGGGCAGCCCATCGGCCGCCCGTAACTATCTGATTCAACTGTCTGATTCAATTGATGGCCAGGGACGGAATCGAACCGCCGACACCCTGATTTTCAGTCAGGTGCTCTACCAACTGAGCTACCTGGCCTTGTTTCTGCTCTGAAGGCACGCAAGTATAAGAAGACATTGAAGCTGTGTCAACCGACGGGGGGTCGCCCGGTTTTTTGTCTAATTGGTCACAAAAAAGTGATTGACACTTTGCGAACTCGGTGTATAATCCCCGGCGTTGAGGACGGGGTTGACACCCAAAAGTTGGCCGAGTCGCAAGACAGCCGTCCGAAGACGACGAAACTTGACAGTGCCCGCCAGTGCCGGCTCAGACGCCGCTTGTGCCCCCCACAAGCGCTCCCTCTGAGCCGGCACAGCCATTTTTAGCTGTAAACCTGAAATACGCGGCTAAAAACTCACTATCTGTTCTTCTCCTGACATCGCCCAATAACGCTCAATCCCGCTCGATATACGTCAAAAGTGGACGCCAACTCACCGTCAACTTTTTACGTCGTCGAGCAAAGTCGGGAGACATTCATGCTGCACGTCGTCACCATTCTTTTGTTACTGCTCTCTACTCACTTTGCCGATGCCGATACAGCCACAAGCGGCCACATCCGACACCCTACGCGCGCGACCATTGAACCTCTGAAGATAACGAAGTCTCAACCAGTCACGACCACACAACGTAAGGTTTGTTACTGGGTTCAAGAAGGGAATGTCGCACGCCACATCTGCAACCCCCGTTAATCCCAAAATAAATGAAGGGGAGGTCGGCGCCGACCTCCCCTTCATTCCTTTCCGACCTTCGCGGTAGCTTGCCGCTCCGACCGGCAGGAACTCGATACTTTATGCCTCTGCGAGAACGCCCGAGATGACGGCGCTCTGAATCTGAATGCCGGGGCTGTACATCGCCGTGTCGAACAAGAGCGGATAGTTCGACGAGGTCAACGTCACAGTGCTCGTCCACAGCAGCGTCCGCACGCCCGCACGCGTCCGGTAGTATTTGACCTGCGTGCCCTCAACGGCGACCTCGTACTCGTCGTTTGCTTGAATCGCCGACGACGGACTGCCGCCCGGCGTTGCTCCACTCTCATTGATGTTTATATTGCCACTGAACGGAGCGAAACCGAAATCTATCTCTGCAGGAGTAATACCCGGATTCCCTTTGCTCAGTCCGAAGACGCCGTGCAGCGCAATGCTTCCCGAAGGGATGACGAATTTCGCAGAGCTGTCGCCGTACTGGATGGCTCGCGTCGAAGCTGCGCCGGCGTCGAAGGCGGAAGCCCCGCTCGTCTTCGTGAGCGTCGAACCATAGGCCGAAGCGTTGACGAGAGAGGTCCAGACGACCGACTCCGTCACACGCAATGGGAGCCGCGCGTGCAGGCTAAAGTAGAGCGAAGCGAGCGTGGCGTCGGCCGGGTTGGGCGCGACGATTGTGATCTCGTCTCCGGGCACGAAGCTTGTTGGCGACGCCATCGTGAAGACGGCCGTGTTCGACGAGGTGAAGACCATCGTGGCGAACTGCGTCCCGTTCTTGCGTAAGCTGAAGGTGGCCGTGCCGGTCGAGCCGGTGACGGCCTTGGCGAGGCTCCCGCTCAGGTTCACCAGGAAATAGAAGTGGCGCGTGACGAGGTATCGCATGATGGTCGCGCCAGCGCCCGGCGCTCCGGAAGTCTCGCGCGAGACCTCGTGCATGAGCGCGTTGACTTCCGGGGCGATGGCAACACCGGCGTCAATCTTGGCGAGTTGCTCGTTGAGCTTGCGCGCGACGAACTGCTCATTGTCGGCGAAATAAGATAGCGCCAACCTCTCTGTTTCACTCATAACGTGACCTCCAACTCGCGCCCGCGTCCGACGACCGAGCTTTCCTGATAAATGCGGAAGTTAATGGATGCGGGCAAGGGGTCGCCCGGCGCGAGGTTGAAATCCTCTCGGATCTGCGCGGCCGAGTAGACCGTCTGCGGCTGCGACAGCCCGCCGATGGTGGCCTCCTCGACGTAAGCTGCGTCCTTCACACGCGAGTAAATCTTCAGCGGGTAAGGTGCCTGCTGCTCGAAAACCCAGAGCGGCCGGCTCGACGAGTTCTGCCAGTCTCTGGTCACGCGCACTTCGCTACCTGAGAGCGTGTAGCGATATCGCTTGCCGTTGGCGGTCGCGTTGTACGTGTCCCACGCCTCCGAGTAGACGAGCGTCCCCCGGTGGTAAAGCTCCAGCACGTTGCCAGAGGAGACGCCGTCGTCGCCCTTGACGCGAACCAGATACTCGATCTCCGCCAGCGGCATCCCAGAGCGCACGACCGCGTCCGCGCGCACCAAACCGAAGTCTGCGTAACCGACATGCGAAGTCGCGCCGCCGCCTCCGAGCAGATATTGCTGGGCGGCCGTGAGTTTCGCTTCGGCGGACGGCCCCGATGCCTCGATGCGCTGCAGAGACTCGGTGTACACGTCCTGCGTCGGGTAGAGCGTCACCAGGTCTCCGTACTTCCCTCCCGAATACGTGCCGGCGGCTGCGCCGGCGATGATCTTAAATAAGAGAGGCATCGTCATGCCGGTTATCACCGGCATCGGTCTCAGAACTGCGCTCTTATCCGCGCTCAGAACCTCGATCCAAAACTTGACGGCTTCCTCTCCGACGGGCACAGGCAGCCCGTCGCGCACTT